>JAZDDE010000263.1:0-7518 GCA_036679495.1 Gemmatimonadota bacterium | reverse complement strand
CATAGCGCCGGGAAAAGTCGTCCCTTTCCAGCATCCGGGCGACCGTGTACTGCGCGGTCAATCCGAGGACGTCAGGCAGCGTCATGGGTGCGAGCCACTCGCTGTTTCGGCGAAGCTCGGTGAGGCTCGGATCCAGTATCTTGCCCACCTGCTCCTGGTAGGTCGCCAGATTCAGCTCGATTTCTTCAGGCGTAAGGGCGGGACGCGTCTCGTTGTGTCCGGAAGGGTCCCCTATGAGCGCCGTAAAATCTCCGATCAGAAAGACGACCCGATGTCCCAGCTCCTGGAACACGCGCAGCCTGTCTATAGAAACGGCGTGACCAAGATGAAGGTCGGGTCGGGTCGGGTCGAAGCCCTGCTTCACGATCAGGGGCTCGCCGCTTTCTAGAGACGCCTGGAGCTTGGCGTGCAGCGCCCCTTCGGGAATGACTTCGGCCACTCCGTCCGTGATCCGTGCTATCTGTTCTTCGACCGTCGGAAACATTCGCATTTCGTCTTTGGTAGGACTGACCTATAGTACGGTCGCATTCATGCTACGAGGACGGGGTAGGTTGAATCAACTCAGGAAGATATGGGGCCAGCTGGCACGCGGGTCAGGAAGCCTCGCCGGGCACCTGCGGCTGCGCAGTCGCGCGAGACATCTGCGGGATCGTACCTGGGGCCGGCTCGGGCCGCGCGGACGCTGGCGGCTGGGGGCCGCTATTGCAGGGCTCGCTGCACTTGGCACGGGTGCCGCGCTGGGTTCGTGGAAACACATTTGTGACGACTGTCCATCGGTGGCCCAGATCTACGCCTTTGAACCGAAAGAGGCGACCAGGGTCTACGCTGCCGACGGCAGCCTGCTGCACGAGTTTGCGATCGAGCGCCGTACAGCTATCGAGTATTCCGACCTTCCGGAATTCGTCACCGAGGCGTTCGTCGCGATCGAGGACCGCCGGTTTTGGAGCCATCACGGGATCGACTACCTGCGCACTCTACGCGCCGCGGTAGAGCTGGCGTTTGGAGGGTTCGGCGGGGCCGGGGGAAGTACGATCACGCAGCAGCTCGCCGGAAATATGTTTGCCGGAGTCGTAGATCGGCGGGATATCTCTGTGCGGCGGAAGCTTCGGGAAATGAAGGTCGCCAGGTCTCTCGAGTCAGCCCTCACCAAGAAAGAGATCCTGGAAGCCTACCTGAATCAGATCAACTTTGACGGCGTATATGGGATCCAGAACGCGGCGCAGCGCTATTTCGGAAAAGATGCCGCCGACCTGAACCTCCCAGAGGCCGCTCTGCTGGCGGGCCTTCCCCGGGCGCCCGGGCGCTATTCCCCGGTCAAGCAGCCGGAAAGATCCATCCAGCGGCGTAACCTGGTGCTCCGCCAGATGGCTCGGCAGAAGCGCATTAGCGACGAAGATGCCATCACAGCCATGGCATACCCGCTCCTGCTGAATCCCAGCGGCACGTCTGAGCCGGGCGCACCGTACTTCGTGGAGTGGGTCCGCCGGATCGTGATTGAGCGTTACGGAAGTCGGATTTACGAGGCGGGGCTGCGTATTTTCACCACACTCGATCCGGCGTTTCAGGCCGCGGCGGATTCGGCTCTGGAAGCGCAGCTACGGTGGATCGAGCAACAGCCCGGGTTCAAGGCTCCCACTTACGCGGAGACGCGGGACTGGCCCGAAGATGAACTGGCTGGGGACATACCGTACCTCCAGGGCATGTTTATGGCCGTCGATCCCGAAACGGGCGATGTCCTGGCCATGGTGGGAGGACGCGACTTTGATGATTCAGAGTTCAACCGGGCGACCCAAGCTGTGCGGCAGCCTGGTTCCGCGTTCAAACCGATCGTGTACACAGCTGCGGTTGCGAGCGGAATGCCTGCGTCAGAAGTGATTTTCGACTCACCGATCGAGTTCGTGCAGGCGGACGGGAGCATTTGGTCACCCCGTAATTTCACCGGCACATTCAGGGGTCCCATCACCCTGCGCGAGGCGCTGACTCGATCGGTAAACGTCGTCGCGGTCAAGATCGCACAGCGTATCGGCGTCGAGACCGCCGTACAGTTCGCGCACCGGATGGGCATCACCACTGAGGTGCCGGCGTTCCCGTCCACGGCAATCGGAGCCGCGGCGGTCCGGCCCATCGAACTCGTGCAGGTATACACGACATTCGCCAACCTGGGAGTACGCGTCGCCCCGAGACCCATCCTGCGAATCGAGAACCCCGAGGGCGAGGTGCTATGGGAGAGCACGGTGGACCGGGAGGAGGTGCTGGACGAAAACACCTCCTGGATCATGGTGTCTATGCTGAGAGATGTCGTGGATCGGGGATCGGGGATCGCGATCCGTAGGGGCGGAGTCCCGTACGACGTGCCTGTAGCGGGTAAGACCGGCACCACGAATGAGACCACGAACGCGTGGTTCATAGGGTTCACACCGAATCTCGTGACGGCAACCTGGGTGGGCTTTGACCGGCCGGCCCGCATCCGCACGGACGCCCAGGGCGGGGTGGACGCAGCTCCCGTAAACGCGGCCGCGCTGAAGTGGTATTACGAACACCATCCGGCGCCGCCGGAGTGGCCCCGGCCGGCAGGTCTGATTGCACGGCGCGTGGACCGGCGTACCGGGCAACTGGCGAGCGAATGGTGCCCGGCTGATGAGGTCTACCAGGAGTACTATGTGCCGGGAACAGAACCTCGAACGCTATGCGAAATGCATGGGCCGTTCGGGGCCCGCGTACTGGAGGACAGCCTGCCAGGGGATTCGGTCGGACTCTCTGTCGGGGACGATTTCGACTTCTAGCCGCCGGGTCCAATTCGGCAGCGGACGAGCGGAGGTGCTTCGGGAGGCGCTTCAGGTACGAGAGCAATGGCTCGCTGAAGCCGTTCGGCGGCCGCTTCGGCCGCGGACTTGCTGGCCGCGTGAATAGTGGCCAGGCGCTGCCCGGTTTCCACCGGGTCACCGATTCCGCATTCGATCTCGAAGCCTACCGCGGGGTCCACCACGTCTTCGATCCGAGCCCTACCGGCCCCGAGTTCGATCGCCGCCAGGCCCACCTGGCGGGCGTCAATCGAGCCTACAAACCCGTCACGGCTGGCAACCCACGGCACCTGAACCGGCGCGGACGGTAGACGATCGGGGTTCTCGACGACGCTGGGGTCGCCGCTTTGCCGCTCGATGAGTTTGGCAAACCGCTCCAGTGCCGCGCCCGAATCCAGAATCGCTTCCAGGCGGGTTCGGGCCGCGGTCTCATCAGCCACTCCGCTCAGCACGACCGCCTCGGCGCAGAGTGCGAGGGTGACTTCCCTAAGGTCAGCTGGCCCACCCCCCGCCAACGTTTCGATCGACTCCCGGACCTCTAACGCATTCCCCACCGTGACGCCCAGCGGCTGCTCCATAGCCGTGAGAAGGGCCGAGGCCTTCAGTCCTTCCGCCGCCGCCAGAGTCACCAGGGCCTGGGCCAGCTCCAACGCTGCTTCGTAGCTGGGCTTGAAAGCCCCGCTGCCGTACTTCACGTCCAGCACGAGCGCCTCAATGCCCTCCGCTACTTTCTTCGAAATAATGCTTGAGGCGATGAGCGGGATCGACTGAACTGTGCCCGTGACATCGCGAAGGGCATACAGACGCCCGTCCAGCGGAGCCACCTCGGGAGTCTGGCCGATCATGGCGCACCCAATGTCCGCCAGGATGGCTTCGAATTCCGTCAGATCGATCTGGGTTTGAAAACCGGGTATGGACTCCAACTTGTCGAGCGTACCGCCGGTGTGTCCCAGCCCCCGTCCGGACATCATGGGTACGCGGAGGCCGAACTCGGCCAGAAGTGGAGCGAGAACGAGAGACACTTTGTCCCCAACCCCACCGGTAGAGTGCTTGTCTACCGCCGGAGACTCGCCTCCGGCGAAGTCCAGCCGCCGTCCGGAATCAATCATGGCGCCCGTCAGCGCGGACAGCTCGGCCGTGGAAAGACCCTGGAAGTACACCGCCATGAGAAAGGCGGAAATTTGATAGTCCGCTACCTCTCCGGCCTGGTACCCGGATAGCAGAAACCCAAGCTCTTCAGAGGTGAGTTCGTGACCGTCTCTCTTTCGCTCTATCAGCTCCGAAGGGAGCACTCAGGTCTCCTGCCGGCCTCGCTCGCGCTCCACAACGTCGGCCAATCGAGTTCCGACATCACTGGCCGCTTCCCGGGCACGGCGCGCGGCGCGGCGAGCGTCACGTGAGGCACGGTCGGCAAGTCGACGGGCCTCTTCTGCCGCGGTCTCAAGCGACTGTCCGGCCGAGTCGCTCCAGTCCTCGGCCCGGCGAGCGATGAGGCGCCGTGTACGCTGTCCGCTCTGGGGCGCCGTCAGCAGAGCTGCCGCCGCGCCCATGAGGACACCAATCAGTATTCCTGCCACAAGGCCGCGAGCTTCGGCCGCACTTTGATCGTCCATTCGTCCCTCCTGTGGAGAGCAAATGTATCACGCAGAGGAGACCAACGCCGCCTGCCGACACGTGTGCGCTTGCCGTATGTGGCTTGCGGGTTCGCTGCCCGAGATCCGAGATTCGCCCTCCGTGGTAGCAGATACAGGAACAGAGGTTGGCCTGGGCCCGCCGATGCGACTGACTCGGAAAAAGGAGGGACGAAATAGCTGTGGACATGAACGACCTCTCCTGGGCCGGGAGAGTAGCAGCGATCGACTATGGACGGCGGCGCATCGGGGTCGCCGTTTCGGATCCAACCCAGACTATAGCCAGCCCGCATAGTGTCTTTCTCAACAAGCCTCCGGCAGCCTCCCCACCTATCTCGCTGATTGCGGGGCTGGAGAAGCTGGATCTGGCTGGGATTTTGATCGGAGTCCCGCTGCAGATGGATGGTGGCGAGGGAGAAATGGCCGCGGAAGCACGCTTGTTTGGACGCATACTTGCAGAGCTGCTGGGTGTCCATCTGGTGGAATGGGATGAGCGACTCAGCTCGCTCGAGGCCAGGCGCGAGTTACTTCGTCTCGGCGTGCCACGTGGAAAGAGACGAAGAAAGGGCACCGAGGACGTAATGGCTGCTACGCTGATGCTACGGGATTATCTGGGAACGCTGTGAAGAGATTCGGCGTATTGGTCCTCGCGATTGCGGGTTGTTCAGGCCCTGGAAGCGGAGCCGGGGCCGCGCTGGATGCGGCTGCTGAACCGACCGATTCGGTCCGAGTGGACGTGCCCGCAGGGGCATCGGCGTTGGCGATCGGTAACGAGCTGCGAGATGCCGGCCTGGTGCGTACTCCACGCGGCTTTGCCTTGTACGTCCGGCTGCGCGGCGCCCAGTCTGATCTCAAGTCCGGTCAATACAGCATTCCCTCGAGTGCGGGCTGGGCCGACATTCTGGAACAACTGCGCCGCGGCCAGGTGCTGACCGAGGCCGTCACGATCCCCGAAGGCTGGACCCTCCGGGAGATCGCGCCTCGGCTCGCGGAAGTGTCTGGCGTCACGGCTGATTCTGTGCTTGCGCTGGCGCGGAGCCCGGATCTGACCCATCGGCTCGGAGTGCCCGGCCCAACGCTGGAGGGCTATTTGCTCCCGGAGACATATCGGTTTGCGGAGGGCGTAGATCCGGAGACCGTGCTCCAGGTAATGGCGGTGGCCTACCGGGATTTTTGGACTCCTGAGCGCCGCGCACTGGCCGATTCGCTGGGTCTCGACGAGCGCGAACTCGTCACTCTGGCAAGTATCGTAGAAGAGGAAGCCCGGCATCCTGAAGAGCGGTCGCTTATCGCGAGCGTTTACTTGAATCGCCTCCGGATCGGGATGCTACTTCAGGCGGACCCGACAGTTCAGTACGCTCTCGGCGCGCCGCGAGAGCGGCTGCTATACCGCGATATCGACAGTGTCGCAGGCAATCCTTACAACACCTACACACACCCCGGCCTCCCGCCCGGACCGATTTCGTCCCCGGGTGCGGCGACCCTGGATGCGACCCTGAGGCCTGAGCAGGCCGATTATCTGTATTTCGTCGCCCGGCCGGACGGCTTCCATGTGTTCACGCGATCAAGCCGGGAGCACATCAACGCCAAGAACCGAATACGACGCGGCGGCTGAGTGGCTGACGGAGCCGCTGAATGACGGCTGGGGAGGACCTGGCGGCACGGCTCGCCCTGATGGTGGTTACGCAGGCCCGGCCGGCGTGCGGCAGGAACCTGATCGACGTCGTCGGCGAATGCCTCAAAGCCGGCGCGACTGCCATCCAGCTGCGGGACAAACAGGCGTCCGCAGCTGCGCTCCTGGCCATTGCGGCCCAGCTGCGGAAGTTATCGGCACAGCACGATGCGCTCTTAGTAGTCAACGACCGCTTTGATCTCGCACTCGCCGCCGGCGCCGACGGAGTTCACCTCGGACCGGAAGACCTCCCCGTGGATGCGGTGCGTTCCGTAGTCCCTGCCGACTTTATCATCGGATTCTCAACCGAAACGGCGGACGGCGCGCAGGCTGCGGAAGAGGAAGGCGCATCCTATCTGGGCGTGGGAGCGATCTATGGCACATCCTCCAAGCCCGGGCTGAAAGACGAACGGATCGGAGTCGAACGCCTGCGTGACGTCAGCCAGGCCGTGTCCATCCCCATAGTCGGGATCGGCGGGATCACGCCCGGCAACGCTGCGGACGTATACGCGGCCGGGGCAGGTGTGGCGGTTCTAGCGGCAGTCATGGGAGATCCTGAGCCAGGCGAGGCGGTTCGCGCGATCCTCAATACCAGAAATACCAGACTCGAAAACCCGGGCGCTGGGACCAAAGCGCAGCGGCAATAGGGCCGGGTATGTCACGGCAAAAGCAAAGCCCCGCACTCCGGATGGAGTGCGGGGCTTTACGTATGAGACCGGCAGCGACCTACTCTCCCACAGCCTAGGGCCGCAGTACCATCGGCGCTGAGGGGCTTAACTGCTGGGTTCGGGATGGGACCAGGTGTATCCCCCTCGCGAAAGCCACCGGAATCTTCCATTGAGAATCGAACCATCTCATCGTTGAACTCGACTCGACTCCCTGCGGCGTACGTCTATGTACGCCTCGGTCGTCGCGCCTAGCCCGCCTTGACCTGTTCCGATTCTCTTCGGAATACCAGCCGGTCAGGCAGGAAGGTTCGATTCTCTTTGTCAGATAGCTCTCAAAAATCGTCAAAAAGCGGTCGCTGCGCGGGATGTATCGGCGCAGCAACGTATATCAAAAAGGAGTGGAGCAAGTAGGTAAAAAGAGTACGCCCAATAGACGAAGAAAAGGATCAAGCCTCACGACCGATTAGTACGGCTCGGCTGAAGCGCTTGCACGCCTTACACCTGCCGCCTATCAACGCAGTAGTCTCCTGCGGGTCTTCAGGCACCTTGCGGTGCGGGAGATCTCATCTTGAGGGGGGCTTCCCACTTAGATGCTTTCAGCGGTTATCCCGTCCCGACGTAGCTACCCTGCAATGCCCCTGGCGGGACAACAGGTACACCAGCGGTCAGTCCACTCCGGTCCTCTCGTACTAGGAGCGGCTCCTCTCAAATCTCCAACGCCCACGGCGGATACAGACCGAACTGTC
>JAZDDE010000262.1:0-13187 GCA_036679495.1 Gemmatimonadota bacterium | reverse complement strand
CGGATGAACTTACCGGCCTGGCCAATCGCAGGGCGCTGCTCTATTCACTGTCCCACCACTTCGCGGCCGCGAAGAGAGAAATCGTGAGCCTCATTGTTGTCATGTTCGATCTGGATGGCTTCAAGGAGTACAACGATCGGTACGGGCACTCGGCAGGTGATGAGGCGCTGCGCTTGGTCGGTCAAGTACTCTGGGAAAATACGCGGACGGCGGACATGACCGGCAGGTACGGAGGGGACGAATTCTTGAGTCTGCTTCCGGGCGCCACGATCCAAGACGCTCATACGTTTGCGGAGCGCGTGCGTGCCGGGCTCGCACAGGTCGAGACAGAAGCTGGCAACATACTAACGATCAGCGCCGGCGTCGCGGTGTTCGACGCCTCAATGTTTGTGATGCGAGACTTGGTGGCAGCCGCAGACCTTGGTCTCTATGAGGCCAAGTCGAAAGGCGGCAACACGAGTGCAACGAGCCCCTTGAAAGTAGCTCCGGGAATCCAGCTCGTAGAAGGTGGCCTGAGCACAGCCTGACACCGGGTAGCGGCCCTCCCAACGGTGGAATCCTGGATTCGCTGGTCTACCCACTCCTCCACGAGTCGGTCACTGGCGATAGCGTCCTTCTTGGCCGAAGTTATCTCTCTTGACAGAAGAGCTTACACCGCAACGAGTTAAGAGTGATAGTGGGGTCGTCGCGCTTCCAACCCAAAAACCCAAGTGTAAGATTTGGCCAGTTGGTGGCATCTTATGTATGTAGGTGCATCGTACTCACTCATGCAGAGTCGAGGGTGAATGGAGCCAGAGCAGGACGCCGCGGGCCTGCTTGTGGAGCTGAAGGCCGGAAGTCCTGCAGCTCTGACGGCCATTTACGAACAGTACTCCGGGCTGGTCTACCGGATCGCTTTTCAGCTAACGAAATCCGCCGCAGATGCGGGTGACGTAACCCAGGACGTGTTCATGGGTTTGCCGGAGGCGATCGGCTCGTTCACCGAGTTCGACAAGTTCGAGCAATGGCTTCGGCAGACAACGGCACGCAATAGCCTCATGCGCCTCAGACAAAAACGTCGGCGACATGAGGTGAGTATCTCCCGCTTTCAGGGTCTCTTCACCCGCTCCGAGCCGGTACTCACCAGGGTCGAGCTCGAAAGCGCGATCAATCAACTTTCCGAACCACTCCGCCTCGTGTTCATCCTCAGGGAGGTTGAGGGTTTCTCCTATGACGAAATAGCGGAGACGCTGGGCATCCGGCAGGGATTGGCCGAAGTACGCCTGTACCGGGCCCGGCAGAAGCTCAGAAAAACTCTATCTGGGAACGTCCAAGCGTGATAAGAAAGCATCTAAGCCGCAGGGACATGAACCGGCTCGTGGACGGAGTGCTCTCAGCGGAGAGAACCCTGTTCGCCCGGAAGCACGTGTCCGAATGCCGTCGTTGCCGAGAGCCGTTTGAATTCATCACGGACCTGCGCGAGGCCGCAGGCGACCTGTACCAACCCGTGCCCCCTGCCCGAATTCTCGAGCACGTTCTAGCGGCCCGGGCCGAAGGTCACCGGGCCATTTTGCCGCAATCGGTAGCCGTCCGTCATCGACGAAGGCTCAACCCCGCCTTTGCTGTATCGATCCTATTAGGTCTGATTACGGTCGCGGGTTTGCTGCTGCTATCCAAAGAGGCCGAAGCAGGCTCCAGCCAGCTGCTTTTCGATCCGCCCAGACCTACCGACCAGGAACTCATCCGAGTGGAGTACCATCCGGGAGCACTGCTCGCGGGCGAGGAATTCGTCTACCTGCGTGCCCGTTTTCGAATGGCGGATGACCGATCCGTGGCCAGCGGATTGAGCTCTAGCGTTGTGCTCGGAGAGGAGGCAGTCGCGACACTCGTGAGACGGGCTGACGGTATATTCGAGGGTACCCTGGTGCTTCCGGCAGACGTGGTTTATGCCGCGACGGTGCTGGAAGATCAGGATGCCAACAACATCGATACGAATAGTGGTCGCCTTTGGGAATTGCTTCGACACGGAATGGATGGGCGCCCTGTTTTTTCGGCACTTCGGCAGCGCTATTTTGTAGCGAATTCTCAGCGACCCGGGCTGGTCGCAGATCCAATCAAGCAGATGACGGAGCTGCATCCGGATAAACCGGAGGCGTGGTATCTGAGTCTGGCCTACGCAATGCGGACTGCGGGTGCATCGCGAGATAGCGTAGCGGATGCCCATCGTGACCGGTTCCTTGCGCTGCTGGAGTCGAACGACCCGGCGACTATGGCGGCGGACCAGTTGGCTGGACTCGCTTCCTACGCCCGATTGCTTAGTGAATCCGCAGCCTTCACGAGGCTAGCCGCCGAGTTGGAGAGTCGATTCCCGCTGCATCCAACTGCGGAATTTCACAGGCGGATGACCGGCATGCGCAGTTCTGGCAGTGATGTCTACCTCAGACTGGAACAGCTTGATGCGGAATGGCAGTTCAGCCACGATGTCAGTCCTGATCTGCTGAAGTCGGGTTGGGGAGCGGCCCTTGCCTCGGGCCAAGAGTTAGACATCGGCCTGTGGGCGACCAGAGTTGAAAGCCTTGGTGCGGCAAAGGCTCTTGAAGTAGCGAAGGAACTCACTGAGTGGCCTAGCCTGCGGAGCACTGGAATCCGTGAAGTGCGCCGTGAGCTGGAGCGGACGCGAAACGGTGAGTACGGCCATTTGCGACCGCTAACGGTCCCGGAGACGGAATTCGAGAAAGTACTCTCAGGGGAGGTGCGAAGCGCCAAATCAGCCCTCGCGGTCGCACTGTTAGCATCGGGGGAGATTGAGGAAGGCCTGGCCCTGTTCCGCACCTCCTCGTCATCAGGTTGGGACACTGAGCTTTTCAGGGAGGCGGCTCGGCAGGAGTTGGCGCATGGAGATACGGCCAACGCCGTGAGGCACCTGGCCAGGCTGTCCATTGATCCGATCGAGATCGTAGACAATCCCAACGTTTCTTCAAACGGCTATGTCAACGCCAAGACCTGGGAGCGGGAACGCCGAATTGCCCAGCTAGAATTTGTGGATCGCGTTATGGCTGGCCTGCCGTTCGCCAAGCCTTTGCCGAGCGCGATTGTGTACGATGCGTCTGGCAGGGAGACCGCTCTTTTAGATGTCCTTCTTGGGCGAACTTCGGTAGTCATTTTGTTCTGGAGCTACGATGAAGTACAGTCCGATAGCGAGCAGCTAGAGACGCCTGCGCGACTGCTCGAGGACGCGGGTATCCAACTGGTTCAGATCGTGGGCCAGGATCCCGGAGCAATCGGGTCGGAAAGCGACGACAGTGGAGTGGCCCTCGACTATCTCTATGACCCCTTTTGGGAGGCTTCGGCTGCGTTCGGCGTGTGGCAGCTTCAGGCGGTCTTTGTTGTTGATGAACTCGGTCGCATTCGCTCCAATCCTACCTCGGTGAGGGAAGCGATCCGTCCAGCCGTCGCCCTGAAGTCAGACGATCTTCTGGCTTCCTAGGGCCGTACTCCTGTCTCGTTCAAGGGGGGCATGAGTCTATCACTGATCCAAGCAGTCTTTCTTAGTTCAGCAGGGGACTACGCCAGCGTCTAGGAGCCTCTAATCACGGGGGTAATCATGGGCGCACGTAACAATTGGTGGCTTCGCGCAATCCTGTTGTCTGCAGTTCTCACACTAACTCCCCTTTCCCTGTCGAGCTCCGATGGAATTGTTGCCAATGGGGCGTGTGGTGCTGATTCAGATAACTGCCGCTGGCAACCGGGGAGCATCTGTGAGATGGCCGGAGTAGTCGACTTCGAACCCATGTAGGAGCCGGTCTTTTCTCGTTCATTTCTTATTGTTTGGTAACTGGCTCCAGGCGCTGGCTCCCCCGCTGTTTTGGATGTGTTTGTACGAAAGGAGAGGAATATGAAGTTCGCAGCGAAAGGTGCGGTCGCAATATCTGTTTTGTTTCTGTGGACCCGGCTTGTGTTCGGGACTGGAGACGATCTGGGGCCGGCGACCTTGAGTCACGCCGGCATGGATGTGCGCGTCCTGCAGGGAGCGCGACTGCCGGAAACCCCGGAACTCAGCCTACCCACATCAGTTCGAACAGCCGGAGAGACGCTGGTCCTGCTCGATCGGTACGCAGACAACGCGATACTGGTCTTAGACCGCGCTGATGGCTCGCCCCTGCGAAGTGCGGGACCGAAAGGGGAAGGGCCCGAGGAACTGACCGCAGCCTGGAGCGTGGACGTCATCCATGAGCCGCAGGACGCGATTAGGGTCATGGACCTGGCGCTGCTTCGCTTCTCTGTCTTCAGTCTCGCCGATCTATCGCTGCTGAGCGTCGACAAGATCGATGGCCTGGGCCGAATCACCGATCACGTGGAGCTGCCGGATGGCCGAATCGCCGTGATCGGTAGTCTGAACTTGGCACGAATCGCCTTCCTCGACGCGCATGGCGTAGTTGTCGGACACGGGGGCCAGCTTCCTCCCGCAGAAGGGAACATCCCGACGCCAGTCCTGCTTCACGCCTACCAGGGCTTCATGGAGCCCAATCCGCAGAGGACCCTTCTCTCGATCGTCACGAGGCACGCCGGATGGCTCGAGATCTACACGGCCGAGGGCTCACTCTTAAGACGGGTGTCGGGACCGTTTGAGTTCGACCCCCTCTATACGGTTGCTGAGGGAGTCAAGGGACCCGCGATGGTGCCTGAGAGGGGTCTTCGTTATGGCTACCTTGACTCGGCCACCACAGACTCGCGGATCTTTGCCTTGTTCTCTGGCCGGCTGAACGGTGTGTCCGAATCGGATGCTGTGTATGGCAGGCACGTCCATGTCTTCGATTGGGCGGGGAACCTGGTCGAGGTGCTAGAGCTTTCAGGCGACACGTTCGCGATCGCTGTGGATGAAGCTGGCTCGCAAATGTACGCGATCGAACACTTCCCGGAACCTCGCATTCTGGTATACGACCTGACGGGGTGATCGCCGGTTGACCGGCCGATTGGTTTTGGACGACCCTGAGCGAAAGACGCGATTCTGAACGCTGAACCGGCCGATGAGCGTCGTTTGATTTCGGTATACCGCCGTCCGAGCTCTTGGCTATACCCGGTTGCTGACGTCCACCCTAAGGCGACTGGAAACCCGCGTGTAAGATTTGGCCAACTCGTGGCATCTAAGTAATGAGGGGTAGTGCATCGTGCCGTCTGACGGCCTTGCTCCGCGGAGTCGTTCACGCGGGGCGCGGGGGCGATCGAGTGGGGCCGCACAGGCGGCGCGGGCACCCGGTGACGATAAGTAAGAACGAAGCCAGGAGGCCCGGCCATGCGAAGTCGTCCGCTGCTAGTTGCCGCCCGCGTTACTGCTGCTGAGAAAGCACTCGTCGAGGCTGCCGCCGCGGCAGAGGGACTACCGGTGTCCGAGTTCATTCTGCGCACGGTGCTGAACCGAGCAGAGAAGTCTGTGGAGGACCCAGATTTAGTCGACGCGCCCAAACCCTTTCGAGTCCAAAGACGAACCGCCTGAGGGCTCAGCCTATGGCTGAACCTCCGCCTCCAGCACAACGTCCACCCATTCAAATCTTCCGCCGGGCGCGATCTGGGCCAGCCGTTCGCGCGATCGGTATCCCTCACGGTCCAGCCGCAGGCGGTACACCCGGGCCGGTAGCCGCCGGTTGATGAGAGGCGTGTCTCCCAGGCGAGTTTCGCCGTCATAGACAGTGGCCCATCGCGGCTCGCGAACGGCTACCGTCAGCAGCCCGTCCGTGATTTCGAATGCGACCCGGGCCGTTTGGCCGGCCCGAATGTCGACCGTCCGCTCCTTCGCGAGGATCTCACCCGCCTCCGGCACAAAGCGCAGTGAATATGTGCCGGTCCGAAGCCGAAGACTGGAGATAGGAGTGGTCCCACGATCGTCTCCGTTGATACTCAGTTGACCAGGCAGATTCGCTGTAACAGAGAGCAGACCGGTCGGGGGCGGCGCCCGGGCAAGCGTGAGCCGGAGAGTATCGTTTTGGCTGACCTCGATCGTTCGATCCACGGGTAGGTATCCGCGGGCGGATGCCTGGACCCGGTGCGATCCTGGCGCTACCTGAACAGCGCTCCCGGGGGTCACTGAGATCGAGTCGTCCAGAGTGATATCCGCCGCGCCTGGTTCTACCAGAACCACCAGCTCCAGGCTTTCACTCGTCTCCTCTGCGACGAGTTCGTCGCCGTCTGGAAGCTGGGCCGAATTGTCCGGTAGCCCGGAGGTCTCGGCCTCTTGCTCGCCGTCCGCCAGGCTGGCAACACTATCTGCAGCGCTCGAGTCGGCCCCAGGTCCATCGCCGCCAAGCCGCGACCACAAAACCACCGCCAAGCCCAGAACGACTATGACAGCGATGATCCCCAGCACCCGGCCCGAGCCACGTCGGCGCCGAGCGGTGAACACGCCTGGGTTCGGAGGCGGGGCAGGATTGGTCATGGCACGACACTCTCCCCACTCTCGCCTGCCTGCAAACGAGCTACAAAGTCTCGGACGCTAGGGCTGTACTCTTCGGCATCCGGTACCCAACCCGGTGAGGCTTCTAGAATGTGACCGAACTCTATACGGGCCTCTTCTTCGTTCCCCTCAGCCAGCGCAAGCGCACCCAGATGAGCCCGAATCCGAGTCCAGTCCGAGTCGATCAGAAACGCCGTCCGACTGAGAATATCGCGATACATTTCCCGCGCACCGGCAAAGTCACTCGCTTCCAGACGGACTGCGCTGTTGATCCGAGTCTTCGCCTCGAGGGCCGCAAGCCGGAGCTCCCACTGGTCGTCAGGACGGACTGCTGTGCTGGTTGCGTACATCCTGAGGTCGCGGCTCATCCGGTCGACCAGTTCTTCCTGCGTCAGATCTGAGCTCGTGTCCACGATGGCTCCGCTCAAGAAACCATCCGCGATCTGGGTAGCCAGGTCGAAGACACTCTGATCGTAGTACTCGCGGGCCGTGGGATCTTGGGTTCCCGCAGCGGCCTGCACGAGTGTGGCCAATGCCGATCTGGTCTGGCCCGCCTCGAGCTGCACTGCGGCCAGAGCCGTGATCAGCTGAGTGCCGGACAGATTCCGGTCGGTACCGTGATTCTGAAGAAGAGCGCCCGCGGTTCCCGAGTCGCCGCTTCGCTGTAGCTCGAGCGCCAGGCGCTCCACGGCTGAGAGAGTCTCCGGTGCTGCGTTCGCGATGCTCTCGAGCCAGGCGATTGCTCCCACCCCCGTTCCGGAAGCCACGGACTCCGTGACCGCAGCTCGCGCTATCTCCGCGCGAACGCTCGTCATGATTCCGGCCCCAAGCCCCTTCTCCCGGTTCTCCAATTCCGTGGACGCTCGGTCGTACTCTCCCTGCGCGATGATCGTCCGGACGTAGGCCGCCAGAACAGGAGCTCTATCCGCGCGGCCTGACGACTCCGCCACCGCGAGCTCCTCGGCCAGCCATGCCTCGGCCGCAGGAAGATTTTGGCCTTCCGCCAGGGCCCGCAGCGCCGGAGTGAGCCGATCCACGACGGGGTCCGACCAAAGGCCGCGCTTGCCATCCGCGCTCACGCCCCTGACGGAAATTTCAGCCGGCTCGTCTCCCCAGGCCGTGGACGCGAGAGGCAGGACCGCGCTGCGCGCGCTGCCCACACTCTCTTCGCCCTCACCGGCATGGCGCACCACCTCGTAGGACACGGCGCCAGGCAGGCCAGCGTCCCATTCCAGCACCGGCAGACCCGGAGGCTGCAGATCGAGGCTCAGCTTGAGACCCTCGGGTGCCGGCGGCGGGCCCTTGCACCGGAAGCGGATTGCCCGGCCCGCATCGCCGCCGCTGACGAACATGTCTCCGGCGGACGAGACGGCGAAATCGCTGAGCGGCTGAAGCAACCACGGGGCTCCGATCTGGCACTCCGCCCCGTGCTCGCCAAGCTGAGTTACCAGGCCGGTTCGCTTGTCGAGCAAGAACGTGCGGCCCCACACGTCTGCGCCGATGCCCATGGCGGCCGCTGCAGTTCGGGACCCGACAGCCAGTGGGATGGTGGCTTCCGAGAAGATTCCGTGTTCATCGAAACGCTGCAGCCGGCTACCCTCGAGGTCCAACACCAGCAGCTGCCCCTCCGAGCCGAAGACCATGCCCTCGACTCCAGAAATCTCGCCGTCACCGCGCCCCCTGCGACCGACTCGTTGCCGGAACGTACCGTCAGTCGAGAGCAGTTGAATTTCGTCATCGGAGCTGTCGTAGACGGCCAGCGTACCATCAGCCGCTCGCCAGGCGAGGGCCGTGGGTCGCTTGAGCTCGCCTCCAGCCGTCACGAGGGGAAGGGAAGCGACCACCTCTCCGGTAACGGATACCCGGTGCAATCGCCGTGTGCGGTCGGCGATCACGAATCCGTCCGACGTGCCTACCGCTACCAGAGTGCGCGGGAGTGCCCCCGGAAGGACGATTTGGCCGACTCGCTCACCGTCCGCCGACCGAATCAGGAGCCTCCCGGCTTCGAGCATTAGCCGGTATTCGACCACCCGACCACCTTGAGCGGCCGAAGAAGAGGTCACGGCCAGAACGCGTCCGTCCAGCGTGTCCACCGCCACTCCGAGGAACGAGCGGGTGCGGGGCTCGACGAACTCGGACCCGGACGGGAACTCCATCCTCATCTCCTGCACGATGAGGTCTTTCTGGTCGACGAGGATCATTGTGCTGCGAGATCCCGATATCGAAAGTCCACTTAGCCGATCGAACCGCTTCGGGCGTCCAACCGGGCCGAAGATCTCCTCTCGCAGCTTGCCAGTTGGCTCTACCACTGCCACTCGGGACTTGTCCCTGGTGACCAGATAGAGGGCTCCCGTGGGGTCCATGTCCATATCATACAGATCCTTGCCCCCGAGCAACTGCCTGAGATCCAGCGTCCAGCGCAGGGTACCGTCTGGCCGGCCCGCAATGACCGACTTCGCACCCGCATCGTAGACGTAGACGTCCCGGGCCGGATCCACTACCACGATGACAGGACGGTCGAAGATGGCGTGCTCGAACCCCTTTACAACGCGCTCCAGCAGCCCCGTCGGCGTAAAGACGTAGATCTGACCCTTCGCACCGTCGGCCGCCCACAGCATGTCGTCCGAATCGATAGCGATGTCATCGAGAGAACCGAAACGTCCGGGGGAGTTGCCTCGTCCGCCTCGGCTTCCCAGGAACAATCCGTCCTTGAAGATGTGGATCAGTCGCGACTCCGCGTCCGCGACGTAAATCCGCCCCCCGGAGTCCAGCACAGTACGAACCGGCCGGCCGAGCGTCCGATTCGGGTGCGTCGCGGCGAGGCTTCCGCGCCAGATCAGGTTCTCATCGTACCAGAGGACATCCGCCTTCTTGGTATCCGTGAGAAAGAGCCGGCCGTCATCGGCCAGCAGGGCCCGCGACGGTTCCCGCACCTCGGCGGCCTGCCGGCCCTTGACCAGGGTCAACACGCGGCCTGGTGTGAGGACAGCCGCAGCACTCCTGTCCTGGGCAAACACCGGGAAGCGCTGTACGTGGAGAGAGATAGCGAATGCCGCGGACCACACTGTGACGGTGACGGCAGCGCGCAGGATTACTGACCAGGCATTAGGCACGCGGAACTCCTCTTCGGGAACACGACAATGTCGAGGCATGAAGCCTGCTGAATAGACTACGCGGCACCGTGAGAGGGCAGCAAGACCCGCGCCGCGGACCTGCGCAGCACCGTGCGCCGGAACGTTCATAGGAGCGAGGCCTGCAAACGAAAGCGGCCGCACCGATTTCTCGGTACGGCCGCTTTTGCTGCGTAGAGCAGGGAGGCTAGGCTGGTTGCCGCGCGGCTATCTACACCGCGTCTCCACCTCCACCTCCGCCGCCACTGCCTGCGCTGGCGGAGTCGTCAGCCGACCCGCCGCCACGGGACCGGCGCACGATCGTCAGCAGCACTCCTATCCCCGCGCCGATTCCTGCGCCCGTCGCCAGGTTACCCAGGACAAACCCGAGCCCGGCCCCGATCGCGGCACCAATCAGGACGTGTTTGACCACAGTCGCCTCCCTATGTAGTGCCTAGCTCTGTCCGACGCGCTCCATCACGTCGTTTCGAATCAGGGCGAACCCGGCGCCGTTGAAGTTCCAGGCAGCGACATCATTCATGAGAGCGTTGGCCTCATCCGTCATCCCCGCCTCTCCAAGTGCGATGGATCGGTAGTACTTCATATACACGTTCCCAGGTGCGCCCTGCGCCAGGTGCTCCGCGGCCGCTTCGTAGTTACCCTGGAAGTGTGCCGTGATGCCGAGTATCTGATGGACCGGTTCCATGCCGCGAGGATTGGCGTCCATCTCCACCAACGCCGTCAACTCGGCAGCCTTCGCCTGCGCCGATTCCGCGTCGCCACTACGGGCGGCCAGCATAGCATCCAAATAGAGGATACCCCGTTCCTGGGCCCTCGTGAACTGCTCAGTTCCGGTCTCGGTTGCCTGTTGGCGCATCAGTACGGCCCGCTCGTCCAGAGCTGTCCGTGCGACGTCGAAGGCTCCGCTGTGCATCGCGATCTGCGCGATGTTCGTCAGCCCGTTGATCTTAATGTCTGTAACGCCCTCGAATCCCGACTCGTCAGCGCCATCGACATGTTGGCGGAGTTCGGCGATTGCAGCGTCCGGATTCCCTTCATGCAGGTTCACGTAGGCCCGAAACTGCACATAGAACGGTGCGTTGTTATTGCCGCGCGCCGTCTCGAGCTCCATGGCCCGGGTGTAGTCCGCCCGAGCCTCGTCGAAGTTGTGAAGGAATGAGTTCACGTGTCCGCGCTGCTGCAGGCCAGATCCGTTCTCAGGCGCCCGCTCCGCCGCCTTCGTGTAGTCATCGTAGGCGGCTTCCAGATTTCCTTGCGCCCGGTGAACGTCTCCGAGAAGGTCGTGCGGAGTGGCCTCTTCGGGGGCGATGTTAGCCGCCGCCTGGAAATGCTCCTCCGCCTTGCTGAAGTCCTTCGGCTCGACAAACAGGTAGTTGTTGCCTGCCGCCATGTGAGCGCTCGCAAAATTGGGTGCGATCTCAATCGTCTTCGCGTAGGACTCGCGTGATCCTGCCGCATCGTTGAGACCACCTTGAATGCCCGCCAGCCTCAACCAGGCCCTCGGGCTTTCCGGCGCCAACTGGACGAGTTCGTTGGCCTTCTGCAGCTGGCCCTCTACGTCGTTCTCGAACCCCTTCTGCGTGATCTCGATCAGCAGCTTCTCCGCCGGTTCTACCGTGTCGATCAATTCGACCGCCCTCTGGAGGTTGGTCGTGAATTCCTCGGTGGACGCCGCCGTGTTGGCCACCCGAAGATATCCCTGGGCGAATTCCGGATCGGCCTCGACGGCCAACTCGAAGTGGTCGTTAGCCTCGTTACCGCGGCCCATGTCCGCCGCAGCGATACCGGCTTCGAGATGGGCGCGCGCGTCGTCAGATTCCGTCGAGATCGGCAGCGCCATTACAAATTCGGCATCGCCTTGCATCGTCCCCGAAGTGTCCGTGTCCGCCGCCTGGCAGCCGACCAAAAGGGGAAGCGCTGCCAGCGGTGCCAGCAGCAATAGACCTTTACTCATGCGACCTCTCTTTGATGAATACTAGAATGTGCTAAAAGATGACATGGCAGATGTATAGAACAGCGAAGCTCAACCAAGATATTATGGGGTAGCCGATAGGACGGCGGGGGAGCGACCATTCGATCCAAAGTTCTCTGAACCTCGTCTGAGTCTGTCTGCCGATGCGGTTATGCGGTCCGCACTGACCAGGGAAGGATGAGGCTAGAGCCGCGGCAAGGCAAGTTTTTGTGGCACGGGACCTGGGAGACCTGTGTTGCGTCTGCACAGGCCCGGCCCACAGCTTGGGGCCTTCGCCAATTTGAGTTGACGACGGTCCGGAGGTCACGAAGCATGCAGGCACACGACGCTAGAGGTCAGCGCTCCCACTCGTACTCACTCGGTCTGCTGGCCGCCGCCGTGTCTACAGTCTTCACTATGGCCTCGCCCCTCGCCGCGCAGGACAACCCCGACCTCCTCGTAGACCGGGTAGAAGTGCGGCCGGATTCGGTGGTCATTCGGGTCGGGCAGAGGGCTCACGTCGAAATCTTGGCCCTGGATGCGGCTGGCAGCGTCGTCGAGGGAGCTGACCTTCTCGGGTCGGCCGGCGGCGCGGAAATCGGATACGACCCGGTGACGTCCGAGGTAGTCGGCCTGGTACCCGGTACGACCACGGTCGGAGGCCGGATCCGCAGGCCCGTACCCGAGGGCCCCGGTTTTCAGACGATCCGGGGCCGCGGGACTGTGACTGTTCTGCCTCTACCGGTATCCAGTATCGAACTGAGCCATGCGCCAGAGAGAATGTTCGAAGGAACTCATTCCAGGCTGCGCGCCAGCGCGCACTCGGCGGAGAGAGAGCGCCAGGATGTCCGAGTGGGCTGGACGTCGGTGAACCCTGAGGTCGTCTCCATCAGTCCCGGCGGCGCGGCCCACGCTGTGTCAATCGGCCGGGCCACACTGACAGCTACAGCTGGGGACATCAGCCGCAAAGTCGAGGTCGAAGTCGCCGAGAATCCGATCGCCTCCCTTCTTATCGCGCCTCGCGAGGCTACGGCCCGGGTCGGAGATGTGCTCCGGCTGGAAGTGGTGGCTCTCGACGGGCAGGGAAGTGTAGTCGAGGGCATCGACCCCGCGTGGACGTGGTCCGGGCTGGGCAGCCAGCCGTACGATGCGCTCCTTCTGGAGTCCGATAGGCCCTCGGAAGCGATCATCGTTCCGAATGAGGCCGGTCCCTACAGCGTTTCAGCGTCCGTAGGATCATTCAGTGCATCGATTGAGTTCGAGGTTGTGGACCGGCCCCACCGGCGACAGGTGCGCCGAATCGCTCACAGCATGCCGCCAACCGGACAGGTGACCACCGACCTGTGGGTCTTCGAGGGCACCGATGGACGGGACTACACGTACACCGGCACCTTCTCCGGCGGACTGCTGTACGCGTGGGATGTGACGGATCCATCCCAGCCGGTGATTACCGATTCCCTGACGATAGACGGACGTCGGGTGAACGACGTAAAGATCAACCACGACGCGACACTGGCCGTGGTGACGAGCGAGAACGCACCGACCCGCCGCAATGGCATCACGTTGGTAGACATTACGGAGCCCGCTCACCCAAAGAAGATCACCCACTTCACCGAGAACCTGACGGGCGGCATTCACAACGCCTGGATCGAGGGTGATCTGGTGTACGCAGTGAACT
>JAZDDE010000261.1:0-2022 GCA_036679495.1 Gemmatimonadota bacterium | reverse complement strand
GATGTCGAGCACGCCCCGCTCGCCGTAGGCCGCCAGGAAGACCTCGACGTAGCCGCGGATACCGTCGGCCCGCGTGGCCTCGTCCTGGAAGACCCAGCTGAGCACCGGGTTGTCGATGAAGCCGTCGACGATGATGTCGATGGCGCGTTCGGTGCGTTCGTCCGCCATGCACGCATTGTCGCCCGTCCCGCGCGGTGCGACCAGGGCCGATCCAGAGCGCCGAGCAGGACCGTGGCCGAGGTGAGGAGTGCCGACCGGTCCTCGGGGCGCCCACCCGCACGATCCAGCGACTCACTCGTTGCCCTCCCCAAACCCGATAGTAGGGCTCTCGAGGGCGTTCGCGTCTCGGCAGT
Organism: Gemmatimonadota bacterium; assembly: GCA_036679495.1. Taxonomy (GTDB): domain Bacteria; phylum Gemmatimonadota; class Gemmatimonadetes; order Palauibacterales; family Palauibacteraceae; genus JAZDDE01. The sequence continues at coordinate 1,669 of JAZDDE010000261.1, read as the reverse complement.
GGATAGGGCGCGTTCTCCGTACCTCAGCGCGCACCCCGACCTGGCCTGTGACTACTCGCGCGAGGACATGCTCGGGGAAGAGTAGGGCGAGCCTATTCGCCCGCTCGCGCCCCCGCCCGCTTCACCATGTCCCGCCAGTTCTCGCGGATGATCACCAGGTAGGGAGGGGGAGGGTCCGGGAGCCAGGCGGTGTCGTCGTCGTGCCGCCAGCGCTGCGGTAGATGCTCGACCCAATCGGGTTCTTCCGCGGCTACTCTACATGCCCGGTACAGGATCAAGACCGCGTTCATCGGTTTGAAGCGGCTGGCAACGTTGCCGGAAGAGGACAAGCAAGCGTGTGTCGACGCGTACAAGTTCTTTCAGCGAATGCAGGCCGGTGAGGAGACCTCGACGGAGGACGAAACGAAGGCCGTCGCGGACTATTACAAGGTCTTGAACAACATGTTGTCGGTCTTCGATCTCGAGAAGCTCTACATCCCTCCGCAGCTGGACGATTCACAGGGTTTGTATGGGAACCAGCTGCTGTGCGAACAGGCGGTGTTGAAGGAGCTGGCTCTGGAGAAGCCCGACAAGTCCCATCTGTTGGACATGGGATGCGGGCGAGGACGAGTTTCACACTACTTCGCCACGCTGACCGGGGGGCAGGTCTCCGGCTACAACATCGATCCGAATCAGATCGAGAACGCGATCGAGTGGGCCGTCGAAACGGGAATGAGCGATCAGCTCCAGTTCAAGGTTGGCAATCATCACGAGCCGCTCGAGTACGAATCGGAATTCTTCGATGGATGTTTTTCCTTCCAGGCCGTCTGGCCCTTCTTCAAGAACCAGGAGCTCGATGAGCATGCGAGAGAGATGTACCGCGTGCTCAAACCCGGGGCTCGTTACGCCTGCTCCGAGTATCTTCTGAGCCCCTATTTCGACTGGAACAACGAAGAGCACGTGGCGCTTCACAAGACCTACCTGCCAACGCTGGCCGCCACGCAGTCGGTGTATCCGGCCGACGTCTGTTCCGCTTTGGAAAGAGCGGGCTTCGAGATCCTCGTTTCGGCGCCTTCGAAGAGCGAAGCCTGGCCGCTCTGCGAGCAGAAGCGCGATCTGATCCTGATGGGCCGAAGAGTGGTCCGAGCCCTCGAAGCGATTCGCGTCTTGCCTCCGTGGGTCGAAGAATCGCTCGATCTTCTTCAAACGGGTGGCCAAGCCTGGACGGATGCCGAGAAGGCCAAGATCGCGGATCTGAACTGGAGAATCGTCGCGGAGAAACGGTAGTCGGTTCTCAATATTCGTTGTGCGTTCTCAATATCGGCGCCCACGGTCTCTCGCCTGGAATAAGCCTCGGCTTCCCTGTCCCCGGCGGGAAGCTCCCTGATCGCCGGGCCGTCGTTCCCTGTTCCAGAGCCCAGGGAAATCCCGCCGAAGGTGGCCGGGAACCGGTCGTCCTCCGATCCGCGCCGCGTCGCGATGGCCTCGAATCAGGCTGAATTCCCTGTATATTCGCTGCTCAACAGGGATCTCTTGGCCAGAGACGGGTTCGCAGCAGACTGCCTGCTCCGCCATTTCTGCTTCGTTCGCCTGCGGCTCACTGCGCGCCCGTGCTTGCGGCATGGGAGGGACTGTTGTGGCGGTCCGTCGGGGAGGCTTCTCGATTCGGGACGGGCTCGTGCCAGCACGG
>JAZDDE010000260.1:0-5657 GCA_036679495.1 Gemmatimonadota bacterium | reverse complement strand
GGCCTCCAGCGAGCCGCCGCCGAGCTGCATGGGATAGGGCAGCAGCTGGTCGGGCCCGGCGGGGGTGGCGTCACGCTCGTCGATCGAGCCGGTGGGCAGCCCGATCGCGGGAGTGAAGATCCACCAGTGCGGTCCTTTGCGGGCCAGCACAATGTGGGTCATGAGTCGCACGTCACCCAGCCCCTCCGAGACGGTCGTGAACTCGCCTCCCATGCGGGTCACGTGGTCCATCTCCTTGCGGAGGTACGGTGCCATGACCATGAACGTCACCCGGTCGCTGATCCCGTACATGAACTCGAACATGGACATTTCGGTCGTCATGTTGATCGGTGTCACCGGAAAGTTCAGCAGCACCTCGCCAGTCGTCACTCGATCCTCGCCGATCCGGCTGCCCTCCATGTCCATGTTCATGAACTGCAAGCCGATCATCCACTCACCCTTGGCATGAATGTGACTGCCCATCACGTTCACCGGGATCACCTGGACCTCCAAGAGTTCCTCGAGAGTCAGTTCGACGACATCACCGGGCCCCTCCTGGCCGTGAGCGGGAACGGTCCACGTTGTCGCCAGGAGGATCAGCAGTGCCGCGGCCCCGCGGACGGAGACACGGCTGTGGGCACTTGCGCTCGGCGGCGTAGCTCTTGTTTCTGGTTTCAATTCAACAGCCTCCTCGATCACCGTCGGTACGGCTCAGTCGAGCCGGAAGACAAAGCGGATGGTGGTCCAAGTCTTGACCGGCACGTCGTCTTTTCGTGCCGGAACGTATCTCGCCTGCAAAGCGGCTTCGAGCGCGGCTTCGTCGAGCTTGTAACCGACCGGCTCGGAACGAAGCTCGGTCGAGACCACCCGGCCGGTCTCATCGACCAACACTCCAATCGTGATCGTGCCCCGTTTGTTCACTCGGCGGGCTCGCTTGGGGAACCGTGGCGTTGGCGGCTCAACCAGTTGCGGTGGCGTCACCCCGGGACCGAGCTCGACAAGATCGCCAACCTTGGCGGCTGGGGCGGCGGCAGGTGACACTGGTCTTGGGCCAGGTCTTGGGTCCGTCGAGCCGCTAGGGGCGCTTGCGGTCGAAGCGGAGGGCTCGAGAAGTCGATCGACCGGTGATGTTTGCGCCGGGGGAGGCGTGGCGCCGGCCGCGAGCGTTGCCGCGGGTCCACGTTGCGACTCGGCGCTAGCGGACCCATCTCGCTCGCTCGCTCTCGCTGAAGGGATCGAGTCTCGCTGGACAACGACCGCGTCACGGGGTGGTGCCACCCGGGATGGGGGCACGGTCTTCGGGCCGAGTCCGGCGGACGCCGGAGGCTCTGTGCGCTCGAGCGGCTCAGCCACAACCGGCGGGGCGTCCAATTGTTCGTCGCGCCGGTGACGCTGCTCGGGTTGCTGCTCTTGCGCGTTGGGTACTGCTGCGTCAGAGCCGGTTTCGCGGACCTCGCTGGCCGCAGCATCAAGGGCCAGGGAGGGCGAAGCGGCTCGGTCGCCGGCCGGCGGTTCGCTCAACCCGGTGGTCGGCCGAGGTCTAGGGGTGGAGGTGATCGGGGAGTCTTGACCCCATCGCAGGAACGCCAGGAAGGCAAGAATCGACACCACGCCCAGACTCGCCAGCCCCAGCGCTGTCAGTTTCAGCCCGGTCAGTTTCGAGAGACTTCGTCGGCCGCCGGAGCGCAAGACCGGGCTTTGACTTTCGGCAGCACCAGCAGGCGCTTCGACTGCCGCGGCCGAGACGCTTTGCGCTGGTTCGAAGATCTCCTCCAACTCGGCATGAAGCGCGGGTAGGTCGACGGTCTCGGCGTCGACACTAGGCGAGGGCGGCAACGGATCGAAGTCGGCCACCGTCGAGTCCGCAGCGCTCACGCCGGCGACGCCATCACACAGTGACCAAACCAAGTGTCCGACACTCTCGGCAGTGGCGCGGAAGTGACGCTCGAAGACGACGACCTGGAGCGCGCGGTGCCATTCCCGGATGTCGATGAACCGCTCGCTCCTGGACCGCATACTCTTTTCCAGCAGGGCGTGGAGGTTCTCGGGCATGCGCCTGCCGTCGCTGAGAGACGGCGGTGGGTCAGTACCAAAGACGGCCGGATCCACACCGGTCAGCAGGTGAGTCAGCATTGCGCCGAGGCTGAAAACATCATCGCTCGCGTCAGGCTCGCAACCGTCGCCGACCTCCGGCGACCGATAGGAGCTGAGCTTTCCCGGCGCCGCGCGGCTCGGGTGGGCTCTCGCCAACGTGGGACCCACCTCCCAGGCAACTGGTCGAACCTCTCCTGACGCCGAGACCAGGACCAGATGCGGCACCAGAAAGCCGTGCCATGGCTCGCTCGGCTCCTTGCAGGCATCGAAAGGTGACGCCAGTGCCGCCGTCAGCGCGAGCGCAATCTCGAGCGCACAATCGTCCGGGAAGGGCGAGTCTTGATCCCTCACGGCAGCCAGGATGGCGGACAGTTCGTAGGCCGGAGCGCAGTTGTAGGAGAGAATGACTTCGTTCTCGCGAAGGTGCATGGCGTCGGCGCGAGCGCTAGCCGCTCGGGCGACCGAGTGCCTCTGGGTGAGATCCCGCGGCCAGCCCGAAGGATTCGTAGAATCACCGAGGTCCAGGATTCGACAGAAGCTCTGCCCTTCGCTTGCTGAGTCGCTGAGCGAGGCGAAGAAGCTCCTGCCCAGGGCATCGGTGCTTCGCCAATCGGACCCGGCGACGCTTGGTCTGCGCTCGCTGGAAGTCATGTTTACCGGTCGCTTGCCATCCGCCGCGATAGCTGTAGATTGGTTCAATTGGCGCCCAACCGTACGGTGCTCCACATCTGTACCGCTATGCCGTCCTTTGCGGCCGGGATGAACTTGGCGGCCCTGCCGGCAGAGTGGAGCCTGCGCGCGTCGCGCGGAGAGAGTTCAGGCGGTGCGACCAATTTCGAGTCGTGCACGCGTCCGAGATGATCGACCAAGAGTTGGAGTTCGGCGTTGTAGGCTCGCAACAGCCGCCGGCCGTCCCTGGACAGGTTGAACGCGAGCGGCGACTCGAGTCGGGGCGACACCACCCCCGGTCCCGGTGTCACTAGCTCTCCCACCCACACCGCCGGCAGTTGAAGGCGAGGTCTTTGCGCCACGACCGCCGGCGGGTCAATGGCGGGCGACTCGGCCCTTCCAGCGATGCGCGTCTTTGGTTGCTCGTCGCGCGCAGAGTCGTCCACAACCTTGGATCGGGCCGCCAATGCGCGAGGCGGCTCCATCAAACCTTGGGCAGACGAAACACGTGCATTTGGGGCGGGCGAAGCACCTGCATCCAGCGGCAAGCCGCTAGCGCTGGCTTGCTCGGGGCCGGCCGGATCGACAGAGGTGCGGGGAGTCAGGGAGAACGCGCCGTCCGGCCCGGCAGCCCTGACGCTTGGTTCCGGCTCTCCGGCGGGGTTCAACTCGATCTCCGCGTCGTTCGGCAACGAGAGCGGGGACTCTCCCTTGGTGCTGGGCTGAGACCCAGCTTCCCTGGGGCCGTGACTCGCAGTCGGAGACGACCGGCCCGCAAGGCCCGGCTTCGACGGGCGGGAGTCGACGAACCGGGTCGCTGAGCTCGGGGTGGAACTCTCGACGCCGGACACCTCGGACTTGGGCAGGCGCATGACGAGAGTCGCTAGCACCGTGATTCCGATCAGACTCGCCCCCGCAACCGCCAGCATCCAGCCGCGTGGAGACGACGGCCGAGCCTCAACCCGTCGCCGTTCGACGCTAGAGCCCGGGGTCTGGGGTTCTTCCAGAACAGTCTTCTCGGACGCCAGGGAACCGGCGACGTGCTCCCTGCTTCGCGGATCGGTAGCGAGCCCACCGCTCGTCGCCGCGGTCGGTATGCGCCCCGATTCGTCCTCGCGAATAGCCTCTTCTAGTCGGATAGCCTGGATCGAGTAGCCTCGCCCGTCGGCGGCTCCCCGCTGCGCCAGCTCGGGCTGAAACTCGAATCTGAAGTATCCGTTCCGAAGCTGGATGAAGGCCCTCAAGGCGTCTTCACCCCTGAGATCGCCGAATGCAGAATAGCGAGCCTGCCCGTCCCTCAACTCCATGAGCGCTCTGCCTTGGGGAGACTCCACGACGAGGACGCCGGTCCGTCTCTCCAGCTCGAGGAACTCCAGGAGCGCGGGGATCCCCAAGCTCTGTAGGTCGCCTTCGAAGGCACCCGAGCCCGCGCGCCCACCGAGCGCCGAAGCAGAAGAGATCTCAGGCATCAAGTCGACCCTCGTGTGTAAGAGCCCGCCATGCAGCAAGGCCTCGGCCAACCTAGTTGCACAGACCGAGGCTTTCTCCCGTCCTGGGGCCGGCTATCGGCCTGGTCTGAAGCCGCCGCTCCCATGATTCTGCCTCACGCCTCTCCTTCGCAGTGCTGGTGAAGGGCAGCCCCCCCGGGCTTTCTCATGGTCTCTACCGCTATTCTTACCAACAATCCACGAGAAATGCAATGTAGGTGCCACACCCTCGACGCGACCCCTGGGGAGTGGACGAAGTCGCGGAAACCCCTTCCAGCACACCAAGGTCTTCGTGGTACGAACCTTATTGAAGGAGGACCTCGACCACCGCACAGTAGCGTCCTTGGGTCCAGATTCCAGACATTCGGTCTTCTGCGCGGACCGATAAGCGTCCTTGGGTCCAGATTCCAGACACTCGGTCTTCTGCGCGGACCGATAAGACATCGTAAGAAAGTCACGTCCTAACCTGCGGGCGATGGCGCAGGTCAAGATGTCGAGCCGACGACCTCCGTGCCGCCCTCGAAGCCCTTGGCAATCCTCGTCTGGGCAGCCAAGCTCAGGGTACATACCTGGGCTTTTGCCCTCGACTCAGGAGGTTCACCATGGAGCGTTTTCTAGGAATCGATGCTCATTCCAAGAGCATGACGATCAGCGTCGTCAGTGCTGCCGGCAAGAGAATTCGCGAAGACGTGATCGAAACCAACGGGCAGGCACTGGTTGGCTATCTTGCACAGCTCCCGGGAAGGAAGCACGTCTGCCTCGAGGAGACCGAGCTGAGCAACTGGCTCTTCGAAGTCATCAAGCCGCGCGTCGAGGAAGTCGTCGTCGAGAACCCTCAGTGGAAGGCCGGGGTGAAGAACGACTCGGTCGATGCGTGGGGTCTGGCCGAACGCCTCCGCACCGGGCAGGTAGAGATCGCGGTCTACAAATCTCCGGAGCGCTACACGAAGCTCCGCGAGCTCGCACGCACCTACCAAGCGCTGACCGGCGACGTGGTCCGGGTGAAGAATCGTCTCCGCAGCCACTATCGGCGACGAGCGCTTCCCTATCCCGGCCACAGCATCTCGGCACAAGCAGAGGGGCTCGACAGCTTGCCGGCGTGGATGCACCAGCCTGTCGAGACACTCGGAGCCGAGCTCGCTTTGATCGAAGAGCTTCCGCGAAGAAATCCAGCAGGCCATGATCGCGGAATCGCATCGCTACCCGACCTCGCGGATTCTAGAGACCGCACCAGGTATCGGACCCATCCGCGCGGCACAGCTGCTGCCGATCGTCGTCACGCCACATCGCTTTCGGACCAAGCGACAGTTCTGCGCGTATTGCGGGTTCGGGGTCGTAACGAGGACTTCATCCGATTGGGTTCAAGTCGGCAGGCGCTGGGTGCGAGCGCCCGTACAGCAAACTCGCGGGCTCAATCAAAACTGCAAC
>JAZDDE010000026.1:0-3537 GCA_036679495.1 Gemmatimonadota bacterium | reverse complement strand
CGTGCCTGCGCTGGCCCATTCGAATGACTGAAGAGTGCTCAAGATACTTTCTATGGTGAGGTCCGATACCGGTTCCGTGATGACCAGCAGGTCGTAGAGAGAATTACCGGTCAGGATCAGCGCCGCCGCGCCGGAACGAGCGTGATAGAGGGCGATGGAATCGCGCGAGAACACCTCGGAGAGATTCTGGGGTACGACGTCGGAGTCGATTACCGCCAGTACCTTTAGATTCTGAGCCACGTTGATCCTTTCTTCGATGAGAGCGGGTCCGCCGCTCGAATTCGGTCTCAGGTTAAGGCGGCGCCCGGTCTGGTCCTATTGAAGAGTTCACACTCACAGCACGCGCTCGTGTAGGCTTCTACGCAGACACCGGCTGAGTAGTTACGCACATGAGCTATCCTGTTTTTCTGGTCGACGCGTTTGCCGAGAAAGCCTTTTCAGGCAATCCCGCGGCCGTCTGCCTACTTCCGGAGGCGGCCGGAGCCGATTGGATGCAGGAGGTCGCGAGCGAGATGAATCTCTCGGAAACCGCATTCCTGGTTCCCGGCAGTGACTCGTTCGGCCTACGTTGGTTCACTCCGAAGATGGAGGTGGACTTGTGCGGCCACGCGACGCTGGCGAGCGCCCATATCCTGTGGGAGACGGGCAGTGTGCCGGCCGGCCTGCCACTGCGTTTCGAGACCCGTAGCGGCATCCTGGGCGCTGAGCAAAACGGCGAGTGGATCCGTTTGGATTTCCCGAGCGATCCGCCGCGCGCCTGCGAAGCCCCTCTCGGCCTCGAAGAGGCGTTGGGCGGCTCCATCTCCTGGTTCGGTAGGGGGAAAGACTACGAATTCGCTGAAGTTGAATCGGAGACGGAGTTGCGGGATCTCCGGCCCGACTTCGTTCGTCTGCGGGACTTGATTCCGATTGGCATTTGCGTGAGCGCTAGGTCGCGCTCGGGCCCCTTCGACTTCGTGTCGCGGTTCTTCGCGCCCAACGCCGGTATCGACGAGGATCCGGTTACCGGTTCAGCCCATTGTTCTTTGACTCCCTACTGGAGCGAGCGCACCGGCAAGTCTGAAATGCTGGGCTATCAAGCGTCCCGGCGTGGCGGTGCCGTCCGGGTCAGCCTCGAGGGCGATCGAGTCGCGATAGAGGGCCGGGCCCTGACTGTCGTCCGAGGCGAGTTGCTGCAGCAGTGAGCGGCGCCCTACTCGGGCGACCAGCCGCCGGCCGGCAGGAAAAATCCGGTCATGCGAGCAGTGCGGGGCCTGTCGCCAGTGTTCTCGAAGAGTGAGTACACAATCGTGGCTCCGCTCGCCCGCGCGGTTGCGGGATTGAACACGAACTTCGCCTGGCCGATGTCGCATTCTTCTTCACCCGAGCAGTCCCCGCTGGCGTTGGCATCGCGGGCTTCGGATCGGAACCCCGTAAAGCGCGCGCCCCGAGGAACGACAACCGCGAGAAACCGGCATGAGGCGGAGGCCTCCAGGTAGGGCGCCAGCGTGTTCCTGGCTGCGGAGGAAACCGTCGTCCAAGGCAGAGCCCCGAAGTCGAGGAGCAGCGGGCCGCCGAAATTTCCGAGTTGGTCGCTTGCAGCTGCGGCCACATCGCGCAAAGCCCTGCGAACCGCTACCTCCGCGGTCGATCGACAGGCTTCGCCGCTGGGGATCTCCAGTTGAGAGGAAACGGCCCACTCACCCGGCTTGCATTCGAAGCAGGTGCGATCTCGATACGATCTGAGCGCGTCCGGCGCGCTGGCGGGAGCCGGGAGGGGGGCGGCCACCGGAGGTTTCGCCACCACGGGCACCGCGGTGGGCTGCTGGTCCGGCTCCGCCGGCTCCGGTAGCTCCGCCGCTTCCTGAAGCTCCGGCAGTTGCGGCAGTTCCGGCAGTTCTGGAGTAGCGGCTTCGATTGAAATCGGCGGTGGAGAAGGCGCCGGCGGTTCGACGGCTGGAGCTTCCACCGGCTCGGCTGTCGGTGTCACCTGCGCAGCGACGGCAGGGGTCATGTCCTGTTCGGCTGTCGGTTTCACCGGCGACTCGGCGACGGATTCCTCGGCACTGGTCTCGACAGGCGCTTCGAGTTCCGGCGGCGACTCCGGCGACGTGACCGGTATTTCGGGTTCGAGATCCGGTTTAAAGACGTCGTCATCGACCATCGAGGTGGGCGCTGGTACTACGACAGAGGGCTCGGTCGGGGTATCCGAGCGAGGGACGATACCGGGCATGGCTTCGACCGACTCTTTGATTGGTACCTCGGCCGGTTTCTCGATCGGTTTCGGCGAACTGTCGAGAGGTGGCGGTACTTTGGCGACCGGTGGTGTCGAAACGGTGTCGACCTCAGGGGCAGCAGGCGGGTCCAACTGGTCCGGAGTGCCGCTTTCCGGCACCGGCTTGGCCTTCGGCGCAAGCGGCTCGACCGGCACGGCCCGCGGCAATCGCTGCTGAACGGGCGCCGGTCGCGGTCGAGCTTCGTCTGCGGCGGTGCCGGGCATCGTCTCTCCAAGCGACTGGTCACTGCTCAGGAACTTCACCCGGAAAGTGCCACGGCCGGGGCCGGAGGCCTCCAGAAACTGCGTCACGATCTCCGGCTTTTTGCCGCGCTTGACGTTTACGGTAGCCACGAAAGAGAGGTAGTCGGGGTGCTTGATCTCCAGGCTCCAGCGACCGATGCTGATACGCACGAAGTTCGCCTGCCCGCGGCTGTCGGTTCTGAGGGTTTCCGGGCCGATCTCGATGCCGGGCCGCCGCTGACGGATTTCGACGACAGCTCCGACGACGGGTCCGCTCTTGCCTCGGATCTGAACGCCTAGCGTCGATTGGCCTTCCCACGGCTGGGCGGCCAGCTTACCTGTCGCCGCAAGAGCGACGAGAGTCACTGCGATTACAAGCCAACCGGAGCAGAAGCTCGGCCGACAACGAGTGCTTTGGCGCTCCTTCATGTTGCGAATCCTTCCCCTTTGACGAAAGCAAGCGCAGCTTATCAAGGCGAGCTGGCGAGGCCCGAGTTGGAACTCGCTGAGCGTTCCTCGAGGCTGCAAGCACCGTAAGGTAGCAGCAATAATGTGCGTTTTCCATCTGATAAGGTGAGGTCCAGGGAGCCTCTATGAGTAACAGACCGAAAGCTGATTTTCTTTGGTTCGATGGCGAATATCTGCCCTGGGAGGCGGGCATGGTTCATCTTCAGACCCATACGCTGCACTACGGTATGGGTGTTTTCGAGGGCATCCGTGCCTACGAGCAAAGCAGTGGCGGTACGGCTGTTTTTCGGCTCGATGATCACTTGAAGAGGCTCGAGGGCTCTGCCCGCATCCTGGAAATGAACCTGCCGTACGACCGCGCAACGCTCAAGGAAGTCACTCTTGAGCTCATTCGCCGAAATCAGCTGCCGGCTTGCTACATTCGGCCTCTGGCGTTGCTCGGAGCCGGCTCGATGGGCGTCTACCCACGAGATAATCCGGTTCAGGTGTCGGTCATGACCTGGCCCTGGGGCGCCTACCTCGGTGACGGGGCTCTCACCAAGGGTATCCGGTGCAAGATTTCGAGTTACACC
>JAZDDE010000259.1:0-2797 GCA_036679495.1 Gemmatimonadota bacterium | reverse complement strand
GACCCTCACGAACCCTCTTGGTGCCTTCACGTACACCTACGACGGCGTGACGGGCCGTCCGGCCAGCCTCACCTACCCGAACGGGCAGGCCACGACCTACGACTACTACGACAACTTCGGCGACCGCCGACTCCGTGAGATCCACAACAAGCGCCCAGGTGGAGCGACGCTGTCGCGGTTCGAGTACACGTACGACGTCGTCGGGAACATCCTCGCCTGGCTCCAGCAGGCGGATTCAGACCCTCCGAACGTCTATGACTTCGGCTACGATCCGGCCGACCAGCTCACAGCGGCCATTCTGAAGACGACCGATCCGACCCCCCAGATCCTGAAGCGGTACTACTACGCGTACGACCCAGCCGGGAACAGAACCGCAGAACAGATCGACGACGCCGTCACGGGAGCCTCCCACAACAACATGAACCAGCTCGTGAGCCAGCAGGCGGGAGGGGCGCTTGTCTTCAAGGGCACGGTCAGTGAGCCGGCGACGGTGACGGTGGGCGGGAAGCCGGCGACCGTCACGACCGACAACCGTTTCGAGGGCCAGGCGGACGTGCCGGAAGGGACGGGTCAGGTCGATGTCGTGGCGACGGATCCTTCAGGGAACGTGAGGACGAGCACGTACGAGGTGAGTCAGGCTGGGACTGGAAAGAGCTTTACCTACGACCTCAACGGGAACATGACGTCCGACGGGACGAGGACGTACGACTGGGACGCGGAGAACAGGCTCGTGGCGGTGAAGGAAGGAGCGACGACCGTCGCGAGCTTCACATACAACCGCCGTGGGATTCGAACCAGCAAGACGGCCGGAGGGGTCACGACGACCTACGTGCTCGAGGGAGCGAACGTTGTCGAAGAGCGGCTGAGCACGGGGGGCGTCGAGAAGCACTTCCGAGCACTTGGAAACGACAGCATGCTCGCTGCCCAGGATGGTCTGGGCGTGGCCACCTATCTGACCCGTGATCATCTCCGGAGTATCCGTGAGCGTGTTGATCCTGCGGGCCTCGTGACACTGCGGCGCGAATACGATTCGTGGGGCACCCTGACGTCGGGCGGAAGCTCAAGCGGGTGGGCCTTCACCGGACGTGAGCACGACGCGGAAATCGGACTCCACTACTACAGAGCGAGGTTCTACAGCCCCTCTCTTGGCCGTTTCATCAGTGAGGATCCCGCAGGGCTGACCGACAGCACGAACCGCTACGCCTACACCCTCAACAACCCGCTCACGGGCGTTGACCCGACAGGGCTCAGGACATATGTACTCTTCCCGCAGGGGCATGCGGCTGTGATGGTCGACAACAATGGCGATCCCATTCTCTACGACCCTGCGGGGTCATACGTACCGGAAGGGATGCGCGACCGCTGGTCTGACATCTTCTCTGACCAGGACGCCGCACTCGCTCCCTACATCCGCTATCACGAAGGCCTCGACGGTCAGCCGACACGCGTCTATGCGTTCGAGACCTGCCCGGAGGACGAGGCGGCCATTGCCTCGCGGATTTTCGAGCAGCCAACGAGGGCAACACCACTCTTTTGCGCGACCGAGGTACAGCAGGTCATTACGGGGATAGGCCCGTTCAAGAACATTCCTCCACCCGGGTTCCTGTGTACCTCGCAGGGTGGGCTCGAAGCGATGGTCATCAAGGCCGCGACAGAGAACCGTAGGTAGCCCGAAGGGAGGACTCCGGTGGACTGGAAGGCACGAGCCGGGCGAGTCCTGCTAATGCGGGTTGGCTTGGTGTACGTCACGAGCGTCATCCTCGGCATGGAGCTACACCGATCCTCTCAGCTGCCCCGTGCAGAGGCACTTAGATACTCCGTCTTCTTTTTCCTGTTCTTGCTCGCTGCGTCAGTGATGTATGAATGGCGGGGCCGACGGCAGCCTCTATGGAGGGTATGTCTCGAAGGCATCGCAGCTGGCTACGTCAGTGGCTTGTGCGCCCAGGTTGCTCTGGATCTGACGACGCCTAACATCGCCGGCTTGCTCTCAGCCGCCCGTGAGCCCCGACTGGTGGTGAGATTCATGCTCCTGCCTGTCAGCTGGCTTTCGTGGATCGACGGAGCTTTGCTCGGATGGTTCACCTGGGTGAGCGAGTAGGGACACCGTCGGCGCCGGCTGCTGTGGTTATCGTCTGCCTTGGCGGTCAGCATCGTGTGGTTCTTGCGCGTGGCGATCGATAGGTAGGTCTACCTTCTGCGGCAACGGACCGCGCAGCGGACGACTTGAACGGGTGGATCGATGGCAGCACTTCCCGAGTTCGGCGAGGCTCATCTCCAGCGGATCTGCGACATCCTGGCGGACACCAGAACCGGCCTAACCGGGTCCGAGATAGGTGTAAGGGTGTAGTGGTGCAATGGGAGTCTTGAGGCACCCAGAGCGGCCCAGATCGCCCTCCGAGCGGGCGCACTTTTTGAGTTGAACCCGGCCGCTCCGTGCTCTTCGAGCGAATCCCCCGCGACAAGGCTGCAGGTCTCCCGTGACCGAGGACTCGGCGTTGTTCGACGATCGGCTCAGGCGGCTTTCGGGAGAAGGACGGGGAACCTCTTGTGTTCGGGGTCCAGGAACACGAACTCGAAGGGCACCTCGGGCTCCGGGTCGCCCGGTCTGCCTCTCGGCGGGGAGAGCGGATGAGGCAGATGTCCGCGGATGCCGTAGTAGACCTCGATGGGGGCGAAGCCGCCCAGTGAGGCGTGAGGCCGGACGTAGGAGTAGTGAACGAGTGCCCGGGTGAGTCTGCGCTTGAAGTCCTTGAGGTTCCAGGGCCGAGCCGAACGCAAGCACAAGCTGTCTTTGAGC
>JAZDDE010000258.1:0-5060 GCA_036679495.1 Gemmatimonadota bacterium | reverse complement strand
GTTGAATATGAGGATTCGTGTACAATCTGTCGGGTGTAACTGCAATGTCTGTCCCTTTAAGGTTAGGCTCTTTTTCTTTGGAGCAGTGGGTTAGGTAAAAACGCATGGCGCTACGCGCCATGACGCTTTAGCCGCCGCTTCATTTCTCCCAGGGAAATACTCGGCTCATTCTTTCGTTCCGCCACCACTGCGAGATCATGGAGGTCCTCGAGCAGCTTCTCGTACTCCTTGACCGGAAGAACGACTGCCGTCCTCTTCCCCTCACTATTGACTACGTATCGCTCACCCGAGCCAGTCATCGCTAGACCTCCCTGCCGCGTAGGCTCACCTATAGCGCAAATTCAACGACAGCGGGAGAACTCCCCTCCTTTTGAGTCGGTATCGTCTGTCCGGTTGTCATTCCCTCTACAACGTGTAAGGGGGGTGGCTCGATGCCGCCAGCTGCCCGTCGCGTACGTCGTGTCAAGGACACGATTGTTGGACGCCTGCGCGCTGCCGATCCGTTCGAACTGATTCGTTGGTTGGCCCGGTCGCAGCCGGATCCTCGCAAGGCACTGGCCGAGCTGGTACAAAACTCCATCGACGCTGGCGGGCGCCGTATCCGCATCTCCCGGTCGCGCGATCGGGGTGTTGTATCCTTGCACGTCCTCGACGATGGAGAGGGTGTGATCCCGGAGCTCAGCCGCACCGAGGCGTTGAGATACATTGCGACCCATATCGGCCATTCGCGGAAGCGCAGGCTGACTCCCGAGCAGCGTCGGGAGCTCATGTTACAAGGTAAGTATGGCATAGGGCTCCTTGGCTTCTGGGCGATCGGGCGACTGTTGGAAATGCGGACGCAGCTACCCGGTCAGCCGGCCTACCTGCTTCGGATGTTCGAAGATTCACCTCGCTACGAGGTGGAGCGGATGCGCAGTCGGCTGTCCCTTGGGGACCGCTATACCGAAGTCGTTATCCGCGAGCTGCATCGGCCCGCGTTTCTCAGCTTGACGGCACGACGTATTGCGGATTACCTCGCAACCGAACTACGCGGTCAGCTGTTATCACACGAGCCGGAAATCTACGTGCATGATCGCATGGCGCGCGGGCGGGCCCCGAAAGTGCGCCAGGTGCAGGCGGCGCGCTTCTCTGGGCAGCGGCTCTCCCTTCCCGAGGAGATCCCAGTCGAAAGCTACACACCAATTCGGGTCGAATTGTACCTCCTACCATCCGCCGATGCAGCGGAAGGGAAGGTGTCAATTTCGTGCGGAGGCACGACCGTATACGAAGACGTTACGCAATTCGACGTGGTCGACCTCCAGCGAAGGCCGTGGACCGATCGCCGATTAACGGGTCTGCTCGAGTTCCCAGATTTTCAGGTTGTCCCTGGAACACGACGTGGCGTGTACCCCGATCGTGCTGCTCTGGCCTTTGCAGGGGCGCTCGGCTCACTGGAGCTCTCGATCATAGCACAGATAGAAGAGGTCGAAGCGCAGGCAGCGGCCGTAGTAGAGACCGACATGCTACGCCAACTTGAGAGAGCATTTCGCGACTTACCGCGACTTGCGCCGCAGTACGATTTCTTCGCTGTGCGTGCGCCACGAACGAAGCGGCTCGGTGGCGCCCCGGCTGAGCGGCAGGATGGCCCGCGGCCGTCAGACACAGACGCAGCCGCCCAGAGCATCCCCGCAGGGGCTCCGTTACCGAATCCAAGTACGTTCGATGAAGAGGCCGAGGAGCCTCCGGGACTGCTGGCCGCTGGTCCATTACAGTCGGCGCAGATTGTCCCTGCGGAGACAAAGGTGGAGCGCCTTGGTCAACGCCGCCTCCGAGTAGAGGCGTACGACGCATCAGGTATCCGCATTCGGCGCCCGCTCAGGGTCGATTGGTCGGTTTGGCCGACACTCGGCAGCTTCGAACCTGAGGCTGGATCAACAACCATATTTCAGGCTGGCCCCGACACTGGCGCAGCAACGATCGCGGCCACGGTGCGCGACGCCGAGCGGTGGGCCCGCACGGAGGCCAAGATCGATATCGTCGAGGTGGGGCCAACGGACGAAACACCCCACGCCGGCATTCCCGAGGCGATCTTTATTCACGAACCAGCGTCGATCTGGCGTTCCCGGATGCGCGAAGGCCGATGGGAAGTGAACAGCGGTCACCCTGACTTTCATGCCGCATCTGAGGCGCCACGCCGGAAGCTACGGTATTTGGCGACTCTGCTCGCCAAAGAAGTGGTGCTGTACTCGTTTCCCAGCCCACAACTCGACCTCGCCCTCGAGCGCCTGGTGGAAGTGATGACGATTACCGAACGCCGCCTCGAGCGAGGTTAGCTGATGAGGGATTGAGGGAAGGAGTAGGGTGAGACTGATGGACACCCACTCGACACCTGCCCGAAATCAAGGCAACTGAGGTGGGTGTCCATCAAAGTCTTCCATCAAAGTCTCTGACGATGGCACTCAGAAATTGGACTTATGCCTTTTTCTTCGCCTCACTAGGACCTCGTAGCGCGGCGGCGCTGGGTGCTTGGGGCGCTTCGACTCGGGCTGAAAACTCCGCTATCGTACCAGTGTTCTCATGGCTAGAGCCGCGGAAAAGCTTCGGCATCCCTATGTCGTCGTCCGTAAAGGAGTTTGTGGGGGAAGCCCGATTATCCACGGGACACGGTTTCCGGTGCGCTCAGTGGTGAATTACGTCATACGGCAGGGCCTCTCCCCGGAGGAGCTTGTGAAGGAGTTCAGCCACTTGACCCTTGCGCAGATCCACGACGCGCTCTCCTACTATTACGACCACCGACAAGAGATTGAGCGAGAGCTGGCGGAGAACACCGAGGAGGCTTGGAGGTCCAAAGAAGGCCAGTAATGGCCACGATCCGCCTTCTTCTCGACGAGGATGTGCGACCCTTACTGGCGGAGGTTCTCCGGGAACGAGGATGCGAATCGCGGCATGTGCTGGAGCTTGGTCGTGGTGGCGAGAGTGATGCCGATCAACTGGCATTTGCGGTTCACGAGAGCCGTGCCCTACTAACGCACAACATCCGAGATTACCTCCTGCTTGACCGCCTGTACCGAACTGATCGTCGAGAGCACTGCGGAATCATCCTCTCGGAGCAGCTGCCATTTCGGGAGTTGCTCCGCAGAACCTTGCGATTTGTAAGTCGGCACACGAACGCAGACGTCCGTGGCCGGATATTTTGGCTTCACGAATAACTTTGGAACGTTGGAGGGTCTATGCGTTGCGTCCTTATGATCGTGGTGACGCTGGCGATCTCTGCGGAGGCTTGGGCGGAAGAGGAGCAGCTTCGGGTCCGACCTGATCCCCTCTATAGCAGCCAATAACTGATTGAACGAGACGACGGATCACGCATAGGCGTCGTGCGTCCGGATCCATTCTATCCCGACCAGGAGTTGATTGACCGAAACGATGGATCACGAATCGGTTTCGGTCGCTGAGCGGGGACGTAGCTCGTATTTAAGGATTTGGAAAGCCCCGACGTTCCCGGTACGGATCCTGGCCGAGCAGTTCGCCCCAGGGCCCGTGGCTGTTCGCTCAGGGAGAGCGGGCAACGGCTCCTCCCCAACCTGCTCCGCAAGGCAGCCCGACACAGGACAGTACCGGAGGTAGAGATCGCGAGCCGCTCGGAGTAGGGGGAGGCGGTCGCAGTGGCCCGGGGCGGCGGCAAGCCACGTGGCGGTGAGGCACGCAGGGGTCAGCGCGGCCGCGGGGAGCGCACTACCTCGATGTTTTGCTGACAACACGCGGGTGAGCCCGGTCGGAGCGCCACGGGCTGAGCGTCCCAGAACCGCTTCGCGGCTGATGGGGATCGGCTCCAACTTGCAACCGATGCCTCTTCAGCACCCCAAATCCTTAAATCCTTGCGACGTCCCCGTTTGACCCGGCGATCGAAGCGCGACGCTCTCGGTCCTGCCAGGCGGCATGGCGCCTAGGTCACCCGCCGACGCGCTCGGAACAGGTAGGCGGCTACGGCGAGAAGGAGCAGTACTCCCACCAGCAGCGCCGGCATCCCGAACCAGGGCTCAGCCCCGCCGAACTCGGCACGCTCCCCCGGAGCAAGAGTCTGAAGCGGGTCCTCGCCTCTTCGCACGGCGATCTGCCCGGCACTGGCTGCGCTGTTCGTGACCTCGATGCCCCCTTCGGCCCGCTTGGCCGACATCTCTATCCGACTCTCGGCGGTCGAGAACTGCGAGTAGGGACCGATCTGGAGATCGCCAAACTGAAGGCCACAGTTGTTGCTCCCGAAGCATCCGCCGCCCTGCGCCAGAGACACGGAATCGGCCTGCAGGATCTCGTCGTAGACTGCGATGAGTTCGGTGTTGTCCGCCGGCTCGGGCAATGGCTCGTCGGCATCGATCAGGATGTCAGCGCGCCGCACCACGATCTCGACCTCGGAAGACTCCGCGACGACCGTATCCCCCGGGTAGATCCGGTCTGAAACCGCCAGCGCCTCGGCCTCCTGGGTCTCCGCCCGAAGCACCGAAGCCGTCCCCACGAGGCTTGTGACCACCTTCTCCGACGCACTTCGGAACAGGGGCGCCTGCCCCTCGCCCGCACGGCGATTGGCGGTCAGCTCATTGCTACACACGCACTCAACGCTGATTGTCGGCGTGCTGGCAAGGTCGAGCCCCACCACCAATCCCTCCAGCAAGACAAAGACGTCGGTGGGGTTCTCGTCCGAGTCGCCGTCCGGGCCCTTGAGCTCGGAACAATCATCGTAACAGGTGAGCTCGAAGGGTATGTTCTTGTTGAAGGTCGAGCCGAGGTTGACCACTCGGGTCTGCGCGACCAGATCGTTGTCACCGAGATCGTCCTTGTCGTACACGGTGTAGTGGAGCTGTTGAAACGCCCCGCCGCAGCTCCCCACTATGTTGAAGATAAACCTGTCCGACTCACCGCAAGCGATATAGCGCGGCGAGTCGACCCAGGTCGCGCCGGTGACAGTGCACTGCGCCTGACTCTCGCTTGGCAAGAGACAGGCGAGCGTTAGGGCAAGGGCAAGCGTCATGGATCTTCTAGACATGGGGACCCCACTGGAACGACATCTGTTCAGTCGCTCTTGTCTT
>JAZDDE010000257.1:0-3842 GCA_036679495.1 Gemmatimonadota bacterium | reverse complement strand
GCCGACGCCACCATGATCGTGAGGACGGGTCGCCTGATGGCTGTGTCTGAAATAATCACTTCTGCTTCACCGCTCCTTCAGGGAAGTTGCTGCTCGTCTGCTATCGACTTCAACTCAACACTTCGAGGCGCCCTATTGCTGTACGCCATCAGGGCCGACGAAAATAGTCTCGTTGGCCTATTCGACAAGCGCAGGGCGCCTTAGGGGGCCGCGTCCGAGGTGTCTCCTGCGGAGACAGAGTGGGGCTTGCCCGCGGCGGCCGCAAAGATCGCCAGCACGTTTGGCCAGCCGCCTTCGTACCTGCCCCTAATTTCTGCCGCCTCGTCGCCGAGCGGCTCCCAATTCCTGTGTTCCAACTCCACCAGAGTGAAGGCGCCTCGATCTATGAACCGCACCTCCACTTCCTGTGCCGTGTGACTCTCACCGTAGGGGTGCCATTTGATCACCAGCCTGTGCGGTGGCTCCCAGCTGGTCAGGCTCCCCCAGCCGTACGTTGCGCCGCCAGCGTCTGTTTCGAAGATTGCCCCGCCCGAGCGCGGTTCCATGGCACATGACACGGCCTTGTCTCCGTTAATGGAGTACGTCCCTAGCGGCCACCAGCTGCCCAGGCCGGAGGTGAATACGCGGAACGCCTCTTCCGGAGGTCCGCGAAGCGGCTCTTCAGTTCACTCGCGATTCGCCGCAAGCTGGATATCCGGTTTGATCCCGAGATGCTCTAGGACCAGCCGATCCTGGGACATCACTAGGACCTGCCTGGACTGCGAAATCTGACACAGCAGAGACCAGATCTCCTCGGCCCGGCCCACATCGAGATAGGCAAACGGCTCGTCCACGAGCAGCGGAGGCTCAATCTCGAGGTCAGCCAGGAAGTCGGCTGAGCCCAGCCGAACGGCCATCAACACCGAGTGAAGCTCGCCGTAGCTAAGCGGTGGTGAGGTGAGAGCAAGCGGCCTCGGACCGGACCGAACGACCGCGTCTTCGAGTCCAGCACTCGATTCGACCGGACCGAGTCGCCCACCCGTCAAGCTGGCAAGTCGAGTGGAAATCAGCTTCAGCAAACGCGTCTGATCCTCCGCCTGGAATCTGGCGTGGGCATCGGTGATCAGTCTGTGAGCGGCCGTCAGCGCCTGCACTTCCGTTGCAATGGCCTGTTCCTCGCCCCGTAGTCCACCCAGGAGTTCTTCAATGACCAGAGAGGGGCGCGAGCCATGCCGTTGCCGGGCAAGATCAAGCTCAAGCTCGGTAAGCTCGCCCACACCCTCTCTATGTCTTCGGCGTAGCTGCGACAGCGCTCGCTCAACTGAGCTGGCCTCGGGCTCAACGCCTTCCGGCAGGTTGTGTCCGGCAAGGGAGACCCCATCCAGCTGGACTTGCACGGTCGCGGCCTGATGAACCACGACCCGTAGGCACTCCGCGAGTTGCTCTTCAGCGGTCTTCTCGGGGTCTTCCGCATGGGTTGGAGCGTGTTCCTCCGCGCGAACGGAGGCAAAGAAGTCGCCCTGAAGCTGCAGGACAGAGTCCAGAGTCCGCGGTAGGTCCAGCCCTTCCAGGAAACTCTTTGCCTCATCGGAGAGCCGGCCCATGCGGTCGGTCGCGTTGGCCTCCTGAGTTGCTACTTTTACCTGCCAGCGGTGGTGCCGCAGCCTGTCCGCCAGTGTATCCGGAGTCAGAGTGTCTGCATCCGGAATCCCGTCTATCCTAGCCCCTAGCCGCCCTTCCAGATCGGCCAGCCTCTCCCCAATCTTGGCCGCATAAACATCGGGCGCGGGGCTAGAATCGGACCCAGCCCCTCGTCTGCGGGCCAGCGTGCCAACCAACAAAGCCAAGCCGAGCGCGGACAGGGCGACAAGAGCTCCTGCCCACACTCCCACCGCCTGGGTCAGGGTCAAACCCAGTAAGAGGCCCGCCCCGACGATCCAAGCCGGAATCGGAACGCCGAGTGGCTCCACCCGCCGCGGCTCCGCCGCCGGCTTTGCCTCCACATGCTCCAGGGAGTTCAGCTCGCCCTGCAGATGCTGTCTTTCGTCCCACAGGGCCCGAAGGGCCTCGGCCCGGCTCTCGAAGTCGTCTGGATAAGGGTCCTGCCCGGCGAAATCAGCCTTTTGCTCCTGAGCGGCTCGGATCTCTCTCTGGGCGTCTCGAAGCGAGTCGAGAAGTGCCTCTGCCTGTCGATGGATGCGGTGCAGCTCCCTAAGCTGGGCACGGAAAGTCTCGCGCCGGCTCAGCGGAGCGAGGGCGCCCTCCAGAGTCTCGATCTCCTGGACCAGCCGGTCTCCCTGAAGCTCAAGTTCGTCGCGCCGAACGAGCAACGGGCGACGTTCGGACTCACGCGATCGCGCAGAGCGAAGTTCCTCGTCAAGACTCGCGATTTCCTCGGCAACTGCCTCCAGCCTGCCGTTCTTGGGGCGCCGCTTGGCACCGGGCTCGAACGGCAGGCGGGACAGCTTATGATAGGCATCGACTAGCTGTTTATGAGCTCCTCCCACGGCTCGGTGCCCGCCGTCGGCGATTCGGAGAAGCTCGTCCTCGAGCCGGGTCCGGCCCAAGTCTCCCTGGCGTACCCAGACCGTTTGCGTCAGCGGGTCCAACTCACCGAAACCCAGCCACTCGCGAAGTAAGGACCGATACTTACGGTCCTGAGCCGAACTTCCGGCAGGTCGAACAACTGCGCCGAAATCCTGACTGACCTCGCCGCTGCGGACCGTCACCTCATCTGTCTCGAAGTCACGTTCGACGACGTGCGAGGCTCCCGCGGCCCAGATCGTCACCGCGGCCCGCATCGGCTCTCCCGACCAGGGCCTGCGCAGCTCCAGGATGTCGCGTTCAGCGGCTGACTTCCGGTGAAAACCGAACAAGGCCCTCAGAAGCGCCTCGGCTAGCGTACTCTTCCCTCCACCATTGTCTCCAGCGACCAAAACGGGCCTCGGCTCGCTGTGGAACTCAAACGCAGCCTCGTGGCACCCGTACGCCATCTCGATTCGTTCAAATCGTGGCGCCTGGCTCACCGGATCTCCAACGCGTGCAGGGCAAGACGCAGCGCTCGCAGCTGAGTCTGTCGCTCTTCGCCCTCGAGGTCGCCGGCCCGAGCCAGCCCCAGACGAGCGACGTGTCCGCGAATCGTGGGGCGGTGGGCCAACTCATGAATCCACGCGGCATCATAGAGCCTGGTCTGATCCACGAGGTGGCACCCGCCGAAGCGGGCTCTCAGGTGTTGAGCCACGGCGTCTGCGTCGAGATCGTAGTCGGGCACGCCCTGTAACACGCCTCTGGGGAGGCAGGCCTCGATCCCGGAATCGGCAACGCGGTCGGCGACCTCCGCATCGTCGGTGCACCCTCCAACGTCCACCTCACCGACGTCGAATACTTCCTGAACGCCTGACGTGTGCAAAGTCACCCGCGGCGGCTGTCCTGGCTCCAGCTCGCATAGCACGAACCCGTGCGGGCCGGTCTCGGTATAGTCGAGCGCCGCGAATGAGCCCGGGTAGCAGGCGGGTGCCGAGCTGTTCTGTCCGAACTCGGCTGGAGGCCGAAAACGGTGGTAGTCGCCGAGCGCGATGTAGTCCGCCTCCAGCTGTGCAAGCCGGTCGTGGGGAAGGCGCAGCGCGCTCCCCGCTTCCCAGTGCGGTGCGTCCTGCACGGCGCCGTGCAGGAGGATGACGTGCGTGCCCGGAGCCTCGGCTCGTTGGAACGATGCGAGCGGGTCCGGATCTCGCGCCCAGTCGTAGGCGATTCCATACACATGCAGAGGTCCGCCGTCGGTGAGCACCGTGGTCGGTGCTCCGAATGTCGGTTCGGCCAGCACGTAGACGTTGCCCTCGGCCGCATTGATGGTGGGTAGCGCG
>JAZDDE010000256.1:0-2506 GCA_036679495.1 Gemmatimonadota bacterium | reverse complement strand
GGCGATGGCGGCCATGCAGGCGGCCACCATCGACGAACTGGCCGGGGGCGGGCGCTTCATCGCGGGGCTCGGTGTGTCCGGTCCTCAAATCGTCGAGGGCTGGTACGGCCAGCCGTGGGGCAAGCCGTACTACCGCATCAAGGATTACGTCACGATCATGAAGAAGATCTTCGCGCGCGAGGAACCGGTGGTTCATGAAGGGCGCGAGATTGCGCTGCCCTACTCGGGGCCCGGGTCGATGGGGATCGGCAAGCCGCTGAAGTCGATCCTACACATGAACCCGGACATTCCGATCTGGCTCGGAACCGGAACGGAAACGAACGTGCGCATGACGGCCGAGGTGGCGGACGGCTGGCTGCCGCTCAACTTCGTGCCGGGGACGATGGATTTCTACCGGCCTTACATCGAAGAGGGCTTCGCCCGTGCGGGAGGCGGGAAGTCCTGGGACGATTTCGAGATCCAACCGATGGTCGGTATCAACGTGACCGACGATGTGAAGGCAGCACTCGATGCGATCAAGCCCGGCGTCGCGCTCTACGTCGGCGGCATGGGCCATCAGAACAAGAACTTCCACAACGACATGATGGTTAGGCGCGGCTACGGCGAAGCCGCCGCGCGCATCCAGGAGCTCTACCTCGCCGGCCGCAAGGTCGAGGCGATGGAAGCCGTGCCCGACGAATACGTCGACGAAGGCGCCCTGATCGGACCGAAGCAGCGCATCCGCGATCGCTTCAAGGATTGGGAACGATCGGGCGCCACCGGCCTGATCCTGAACACCTCCCAACCCGCCGCTATGGAGCTGATGGCAGAACTAGCAGGAACCGCCTGACTCGACGGCCCACCAACCCCGCGGCATGCCGCCAAGAAGCAATTTCAGGCAGACGCCGAGCCTTGCAGTGTCTTGCGTCCTCACGGGGACGGCCTCACGAAAAAGCCGAGCAACAAGAGCCCCTTGCGCCATCTCCCACCCGCCGACTCCGGAATTAGACTGCAAGCTCGCTTCGATATCAGCGAAATCTGCAATTAGGCTGCGAATCCTTCGCAGTGTTTCCCCGCCGCGACCGCGCCAAGTCCGCGGAATTCCTGGATGTCCTCCGGAAATAGGCAGCAAGGCTACACTGCATGAGGATCCCGCTGTGGGGTCCATAACTAGTTAGCCGGCGGTGCGAACGACGGAGGCCACATGAGAGTTCTCGCCTTGGGAGGCGTCGCAGGCCCAGTCCTGTTTTCTCTCGTCGTGTTCTATTCTGCGACCTTGAGGCCGGAGTACAGCCACATCACGAACTTCATAAGCGAACTTGGAGCTACTGGCACGTCGCATGCGTCGCTGATGAACTACGGCGGGTTTCTTCCCGGCGGCATTCTCCTCGCGGGGTTCGGTCTGTCGCTTCGGTGGTTCCTCCCGCGGAGCCGCTCCACTCTCGTGGCGTCCGTTCTAACGGCGGTATTCGGCGTAGGCGTCGCGATTTCCGGGCTCATCTCGTGTGATCCTGGTTGCCCTCAGGTAGGCGGCACGACCGAGAACTTCATCCACGACAAGATCGCGCCGGTCTCGTTCCTCTGCCTGATCGCGGCCACGGGAATCCTCAGCGTGCACTTTCGCAGTCTTCCTGCGTGGCGGTCGGTGTCCATGTACTCGGGCGTCACCAGCTTGGTTGCGCTCGTCCTTCTTGTGGCACTTATCGGCTCGCTCGAGACGCGAGCACTCACGGGTCTCTGGCAGCGTCTCATGCTTGCCGCTCTGTTCCTTTGGACCGCAGTCATCGGGTTACGAGCGTTTCGTGGCGCGCATATTGCGCCGACCGCCGGCTAACAAAGCGTTGCAGCGGACCAGCAACAGCTCGGTCCAATTGACCTTGGCTGTCGTCTGGCGGCATACTTCAGTGACAGGATCGGGACCGGTCAGCGCTGTTGCTGTCCGCTGAACGCCGGTCCGTTAGGCAGCGCAGTCGCTACGCCCGTTTCTTGCGGAGCACTCGGAGAGTCGCCTCTCCGCGAGCGACCGTGGTGCCTTCGGCGTCAAGAAGCTCGCCTTCGGATCGAATGTCTCGGTCCGCGTACTCGACTACTCGCCCACGTCCGGTCAGCCTTCCCGGAAGTGCCGCCCGGAGATACTGCACCTTCAACGAGGTGTGGGCGGCCGTCAGATCCTCCGGTAGCGCGACAAGAGCCCCCAGCCCAGTCACAGAGTCCAACATCGCCGAGAGCATGCCACCCGAGATCGTGC
Source organism: Gemmatimonadota bacterium (assembly GCA_036679495.1). Classification (GTDB taxonomy): domain Bacteria; phylum Gemmatimonadota; class Gemmatimonadetes; order Palauibacterales; family Palauibacteraceae; genus JAZDDE01. Next base: position 279 of record JAZDDE010000256.1, on the reverse strand, counting down.
CGATGCGGTTGGTGAACTCGGGCTTAGCCTCGTATCCCACCTCGATCGCTCTGGCGTCTGTATCGACGCTCACGATGGTGGTTCCTACCAGCTCTCCATACGGAGAATGTCCCTCCAGGTCTTCTCGCATCAGATCCCCCTCAGGCGGGCAGTGCATTGCGCTGCCTAACAAGGCGTATCTGGACTCTCCCTGTCAATCGTTAAGTTGAGTTGTTGGTGATCTCTCCTTGGTTCTGTGACGGAGCGCTGGCGAGGGGAACCGCAGTCGTATCTCCGGCC
>JAZDDE010000255.1:0-2647 GCA_036679495.1 Gemmatimonadota bacterium | reverse complement strand
GGCGATGCCGAGCCACCGGGAAGCATCGTGGCGACGCCCGAAACAACCATCGATGTTCCCAGCCTGGTGATCGCTGGCACCTCGGACGGTGCGACGGACGTTCACCGCTTCGAAGAGGCGCGCCCCGCGTTTACCGCCGCCTATCAATTCCTTGCGCTCCCCGAGATTGGCCACTTTCCACAGATCGAGGCACCCGAAGCCACGGCAAATGCGATCTTGAGGTTTCTGGCGAGCCTGCCGCCGCTGGCTGGAGGTTAATCCATGTCCGTTGCGATCGGCCGGGGTCTCTTCGCGGCGTTTTCAATCCCAGCTGGTGCGAGCTTGTCAACGCTATCCGGAGTCGTCGCAGCTTCCAGTCTCGGTGCAAACGGCGGCGGCGTACTTGGTGTTTCGCCAAGCCTACTTGTTGGCGTTCCACACGCTCAAGACTCCGACGGTGACGGGACGCCAGACAACTGTGACCTCTGTCCGAACATGGTCGACGCGGTTCAGGTGGACAGCGATTTCGACGGCATAGGTGACGGTTGCGATGTCTGCCCGTTCGACGCAGACAATGACTTCGACGGCGATAGCCTCTGCGCGGACGTGGATCCCGATCCCTTCAATGCGCCGCCGCCGCCGACATGTGGGTTGGGCCCCGAGTTGGTGGCGGTCTTCGCGTTGCTCTTGACAGCGCGTAGGTGTCGATGGAGGGGCTGAATCGCAGGAGCGCGAGCGCGCTGGCAATCGCGTCCATTGGACTCGGTCTCGCAGCTTTGTTCGCCTGCGAGCAGCCACCACCGGTAGGTCCCGACGGAAATCTTCGCACGGTCGCGACCAACCTTGCGCCACCGGGGGACTGGGAAGAGATCGGTTCTGCGGAAGGTGGCGTGCAAGCCCCGATCACAGCGGGCCCTGGGCCCTTCATTCGGCGGTTCTTCGCGATCGAAACCGACTATCGCGAGGCGTGCAAAGAGGTGAGTGCAGCTTTCCCGTCGTGCCGAGTACGGCTCAATGAGGGTGCTGGCTGCAGCTGCAGGTGGGGCGTTTCGCGAGCGGGAACGGCCACCAATGACCCGCCGGCGTTTTGGATCCACGTCATTGTCAGAGATGGTACGCATGCGCAACGTACGCTTACGGAACGCCAGTGCGAAGCTGAGCGCAAGCGTACCGACGAGCTACCGAGCGGCCGGCTCGATCTCTTGCCGGCTTGCTTCATTGAACCGGGGGGTGCACTCGGAGAGTTGCACGTGAGAGTGCCGGGGTAGGCTGCCGGCGCGGTGTCACGCTGGTTCCGACGTAGAGCCGGCAGTTAGTCGGGGCCACCCCTTTCCAAGAATTCGGCGATACCTAACAGGCACAAAGCTGGGACCAGTCCCCACATCGATGCGAAGAACCCACTCCAAGCCGCCAGGGCAATCCCGAGTGCCACCTCGTCGACCGCTTGAAACTGAATGAATGCAGTTCCTGTAAGGAGTAGGAAACTGGTCACGAACAGTAGGGCGGCTGCTACCCGCAGGATGGCGACCCACCGTCGTCGCTTTCCGATGTTCATGCCATTCAGAGTAGCTCGAGGAGCGGGCGGCTCCCGATGTCGTAGAGTGAGTTCTTGCGGAGGTCCCCAGCGGAGCAGGCACGGTGGAAGATCTATGAGCGGAAGAGGAGACTCAGAAGGGTTGCGTGATCGATGTCTGATTGGTTCGACGGACATTTCGCCCTCGGGGCATTGACGGCATTGGCGGCGCTAGCGCTGGCGATAGTGTCGATTCGAGGGGAACGGGAAGAGAGGGCCGAGGAGGGCAAGGGCTATCCGCGGTACGGAATCACGGTCATCGGATTGTTACTTCTCTTCCTGATCCAGATTGGGTCGTCGGCCGGCCGGCGACGCCAACTACGCCTTCGCCGCGACGGTCTCCGTGGTTCCGGAACCGGAGCTCGCCATGCTTGCTGCAGCCGGCGCCGGTCTTCTCCTCATCCGCCGCCAGCGACGCTAGGCGGGCGCGATCACACCGCCGGCCTGACCTGACACCCAACTTAGGCCCGTTGAAATTGAGAGATTCTCAACCAACGCACGGCCGAATCGAGACGCACTGGGAGGTCGTCGAGCTGTACGACCTCTCGGGCGTGTCCGGCAAGAGCGTGATGGAACACGCCGAAGCCAAGCGGATGCTCGCTGACATTCGGTCTGGTCGTGTCGAAGCGCTGATCTTCAGCAAGCTTGCTCGCCTTGCCCGCAATACCCGAGAACTCTTGGACTTTGCCGACATCTTCCGCCAGTGCGGAGCCGATCTCGTCAGCCTCCCCCCGCGACAGACGCACAAGAAAGTCAATGTCGCTGTGCCGCCTAACAGTCGTTCGCCTCGGTGACTCCCGATTCGCTCCGGCCGTGCGACCGCCCCGAACTCGCTTCTAATCGGTCCATCAGGACATCGAGCTCGAACCCCTTCTCCGCGGCCTCGAGCGTCCTAAAGCTCCTGCGTGCTGACGACGCTCCTCTGCAGCGCCCGCGGCGCGCTTTCCACAGACCCACAGGCCGGCGCAACTCCCCGTTTCCACTGCACTTCCTCGGGCCGATCAGTAGCCCACGACCGCGTTGGCCACGCCCCGCGGCTCGGGCGGAAGGGAGTAGACGTTGCGCTCGTAGTCGCGGTTGTACGGGGAGATATTG
>JAZDDE010000254.1:0-13141 GCA_036679495.1 Gemmatimonadota bacterium | reverse complement strand
GAAACGCCGACGGATACTCCGACTCAGACCCCGACGGGCACGCCGGCCGACACACCCACGGTTACGCCGACGCCGACGTTCACCCGGACGCCAACGCCGGCCCCGAGCGAGTTCGCGTGGATCATTGATGGGAGCCGGTCTACCGAGACGCTCACCGGGATTCACTTGAGCGGTATCTCGTACCAGCAGCTGCCACAGCTCCCATCACTGACGCTACGAGACAGCGAAGGGAGACTGTGTACACAGCCAGGGCTCGTGCCCGCCCTGCGTGTCGACCTCAATCCGCAAAACTGCCAGCGTGGCTGTATAATCAGGATTTTCCCTCCAGATAGTACCGGGGAGGTGGCGGTCATGAACATTCCACCGGTTACCCTGGCTGGGACGTACGACGTGTTGATTGACACGCATATTCCCTGTGAGCCTGGGACCACTCGGACGACGCTGCGGATGCCCAACGCCATCACTTATGTGAGCTGCCTCGGCGACTGCGACGGGGACGGAGAGGTGACCGTCGACGACCTGATGGCCGGTATCAATATCGCCCACGGTTTGATGTCGCTGAGCGAGTGCCCAGCCCACGACCGCGACGCTGATGGTGCCGTCGGGATTCACGAGCTCATTCATGCGGTAGGCAACTTGTTGACCGGTTGCCCATCGTGAGGAGGGCCAGTGCGTGGGGACACGTGCCGGGGAGGTTGGTACGAAACTCCGTCACCACACGCGAATCGTACGAAAAGTACCAACGTCCCCAGCCAAGGTGATCAGAGCGGAGCGAAGGTGGGGCGAGGTCCCACCGCGATGAGGGAGGCGAGCTAAAGATGACCGTCACGAACCTGGCAACGCCAGCTTTGGCCGTCGTCGTCGCGGTGCTGGTCCTGGGCCCGCCCCACACCACGCGCGGCGATGATATCGAAGCGATCCCGGGGCCGGGGGACTCGTTCTCGGTGCGAGACTCGGGGGACACGAAAAGCCAGTTAGAAGTGAAAGAATCGGGCGAGACGTTCGTGCGAGGCGCAAAGGATATGCCGGCGCCGGGGGCGGACACCCCGCTGTGCTACGACGCGACGACCGGACAGCTCGGGACCTGTTCTGGTGTGACCGGACCGACGGGCGCCACTGGAGCGACGGGGCCGACGGGCGCAACGGGGGCAACGGGGGCACAGGGAACAACCGGAGCACAGGGCGCGACCGGGGCAACGGGGGCACAGGGCACCACCGGCGTCGCGGGCGCAACCGGGGCAACGGGAGCACAGGGTACCACCGGAGTGGCGGGCGCGACGGGAGCGACCGGACCTACTGGGCCGACGGGACCTACTGGGCCGACGGGACCCACTGGTGTGACGGGACCGACCGGACCAGCGGGACCGGGAGTCTGCGTCCCCGATGTAACCGCGAGTCCCCAATTCGTCGACAACGGGGACGGGACGGTGACCGACCTGCATACGTGTCTCATGTGGGAGCAGAAGACGGGAACTGTCGGCCCCCCAGACATCATTTGTACCGCGTTTGCGTGCAGCAACCCGCACGTGGTGAACAACAGATACAATTGGAGCCCCCGCGGGACGGCGCCGGACGGCGGCGTATACAGGAACTTTCTGGAACGGGTGAACGGCAAGCTGTGCTCGGCTAGCACGTGTACCGGCCTCGGCGGTCACACCGACTGGCGGATCCCGACGATAGCCGAACTGCGGAGCATCTTGCTGGCCCGGTACCCATGCGACCCGACGCCGTGCATCGACTCGATTTTCGGTGCCACCGCGCCCAGCATCTACTGGTCGGCTACTACCGTCGCCATCGCCCCGACGAGCGCCTGGCTCGTCCGCTTCAACAATGGCCTCGTGCGCAGCCAGCTCAAGACGGGCACCTTCTTCGTCCGGGCAGTGCGTGGCGGCTCGTGATCCTCCTTCGCCAAGGCTTCGCAGGACAGGTTACTCCTTCGCTAAAGCTACGAAACACAAGTTGGTTATTTGGTCATTTGAAACTTTGATAGTTTGACCCTGGGGGGTCTGGGGGGCGTCAGCGCCCCCCAGATTCGCTTTCGATGGCGCAGAGCGAGCATCTGCCAATTTACCAGGCGAGCTATGATCTCTGCCTGTACTTCGAGCAGGTGGTGAGGAACTTCTCCCGCTACCACAAGTACTCGCTGGGCCAGGGGATCCAAGCCACGCGAGGTGTTTGCCGCCAACTTCCGCGACCGCGTCGTCCATCACGTCCTCGTCTCGGATCAGGAGCGGGTATTCGAGCCGCGCTTCATCCACGACTCCTACGCTTGCCGGGTCGGCAAGGGCACGCTCGCCGCCAGCGACCGCCTCACGGCTTTCCTGCGCAGTGCCACCGCCAACGGCCGTCGCTCAGCGTGGGCGCTGAAGCTCGACGTGGCGAGCTTTTTCCCGTCGATCCACAAGCCGACGCTCGATGCAATCATCGCCCGCCACATCCGCGACCCGGAGATTCGCTGGCTCACCCGCGTGCTGCTCTTTCACGACCCGACGGCGGACTACCATTTCCGGGGCACCGCGCGCGGCATCGCGCCGCCGGGTTCTCCGGGCTATCCGATCCCGGCCGGGAAGAGTCTCTTCGGCAGCGACGACGAGCGCGGGCTGCCGATCGGCAACCTGAACGGTCGCATAGCTCAGCTGGTTAGAGCGCCTGCCTTACATGCAGGAGGTCCGTGGTTCGAGGCCACGTGCGACCACTCCTCGCCCCTCAGGGTAAGGAGTGCTACAAGATAGCTTGTAATAGTCATAATATATAGCTCTGTTATAGCTATGAAATCCGTCAACGTCGCCGAGCTCAAGAACCGCTTGAGCCATTACCTTCGCATTGTTCGTCGGGGTCAGCCGCTTCTGGTGCGAGACCGCGACCGAGTTATCGCGCGTATCGATCCAGCCGGAGACGTCGGAGCGACCCGAGGCGCTGACACGGAATGGCTGGCCGATCTGGAACGCCGCGGCGTCATCCGCCGCGGTCGCGGTAGGCTTACACCCGACCTGCTCGCACGGCGCCCGCGGACGAAAGCAGATGTTGTGGAAGCCCTCATCCGTGAGCGTGAGGACAGCCGGTGAGGTTCTGGGATAGTTTGGCCGTTGTACCGGGACACAACACTAGCTATTCCAGGTCCCCGGGACGTTACGGTAGCCCTCTATTGATTTGGGTTCACCCAGCTCGCGAAACAGCGTCAGCGATTCGGAAGGACTTCGAACTCCTTCGAACCCATGAGGCGACTGTCTGCTGTTACCAAGACCAGGTCGAGAACCTTCGCGGTTGCAGCGAGGAACCGATCCGCCGGGTCTTGGTGTGGCAGATGGATGCGGCGGCTTGCGCGGACGATCTCGTGAGTGAGCGGCGCTTCGCGCATCGGGGCGGCTCCGAGTGCCTCCTCGATCCATTGCCGCGCCTCGACGTTGAGCACCACTCGTCCCTTTTCTGCCAAAACGAGGATCTCCCAGGTACTGATCGGCGAGAGCCAGAGTTCGTTCGTTTCAGACCGTAGTTCCCGCTCGACGCGGCGCGAGAGATGTTCAGGCTCGAGCAGACTCCACAGCCAGATGTGCGTATCGAGCAGGAGCCTCAGCGTAAGGTCTCCCACTCACTCTCGTCCGCAGCCGGGGCCACAATGTCGCCGACAATGCGGCCACTCGATCGAAGCGATCCGAGCCAACCCGCCGGGCGCGCGCCGGGCGACAGGGGCGAGACTTCCGCTACCGGCTCGCCGAAGCGCGTGACGACCACCGGCTGGCCGGTTCGTCGCACCCGCTCGAGCACCGCGAGGCACTTAGCCTTAAACTCCGAGATCGCCATCTTCTCCATAGGATCCCTCACCTACCATGGTCAGCGACCATGGTCAACTTACTTCCACGTATAGGAGCCTGATCCTTAGTCGGCTCTTAAGCAACGAGAAGTCCCGGTGGTTGTTCGTTACGACGGTCGCCCCATGCCGGCGGGCTGTAAGGGCAATCAGGGTGTCGTTCTGGAACTCCCTCCGCTTGTTGACCTCCCACCCTTCCCGATCTCCCACCCGACGTACGAGTCTGCCGGCCTCCCACCAGTCGGCAGCCGTCGGTTCCCAAATAATGCGCGCGACACGGAACAGGCCCTCGACCAACTGCTGCGCTTCGCGAGTACGAGCTCCTCGCCGCAGTTCGGAGAGGACGACAGCGGAGTGCCGGACGACAAATCCCCTGCGGACGTCGGACAGGAGCTCGTCGTACAGCCCCGCCTCCCAGTGCCCGACGTAGACGCCCGTATCCAGGATGGCCCAGTGCAAAGTTACGGCAAGTCGACGCTGCCGGGTCGCAGGCTACGGCGCGTGCGCGTCATGAAACGCCAAAAATCTTCCATCTCTGCGATGCGTTCTACCGACATCCGAATTGTATCTGCGTCCGTCGCGGCGCCGAGAGCCTTCCTTGCACGGCGAACCGACTGTTCATCTACGAAGAACGCTTTCCGCTTCAGGTTGGAGCGTCGTGCCATGTCCCCTCCTCAAGGCATACATTCTAGAGCATTCAGGCATACCTGGCAAGTTTGCCATCGATACGTCGTCGCGTCACCGCTCGGGGGGGCGGAGCAGCCATCCACGCGTGCGACGTGGGCTTGGCTGATGCCGGTCCGACTGTAGCCAAAGTGTAGCCGAGGCGCTGACAGGGAGAGTTTTACGGAGAACTTGCGGTTGACCCCTACCGAGCGGATCGAGCGGATGCGCCAGGTCTCAGTCGAGCAGATCCGATCGTTCCGTGGCGACAGACTTCTCACTCGTATGTAATCGCGCCCGGCATCCGGAGCATAAGAACGCGGGCGCCTGGCATGCATCCTTCGAACGTCTGGATCACCACGTCGAAAGTCCCCGGCGTCGGAGCCTGCGGAATGCTCGCCACGCTGACCTCTTCTCTGAGGATATCCGGAAGCACCCCAATGTTCCCCTCGGGAGCGGCGCCCTCAAAGTCCACAAAGATGCGGGCTCGTAGGGTGTCTTCGGTGCAGAATCGCATCTCATCATCCCGCAAGAACAGTTCGCCAGGCAAGAAGTCCATTCCGGTTTGTGGAACCGTGATGGCCATAGTTCGCTCGCAGTTCAGCAGCCACATGAAGCCGGTTTCGCCCACCGGGAGCGAGGTTGGGCAAGCGGTTGGCGTTCCAGTCTCGGACTCGTACGGTGGCTGTACCCAGGACGCCCGGTTTGTAACCAGCGCCGCATCGACGGATACCGGGACCGCTGCCTGCACGGGCGACGACCCCCCCCACATTCTCACCGTTAACGTGCCGTCTTCGACGCACTCTTGATAACACCGTGGGGCGTTGAAGCCGAGTCTCATCTCGGGACCCTCGGGTAGCCCAAAAACGAGATTCTGTATCTGGTACTGGGTGTGTTTGTTTTTGTCGGTGAAGTAGTTTCCGATGAACAACGCGACGTTTGTGTATAGCTCTGTCCGATCTGCCGTCCCGTCGCCATCGAAATCGTACTCGAAAGAAAACGTAATCGTGTTGCCAGCGGTCGTGCCCACCTGCCACCCTGGGAAGAGTTGCTCGTTCGTATAGAGCGCAAACCGGGTAAAGGCATCCTGCGGCTCGGTAATCAGGCTGCCGCGAAATGGGCCAACCCAAGTGCGGACGCGATTCTGAAGAGGTGGAGTAGACGGATCTTTCTCATCACCTCGCTCGGGTACGCAGACCAGGGAGTCGTTCAGTAGGTCAATTGTACTCGGGAAGGGCATTGGCTCTGCCCCCGGGAACGACCAGCTGCCCGGGGTCGGATCGAGGGGCTGCGGTAGGAGTACCGGCGAAGCCTCGTCGGCACAGTCGCCGGTCGTGGACGGATCGAGCCGCAAATACAGGCGGCCAGGCTCTTCGCCGAATGGTGTAAGCTGATCCTGCGTCACAGTGCCTGATCCATGGGTCATCGTCACCATAGTCTGTGCCGGCACGGTGAGCGCTGGCAGAGCACCCGTGCCCGCGTTCGCGTCAGCGAGGCGGAACGTGACGATGGTCGCTGTGTCTGTCGGGTTATAGGCCACGTAGCTCCGCGTTCCTTCGGGCGTTCGAAACACGCCATAGCTCGCGGTGTCGGCGGTGACGCTTGTGTCAAGCTGTCCCAAGACGTGGTTGGTATAGGCCCAGTGTTTACCCATCGTGTTCGTTGCCCCCGGGTAGAACGCGTGGGCGCGATTGATCCGGATCAGGGCGCCAGTGAGACCAGGGCTATCAATCTGCGCATCTGGGTCGGTGGACGGGAGCCGTGCCTGAATGGCTGAGAACAGGACTTCGAACGGGCTTGGCGCTGTGTCGGCGGGGTAGGTTGCCAGCTCTCGTCTCGCCTGCTCCCACGCCGCGCTCAACCACGCTTGATTGCGTCCAATGTACAGGTGCGAGGCCGCCAGCGGCAGTGCTTCAATTATATACGTAGCGGCAATCCGTTCCCCCGGGACTTCAAAGAGCGGGGTGCGCACCACCGCCTGTTGCGTCGGATTGGCAATCCAAGCCGTGATCCATGACTCGCTGTCACGCTCGAAGTGGACAAAATCATCCGGCCAGTTACCGTTGAAAAACTCGCCCGTCTTCTCGCGCAAGTTAGCGTCCTGATTGAACCAGTACTGCTCGCTCGCCAGGACCTCCTCTTCATACAGGTACATGCCAAGGTCACGCCAATCCTGCCGCTGCAGAATCTGGCCGAGTTCAATGAGTGCCGCGGCGAAGTTGATCGCTTCGCTGGTCGACTCCTGGTCGTTTCCTTTACCCCCGTTCGCCACCCCATTTGCCCAGTTATGTCCGTAGAAAGGACTGAAGTTTCGCAGAAACGGATACCGCAAGTTGGTGCGATCGTAGTTGGCGACGTCCGCCCGCAGCTCTTCGAACAACGGCAACAACGTTTCCAGCCACCCCGGATCGTACCGGCCAACCGTGGCGGCGGCGCGGAGAAAATACCCCCAGTGAAAATGATGGTCGGAGATGTTCTGGACAGAGCCGAAACCCTGAGTGAATCCGTAGATGGTGCTAAACTCGGGATTGTACTGGAAGTAGCCGGTCGTATAGATGTCGGCCCAGAAACCGAGCGCTTCCTTGAGACTCTGCAGGATCTCGTCGCGCATCTCGGCCGCGGCTTCGCGTTTCGTTTGCTTCAGGTCAGCGTCGAAGCCGACGAGCTGTGGGGACTGCGCCAATTGGTCGGCAATAACTACGCTGCCGACCAGGCCGGTGGTTTGGTAGAGATAGGTGTTGGTTTGCGGTCCGACGTACGTCGAGATGCTCCGAATGAACGAGTTGAGCAGACTCTCGGGTGGGAAGTTGTCCTCTCGCTGGTAGAACCACTGCTTGAGGGTCTCGTAGATGTCATCGACCGCGAGGGGTGTCCCGTCTCCGGCACCGCTGGCCATCGGCGACAACGGGTTTTCGAGGTCGCTGTTCACGGCCACACTGGGGAGGAACGGGAGCACGCCGAAGGTGGTGAGCTCCCGAACGTAGCTGTTGCCCTCAAAGGCCTGCAGCTCGCCACGTAGCGATCGCCACGTGTAGGCGGGGTTGATCTTGGCTCTATCCTCTTCGATCATTGCCTTGCGGTGATGGGGAAAGACCATCTGCAGCGCAGCAGGCCCGTCTGCGCCCGGGAGACATTGCGTCGCACCGGCGAGAAAATCGAGCGTTCCCACTTCGAGCTTTGTCCGCACGGTACTGTTTGCTTCGTCATAGCCTAGTGGCCTGGGCTCGCCGTTGACCAAAACTTCGCGGTCAGAACCCGTGATTGGTGGATAATGGATCTTCGTGTCACAGATCTGATGCCAGGCGAACGGCTCGAGAGCCTGTAAACCATCTCGGAGCGCCTGCGTGTCACTGAGGGCGATGCTGTGCGGCATCGCAGCGACGACGATCCTCGCTGCCTCATCATTGGCGAACATCACCAGGTTGTCGCCGTTGCTGCGTGCTTCAGACCACAGGCCATCGTTCGCATACACCGCATAGGCTGCCGTCGAGATCTGTTCGGGCAAGCCATTGATCGGATTGTAAGCGTTGGTGACCGTGAGGCCGATCTTGCCGTCCTCATTGAACCAGACGTCCAGGCTGCCGCTGGAGTCGCCGGGAGATGCACCGGCCCAGACACGGAAAGGCTGTCCGTCGGCGTTTCGCTCAAACCAGACGAATGGGGAGCCATTCGCCGTGGTGATGGTCAGTGTACTCGGCGAGCCCTCGTGCTCGCCGGCATAAGAAAAAACAACTCCCCAATCCGTGTACCGTTCCACCCGAATGCTGGTCCACGGCGGCGCACTCGGCGGTGGCGAGCCAATCGGTCCCACGTTGGCCAGCCCGGCCACCAGGATGGGTGAGTTCTGCGGCACCGGGTCGCCACGACCGAAAAAGCTAAAGAACCCGTCCCGATTATCGGGCAACGCGTCGCTTAACATTGCGCCGGTGCCGATCGCCATCTCTTTTTGATTCCAGAACTTCAGTCCCTTGATTGGAGTGGGCAGACCCAAGTCATCCGTGAAGTCCACGAACTGGAAAAAGAACGGCTCGTTGAAGAACCCGGGGGTCCGGGCCAAGTTGTCTGGTCCCAGCACCCAGCCTTGCCATTGCATCCCCACTCCGGTCCACCAGTCGTTGGACTGCACCGGCTGATACCCGACGTCACCTGACTTCTTGGCGTACGCCACGTCGTACTTCTCACCTTCCGTGGCGCAGCCGACCGATGCTTGTCCGGGAACGTTGAATTCGCACCAGTTGTTAGCCGTACCGGGTCCGCCGGGTCCGCCTTGACCTCTGGCCGGGCTCACCACTTCGGAGCCCTCCACCGTCGTGATGCCACCTCGGGAGATTACCACGATCTCTCCTGGGGGAGGGGCGACCGGTGTCGTCGGAGTCGGCGTCTGGGCCGGTCGCAGGCAGGCGAAGAGCGCTCTGCCGACCGCCTCGATCAGTTCATGGATTTCTACCATCCCATCGCCGTCCGCGTCGACGTTTGTGCACGCAGACAGTGGCTCAAGTGCGAGAGCAATGTTAACGGCCAGCATGAGCTCGGCGATGGTGACGATCGCGTTGTTGTCACAGTCACCGTTGCAGTGGTCCGCCTTGGCGACACCAGGCAGCCACACCAGCAGCCCCGCGAGCACCGCAATCGATATGAGGGGTCGGAACGAATTTCGCTGCCTCACGCTTTGCATCTCCAAGCCTCCGGTTCTCGTCAGCACAAGCCCGCCGACCCTTACTCCATCTCTGTGCAGGTTCTAATTCAGCGTAGATATACCCGTTTATGCTCTCACCCTGCGCCGATTAGTGCAATAGGAAAATCGGCTACGGAAAAAGTTTGCCGCTGATACGACCTGAGTAGGACTGTTACATAGCAATTGCGTGGCCACCGACGCACCCGAGATCAGGGACGTTGTTAATTAACTTGTTAACTTATGAAATGAAAACTCAGTCGGCGGCCCGATAGGCGTGCCAGTGACTGAGCCAGATCAGGAAGAGCCCACCGCCGATGAGAATGATGTGAATTGGCTCAAGACGACCGGCGAGGAGACAGGCGACCAGTGCGCGTCAGATCGGTGCGCACGCAGGCGTACTCGACAGTACGTCGAGGAGCGAGCGGCGCGTACGCGTCGAGATAGCGCGCATTTGGCGCTCGCAGTAGGTGGCTGGTGAAATATGCGGGCTAAAGCTTGCCACCGTGCTTGAGCTCTCTTATCACGTCGTCAAAAGGGCGGGTTGGCTCGTGGCGAATCCGTTTGAGGTCCTCAATGTCCTCTATCTCTTCCAGCTTATCGAGTAAGGCATCCTCAACGAAGCGACTGATTTTCAAGCCGCGAGCACTACATACAGCCTCGACCGCCTTTTTCACCTGTATGTCGACTCGAGTTGCCAGCTGGGTCTGTGCCATTTCGTTCTCCACGTTGGTGGTAGCAAATGCTAGCGGGACAACGAACCAAAGTCACCACAACAAGAGATACCATTGAGAGGTACGGGCCGGGGTAACGAGATGAGGTTGCGAGGGGGGATTGCTGGACGGCAAGGCAGTGTTGCAGCAAGATGGTCGAAATGACGACACTACCAGAGATCGCGTGGGAGAAGTGTCTCATAGCGCCCACGCGAGACCGTCTGGTACCACCAGGCGCAGATTCAACGCCGGGCCATAGCGGTTCGTGATCGCCTCGGCGAGGAGCAGTTTCTTGAACTGGTCGGCATTACCGCTCTTGCCGATGCCATCTGCCGGCTTGAAGTCGTGGTCGGCGACGCGTGGCGGCACTAGGAGCCGAGATCGTTCGTCTGAAAGTCGGCATCCTCGACTACGTCGATCGAAACGTTCCGATGCTCGCGCGGATGTTCGAAAAGCGGCTGCGGGGGTACCGGACCATGGGGTACGTGCAGGTCGAGATTCCGGCAAGGTACGAGTGGGCGAAGCCCGAACCGGTGATCGAGTGGGATGGTCTGCCGCCTCCCGCTGCCGACGACGAGCAGCAAAGAACCTGACTCGTCAACTTGCGACTCGCGAACTCTTGAGTGCACTCAGGCCGTGGAGGTAATTGGCATTGCGTGGACACCGGAAGGCAGACCCTCTGGACGGGGTTATGGAGGCGAATGGCATGACGGAAGCGGTTCGAACGGCAACGCCGGAGATGGAGTCCTACCAGGTGCTGCTCGACCTGGCCGGCAGGAGAACTGGCGCCATCGCGCCCGACTTGCTCGTGAGACACGTGCTGTCTGCGACGCGGGGCGGTGACTGGCCCGTTCAGCGTGCCGCGATGGAGGCCGTGCTGCGCCGCTGTGGTTTCGGCAAGCGCGACGGCCTGCAGGTTACGGCTCGCCCGCCTGACGGCCAGGTGTTCGGACTCTTTCGGACGGCGCGCCAGGGCTCGTCGCGACGACCCTATCGGACCCTCCTGGCCGGTATCGAACCACTCAAGGGCAGCTGCAACTGCCCCGACTTCCTGCGCAACTCGCTTGGAATCTGCAAGCATATCCTGACCGCCGTGAATGACGTCGTCTCACGACCCAAGGTGCACCGAAAGGCTCTCGAGCTCGAGGCGGCGGAAACCGCTCCCGGCAAGCCCGTGCTCGCCTGGGATCCGCTTCGGCCGCTGTCTGGTGACGGAGACTGGCTGGAGCGGATCCATCTCGAAGGCGCGGGCGCCGGCCAGGCGCGAAATGGGGCATTGCGCTTGGAGAGCAAGCTCTTCGCTCAGCGCGAGGACGGACGCAAACTTCTTCGCCAGACGCACTTGACCGACACGAGGAGGCGCTTGGCATTGGTAGAGAACTTGGCGCAGCTCGTCACCGCGCGCGGCTCTTCACGCCGGCCTGCGCTCTCCGCCGAACCGGCCGTGTCCGCCCTCCTCCTAGCCGAGCGCGAAAGCCTTCGACACCTCTGTGCAATCAGCCTCGGCGCCGATGAAATCCGCGACGCAATCCGCTCGATGAAGCAGAAGCCATACCCTTACCAGCGCGAGGGCATCCAGCGCTTCTTCGACACCGGGCGCTTGCTGCTCGCCGACGACATGGGGCTCGGCAAGACCGCCCAGGCGATCGCCGTCTGCCACGTGCTCTGGAAGACGAAGCAGTACGGCGCGCTCTTCTCATCGTTCCCGCAAGCCTCAAGCCCCAGTGGCTCAGGGAGTGGCAAGCGTTCACCGACATCCCGCTCGACCTGGTCGACGGTTCTCCGGCCGAACGCCACGCCTTCTATCGAAAGGTCAGGCAAGGCTTTCTGCTCACGAATTACGAGCTCTTGCTGCGTGACTTCAGAGAGGTGAGTGACTGGAAGCCAGAGATCGTCGTGCTCGACGAAGCACAGCGGATCAAGAACTGGGCGACGAAGACGGCGACCTTCGTGAAGCGCCTCGACCCCCGCTACCGTCTGGTCCTCACCGGCACGCCGATGGAAAACCGCCTCGATGAGCTCGCCTCGGTCTTCGACTGGGTCGACAGCTTCGCCCTTGAGCCCAAGTGGCGTCTTATCCCCTGGCACACGACCTACGCGGACGGGCTAAAGGAGATCCGCGGCGCGCGCAACCTCGATACGCTGCGCACCCGGCTGGCGCCGTCCATGATCAGGCGCACACGGAAAGAAGTGCTCGACCAGCTGCCACCGCGAACCGACACGGTCGTCCCCATAGAGATCACGGCTCAGCAACGCGAGGAGCACGACGCGCTCATCCAGCCGATTGCCGCGCTTGCCGCTCGCGCCAAGAGGCGCCCTCTCACGCAGGCCGAGTTCTTGCGGTTCATGAGTCTGTTCACAACTCAGAGGATCATCGCCAACGGCCTGGTGCAGCTGCGCTTCGCCGAGGTGTGGCCGGGACTTTCGCAGTTGGTCCCCGAAACCGCCCTGCTGCAGAGCCTGGCGGCCCCGAAGCTCCTCGAGTTGCGCGAGATCCTCGCCCAGGTACTGGTCGAGCAGCGCCGCAAGGTCGTCGTATTCAGCCAGTGGCGCAGAATGCTCGAGCTCGCGAAGTGGGCGATCGGCGACATCCTCGCCGCCGCCGGCCAGCGCGCCGTCTTCTTCACCGGCCAGGAGGGTCAGAAGCGGCGTACGCAGAACATCGTCGACCTGCACGACGACCCCGCCACCACCGTTCTCTTCGCCACCGACTCGGGCGGAGTCGGCCTCAACCTTCAGAAGGCCGCGAACTGCTGCATCAACATCGACTTGCCCTGGAACCCCGCGGTGCTCGAGCAGAGAATTGGACGAATCTATCGCCTCGGTCAGAAGCATCCCATCTCGGTCTACAATCTGGTCACGCAGGACAGCGTCGAGGCGCGCATCGCCGGGATCATCGCCGACAAGAAGGCGCTCTTCTCGAGCCTCTTCGAGGGAACGAGCGATGCGGTTCAGTTCGATCGCTCCGGGTCTTTCCTCTCCCAGATCGAGCGGCTGGTCGCACCGGCGAAAATCTCGGCCGCGCGAGACGAGGAGACCGAGTTCGAGGAGGAGGAGCCGGCGCTCGACCGCGAGCTCGACGCCATGGTCGCCGCCGCGGACGAGTCTACCGACGCTCGTCCCAACGGCGAGACAGTTCCCCCGACGGCCGGGCCAGACGTCTCGGGCAGGGAGCGATCCGGACCCGAGCTCGCGGTGCGGGACCTGTTCGCGCGGCTCACGGTCCGCACGACCGCGGAAGGCGGCATCTCGATCGAGGCGCCACCGGAGCAGGCAGCTACGTTG
>JAZDDE010000253.1:0-3646 GCA_036679495.1 Gemmatimonadota bacterium | reverse complement strand
GCGCACCAGGTGGCCGGAGACCCTTCGCGGCCGTCCCCGCGGACCCGAAAACGCCGCAATTCGCCTCGTTAACTCTATACCCCCCTGCGCGTTGACCGAAGATTTCGCGGCCCGAATACTCACTGCCGTACCCACGTCTCCCGCAGACGTGGCCCCCGACGGCGTTTCCAAAAACTGCCATACCCGCACGCACTTACAGCGCAGCGTGGATGGGTTTCCTAAACCGTGCGTCGGAGGTTCGAGTCCTCCCGGGGGCGCCACCCGAAACCTCAGGCGGGGCGCGGCTTTCTCAGCGAAGCCGGCCGCTCCCGTCACCCATCTCGAGCCGCCCCACGTCTCCCGCTTGGCGCCTGTTGGCGCCTTTGGGTGGCTTGGGGGGACGTGGGAGACGTGAAGAGACGTGGACGGCAGGGGCTTCCGGGCGGAGCGAGCGCGCTGTGGCCGGTCAGCTGCAGCGCCTCGTAAGGCAGCGGGCTTCACAGCTTTGCGGCTGGCGCCTTTGCGATCATCTCCGCTATGACATCTCCCGCCGAAGTGGCTGGTGATGACTCCGGCGCCTCGTCGATCGACTTGGCAAAAGACGTAAGGAACACGTCCTTGCGGTGCTCCCACCAGACGCGAACGTGCGGCAGCGCTAGCACCTCCAGTGTCATAAGGCGATTCTGACGCCAAACATCTTCGTCTACTAGGCCGTGCTCATATTGCTGGAATACGTGCTCGTGCGCCGTGAATAGCCCGCGCAGAAGGCTGAGAAACTGGCGCTGCTCTTCTTCCTGGAGGCTTGTGAAGTTCTCGAGGCCGATCTGGAACACCCGCGCCACACTAGGGTCGCTTCCGAGCAAGTGATTGAACGAGACATTCGCTGCGGAGCTTGCTGCCAGGGCGTTCGCCCGCAACAGCTGAGTGTTCTGGCGAACTTGTACCGCTAGGTAGATCAAGGTCGCGATGACGGCGAGGCCGCCGATAAAGTCGCCTAGGTTTCCGAGCGCTTCCAGCAAGACGATCCTTCCTGCCGCCCAACAAACCGGGCGCTGCAGCTGACCGGGGCCCACAGCGCGCCGACCGCCAGCGCGGAGGCACAGGCGCCCGTTGGAAGAAGGCTACCACGAATCGATTGGGCCGAGCGGTGCGGTGTCAGCTGCGGCGCTTTGTTGGGCCGCGCGCAACGCACCTCGTCACGAATCCACCGCGTAAGGCACAGAGGGGTTGGCGCCTACTCGGCGACTCGCATACTGCCCGGCTCGTCGAGCGAGCGGAGCAGGCCGCGCAGCTTCTCGTGCTGGGCCACGATAGTCTGGCGCACTTCGCTGGGTTGCGTTGGAGTCCCTCTTCGACGGCCCCTCAACCCGTTCGAAAGCGTGGTGCTCGTTCCTGAATTGACAAGGCCTAAGTTGTGCTCATGTAGGGATTGAAGAGAGCCGGACCCGCCTCCCACGCCGGGTCCGGCGCGATACGCGCTCAAGGAGGGGACGCCGATGCTTCGACACTCTCTCGTTGTCGTGATTGCCAGCGTGCTATGCGGCAGCCTGGCGGGCCCAGCCGCCGCCGACGGTGCAGAGGGACTCGAACGCGTGACCCAGACCCTGGTCGCGCCGCCCTTCCTGCCCCCTCACGACCAGACGGCCACCGGGCCTCCCAAGGTGGTTCAGGTGCGCCTCGTAGTCGAGGAGAAGCTCGTCGCGGTGGGTCCCGGCGCCTCGATCTGGGCGCTTACCTTCAACGGGAGCGTGCCCGGTCCCATCATCGTGGTGCACGAGGGAGACCACGTGGAGCTCACGCTGGTGAACCCGGCCAGCAGCACCCTTCCCCACAACATCGACTTCCACGCGTCAACGGGTGCTCTGGGCGGCGGCGCCCTCACCCTCGTCGGCCCCGGTCAGGAAGTAGTGTTGCGCTTCAAGGCCAGCAAGCCCGGGGTGTTCGTATACCACTGTGCGCCCGGAGGCCTGATGGTGCCGCTGCACGTGGTGTCCGGCATGAACGGCGCCATCATGGTGCTGCCGCGTGACGGGTTAAAGGACGCCCACGGGAAGCCCGTGACCTACCACCGGGCCTATTACATCGGAGAGCAGGACTTCTATTTGCCCCAGGACGAGACCGGCAAGTACAAGACCTACCCCATCCCAGCGGCGGGCTTCGGCGACATGACGGAGGTCATGCGGACCCTCACGCCGAGCCACGTGGTCTTCAACGGCAGTGTGCAAGCGCTCACTGGCGACACCGCCCTGACGGCCAAGGTGGGCGAGAGCGTCCTTTTCATCCACTCCCAGGCGAACCGGGATTCGCGACCCCACCTGATCGGCGGGCACGGTGACCTGGTCTGGAACGGGGGCTCCTTCGCGGACCCGCCGGCCCAGAACCTGGAGACCTGGTTCGTTCCGGGAGGCACCGCCACGGCCATGCTCTACACGTTCAAGCAACCGGGCCTCTACGCCTACCTCAACCACAACCTGATTGAAGCATTCGTGCTCGGCGCCGCGGCCCACGTCCAGGTGGAAGGCGAGTGGAACGACGACCTGATGAAGCAGGTTAAGAAGCCTGGGCCGATCCAGGAGCCATGAGATGACATTCGGAGCATGGCAGCCCTCTACTCAGTTCGCGGCGGCCGAAGCGCTCGGGCCGGAATGCGAAGCCGGTAGTGCTCGTTCGGAGAAGCGTTCCAGCGGATGGCCTCCGCAGTCTGGTGGATTTCGCGGGTGCCAGAACGATCGTATACCCGGAGATAGAGATCGGGCCGTGATTCGCCGACGTCCTGGAAGTCTCTTCGGCTGAATCGGATCTCAAATCGACCGTCCGCGTCCGTTGTGGCAAACCCGACTTTGTCGTCGAAGATCCGGTCGCGATCGAATACCCGGACAACGAGATCGGCGAGAGGACGGCCCGTCTCCACTTCCTCGATCGTACCGAAGGCTCGAAAGCTATCGATTCGTTGTTTCCCGACCACGTACCCCGGCCGCCTACCGGACGAGGCGCTCAGCTGCCGGCCCGCCGTCGATACCGGCCCGAGAAGCGCCCAACTTCAACGCCAAACTCTACCACGGGTCGATTGGAGCGCGCGGTGGCCGGTCAGCTGCAGCGCCCTGTTAGGCGACGTGCCGCGAACCGGGGAACCCGGCGATGGCGCCCCCAAGAAGACCCGAAGGAAGCAACAGCACCCAACCAATAACGTCGAACCATAGGGGAGGCGGAGGGCCGGCAGCTTCTGCAGGTCCCAACAGGAACAGCAGGCCGATTGCCGCGGAGGCAACCGCGACCCAACCTCCGTGTCGCAGATGCAGCCTGCCAGCACGCCGTGCAACCACGAAAGCTCCCAGAACCGTGCATGAGAGGCCCAGGACGATGGACCACATCAGAAACTCCGGGTCCGCAGAGAGGGCGTCAAACGCCGCTTGGGAGATCTCCTCGTTCTCTGAGAAGGCATCCTCGCCCGCGAGAAAGCCGAAGAGGACGATCGCTGAGGCAACGGTGGCGACGTTGTCGACGACAGCTCCGATGATGATGGCGCCCGGCTTCAGCCCGTCGAAGATCCCGTCCGGCTCTATGGAGGAAGGCAAGGTATGCATGCCCACGCCGTCTAACAGACCGGACACTCAGCTACGTGGCACAGGCCGACGACAGTCGCTGAAGCGCCCAAGGTTGATGCCAG
>JAZDDE010000252.1:0-32471 GCA_036679495.1 Gemmatimonadota bacterium | reverse complement strand
GGCCCAAATTTCGGGCTGAGCGCCGGGGGTGGTTACGAACGGATTGTTGGCGGGAATCTGGTAGGGAGCGCCCTGATCGACGTCGATCCGCAGTAGAGAGCCCTGGAGAGTTCCCAGATTCTGACCATTTCCGGCCAAGTCTCCGTCCTCGCCGCCATCGCCCAGCGCGATGTACAGAAAGCCATCTGGGCCGAAGGCGAGCTGGCCGCCAAGGTGGGCCTCGACCGCCTGCGGCAGCGTGAGCACTTCGGTCGCTGATCCCGGATCCGCAACATCCGGGTCGCCGGAAATCGAATACTCCTCGACCCGCGTGTTCAGGCCCAGATCCACGTAATAGACCCAGAGGCGGCCGTTCTGGGCGAATCCCGGATGAAACGCCATGCTCAGCATTCCTTTTCCGTCCAAGCAGCATGTCACGAGAGGAGAGATGTCCAGGAATGGGGCAGCGAGAACTGCGCCATCTTTTATGAGACGAATCACGCCCGTCTGCTCGACTACGAAAACGCGGGACGTTTCCCCAGGCGGCGTCGTGATATGCGTGGGCCGGTCGAATCCGGACGCGAAAAGCTGAAGCGAGGGCACCGGCGGTTCCTCCACTACGACCGCGGCCGAGCCGCTCACCCCTTCGGCTGTAGCCTGAATGTCGCTGGTTCCCGGACCGACACCCGTCACAAGGCCCGAGGCCGAGACGCTAGCTACTCCAGGGTTGGCCGTAGTCCAGGTGAACGGTCGGTCGCTCAGAACCGATCCGACCGAGTCACGGGCGGTGGCCGTGAGCTGGAGACTCGTTCCCTGCTGGATGCTGCCGGATGCGGGTGCGATATCGATGGTCGCCACCGCAGCGGGCGTCGTCGAATCGGCGGGAGCTGGCGGGGGAATAGCCGGGTCCGACATCTCCAGCGGGTTCTCACCGCCGCACGACATCACGAGCAGGGAAACGAACGCCAGGGCCAGAGCGGGACCTGAGCGCACTCGGAACTGCACGATCATCATTTCTCCCGATCTGGGGACCATTCTCGACCGAACTACATTCGGTGCAGAAAGCATTCCCGCCGGATCCCCGCTGCGATGGCCGCTGTATCTCCCACCGTACAAGGCAACAACGCCAACATCAGCACGCGCGCCGAAGCCCGGCACAGGCATCAGTTGTTGCGCACGGACCACATCAAACTGTCGCAGCAAGATCGTAACGAAAGGCCAAGCGGGACGCCGGTGACTGGTGCGAGCACCCTCAGGAGCGCACAATCACGACCCAATGGCTCCGCTACATGTTCTGCTAGTCCGAGGTATCGCCGTCTTCGGGACCGTCTTCTTTGCAGTCTACTTCTACTACGCGCTCCACGAAGATCCAATAACGTACCGGATCGTGATTGCAATCCTGATCCTTATTCCGGCCATGGTGGGATTGTTTGCCCTTCAGGGCTGGGCACGCTGGCTCTTCGTGGCCTTCGTCGGCCTGGCGTTACTTGCCACGATAGTGGACTGGCTCACGGCAGCCTCACCGTTTCGGTGGGAGTCTGTGGAGGTGCGCGAGTTACTAAGCCAGCTGCTCGCTGTTCACTTTCTGGTTCTATACGCGGTCGCAGCGTACCTGCTTAGTCCGCCTGTGA
Organism: Gemmatimonadota bacterium; assembly: GCA_036679495.1. Taxonomy (GTDB): domain Bacteria; phylum Gemmatimonadota; class Gemmatimonadetes; order Palauibacterales; family Palauibacteraceae; genus JAZDDE01. Next base: position 30,861 of record JAZDDE010000252.1, on the reverse strand, counting down.
GCAGACTGCTGAAGTAGGCCCGCGGCCGCAGTCCGCGTGGCTCATGCTCAGAGCCCCGCGACTTCCCACTAATGGCCGCCACTCAGCTGGGCGGCTCGGTCCGTCCCGCCACCTCCCGCGCGATCGCATCGAGGGTTTCCGCAACGCGAGAGAGGAGCTCTTCACAGCCCTCGATCGAGTGGCGACGGGTCAGGTACTCGGGACTGTTGTACGCTACGAACACGCGTCCCTCCGCTTCCCACACCAGCAGCTTCTGCGGCAGGTCAATGCCAGCCTGCGGCGCGCACGTCATAATCTGGCTGCCGACCTGGGGATTTCCGAACAAAACAACCGAGTTGGGGCTTAATTCGCGGCCGAATTTCGCGGCGGAACCAGAGTGGTCCAGGGTGTTCATGAGGAATAGTCCGCGGTCCTTGATCGCCGACTCGACCCGCTCCAGCGTCGCGTCAAAACGGACGTCGCTCTGGTAGGCCACCATGCCTTGGCTCGCGTCCGCTCGCTCCTGAGCGACAATCGACGGCGGTCGAACCAACGCCAAGGAGCAGCATCCCAGCACTCCAAGTAGCACCCGCACCGTGCTTAGCATGCACTGGTCTCCTTCGTCTGAACCTCGGATCTCCGTACATCCCTTTTCCTAGAGAACACGGAATACCCACCAATCGATGACCACTGAGATTCGCTTCCCGGGCCACCGTCTAGGTATGCACCTCCCCGTAGAGCAGTGCGTGGTCGGAGTGTTTATCGATCCAGGCCCGCTTCTGTGTCTTGGTGCTCTTCTCGGGCCAGCCGATGACCTCGACCTCGGCTCCGCCAGCGAACACCTTCAGCTTCACGCCCTTATCGGCGAACACGTGGTCCAGTTTACTTCCGGGAAAGTAGTTGTCACTCCCGTTCCACCAGGTCAACTCGTGGCTGCGCACGAGCGGCCTCATGTTGACCCTGTCTAAACGCTTCCGGAGTGATTCAATCTCCTCGTCCCCGTTCAGGTCGCTCTTGTTGTTGAAGGGAGCGTTGAGACCCATGGTGTTCAGGTCTCCGAGCGCCAAGAACGGATGTCGCTGGCCGGATCCCGCGAGTTTGTCCAATGCCCTCTTGAGCTTGGCGACGTGGGCGAACATATCGTCCCGAAGTCCCCACGCCCGCGGGTCTGTGAGCGACTTGACGTGTAGGAACAGAACGGGAAAATCCTCGCCGCCGATCCGAAGTGTGACGAGTGCACCGGGCCGAAGCGTCGGCACCTTCGACATGAACTCTTCGCGCTGTGTTACGAAGGACTGGATCGTTCTCTTCACGCCAATCAGGATTTCGAGTCCGCTTCGGGTGTTTTCCGTGATCGAGAAGGCGTGTGCCGGCATCTTGTCCATCAGCGCATTAAAAACCGTCTTACCCTGCACCTCATAAATGCCGAACACATCCGGATTCTTGGCGTTGAGCGTATCCACGATCCTCTGAACGCGGGCGGGCACTCCGTGGAAATGCTCAACGTTCCAGGAAGCGAAAGAAAACAGCTTGGCCATGTGAACCTCCCGTTGGCTGATAGCGGGCGCCCGGGCGAGGGCGGGAGGGCGGTCTTAGTTCGCTCCCCTATATAGTAAGATGCCACGAGAGGCCGAAATCTTACATTTGAACTTTCGGAGGAGCGGCTCGCCGGGCAGTCCTAGCGGTCCGCTACGCGGAGCGGCGTCACGGTCGGCAGGCTGCTGACCCCGGCGGCCGAATCATCGATCCGGATGCCGAGCGTATAAGCCCCGGGCTTCGTGTTGCCCAGCTCCAGCTTCAGGTGATGCCGTCCGATACTCGACGCGGGCATCGTGCCTGAGAACTTGAGTCGAAACGGCAGGTCGGCCCGCCTCTTGGCGAACAAAGCCTCTGCATCGTCTGTACGTCCTAGCCGTAGCTCCACCTGATATTCGTCGCCGGCGGACACACCGTACGCTTCGAAGTAGACGTGGATGTTGCCTTCGACATCGGTGATGTGGGCGGGCGTGACCCGCAGGAACGTGGTGCCGTCTCGTGTCCAGCTGCCACCAGTTTGCTGCGCGACCGCGATATCACTTAGCTGCGGGAGGATCGAAATATCGGGAACTCGGACGGTGTCTTGCACCCACGCACCGTGGCTGGGGTTGTTGAGATCTTCGACGCCGAGCGAAAAAGGCACCGAACCCGGCGCGGAACTCACGGCCAGGCGCACCGGGATCCCAGCTTCACGGACATGGTCCACATCCAGCACCACTCGGTTTGATGCGCTGTCCAGCCGGAAACGCGAGTCCGCCCGCGAAGCGAGCCGGGCTTGGACGTGGTACACGGCGGTCTCGGGTTCGGCGTCATAGCCCGTATCGGCGGGTTCTAAGTCCTGGGCCCTGAGCGAAGCGAGGATCCAGACCTGCCAGCGGCCTTCCTTCGGGTTGAGGAAGCGCAGCGCCTCCCAACGCATCTGGGCGTCCGCGCTTACCGCTGGAACGTCCGGCACCTGCTCCAGGGCCTCCGATGCGAAGCGCCGAGTAGTGTGCCGGGTAAGGACGTTGTAGCTGGCCGTCTCGGCCCTGTCGAGCGCTCGCTCCCGGGTATCTCTGAAGGGCCGGGGACCGGCTATGCGTATCAGATTAGCCCGCACAGACCGAGGAATGTCTGCGTTTGCCACGTACTTGTGAAAATAGCTATTTCCGGGCCGGGCTTTAGGGCCAAAGCCTTCCTGGATTCGAAGGTCGCCGTCAGCAGATGCAGCTTCGCTACTGTCTGCCCGTCTGATGCTGGAGAGAAAGAAGATCTTGTAGCCAGCGGGCCGGTAAAATGCCCAGCACAGGGCAAGCAGATCGACATTCGGCAGAGGGCAGGCTTCCTCATGATCGGGTTTGCCCATCCGCACGAAAAGCATACCGCGGTCGTCAACCGACACGCCCTGGAGCCTGCCATGATAGTCCGACATACCGAGCGAGAACCGCGGCCTTGCTATCCAATACTTATGCCTAGCCTGGCGTAGACGCTCGTAGTGGATGCGCAGACGCTCGTCTACGGGGACGGCCATGCGAAACGCGCGCTCCTCCAGAGCGGCGCGCAGGAAGTCGCATACCTCTTGAAGCTCGACATACGGCCAGTCTTCCCGCTCTTCGGGAGTCATGAGGACCGCAAAGTCAGTCCAGAGTTCTGTCTGTAGCGCCTCGTCCGGCTGCTCGCAGGCACGCCAAAACGAGCGAGCGCCCGCCGCCGCGTAGCCTGAGAGCCCCGATTCAAGGAGAACTCTAGCGCGTTCGAGCGATGCCAAGCCATTCGCCGGGCCGACATTCGGAGCCGCATCCAGAACATCGAGCGCGAGTCCGGTCTCGCCGGCACGGCGCCATAGCCTGGCTGCGGACAATGCGTGTGGCTGAAGCTCGGCTCCGAAGCCGGTCCACTGGTTCAACAGTTTTCGTACGTCAGCCGAATCGGGGTTGGCTCGGAACGGCGACAGGGCGTCCCGGATTATCTCCGGGACGGAAGCCATTGCTTCGACTTCTTGGCCTTGCAGGGCTCCGCCGCCGACCAGCAATGCCGTCCAGCCAAGTAAGGTCGATATCCTTCTGGTCTCAAGGCGCCCGATTCTGGCCATTCTGTCCTCCTGCATACTCCCGACCCTGGTCCTACGGATCGAGCGCGCGGCGGCTCACTGTCCATCGGTTTGTTCCGACTCCCGTCCGAGCGCCCAGCGTAGCACTGGCAAACATGTCTGCGATCAGTTCGTACTCGTCTCCCGAGGCCAGCGTAACAGGAAGCTCATCATCGAACGGAATGCTCAGTGATCGCCGCGCGAGTATGAGAGCGCCGCCGTTCAGTCGAAATCGAATGACTACACTATCAACTCGAGCCGGTACCGGTTCGGTTCCGCTTAAGGCGGAGACTTGCCCCGTCACGACGTAGCTCGGCTGCTGTCCGACGGGCGTGTTCCCCATCGCGACATTGATCTGAGCAGTGACTACGATTGCTGCCGTGCCTTCGCTCGGCGTCGGCGCCGGTGCCGGTGCCGGTGCCGGTGCCGTTGTGTCGGCGCAGCCCGCAACTGGCAAGAGGAGCATGATTCCCAGTGTTCTTCCTAGTCTCGGCATGATCCGAATGTAGCTAAGCGCGCGCACCCTTGGTGCAGGCCGGACGCCGAGCGCAGTTCAGCCACGATCGACGGGACCGTCGCCAAGCTGCGCGCCGATTTGGCGGGTGCCTCAATATGCAATAGTCTTGTAGTGCATTATGCCGTGTGGATGGGTCGGGAGATTTGGGTTGCCGACTTACGAGGCGACTGCTACCCCTCCCCGGGGTCGAAGGCACCGGGATCGGCGCGTGCGAAGGTGAGCCGTGCATCAAGGTGTTCCTGTCCAGTAGGACGGACGACCTCATGAGGCAGATCCCCGAGACGTACCACGGGCACCGCGTCGAGGTGGAGGAGACGGGAGAGTTCAGGCCCCTACCGGAATAGCCGCCCAGTTTCGGAGCAACCTGCCGAATTAAGGCCGCGGGCATCCTGACTCGTTGAAGGTGCCCTCAGCAGTCTGGACCTCCTGGTGCAGACCGTCGTGGCGCTGGCTTCTCGCCAGATCCAGACCGCCATTGAGTTGCGACACACCGCTGACGTTGTACTCGAACCACGCGTCGTCAACACCGACATAGGCGGCCTGTACATCAGCGCAGGTCTGCTGCTGGAGAGCATACCGAGCCGTGACGATTCCGTATGTTCTGAGCGCCGATTTCATCGACTCGGCCAGCTCATCAAGCCTGGCAAGAGTTTCTGCGGTAGAGCCTACCACGCTGGCGCCTGCCGGAGATACGACGCTTCCGGACACCGCTTCGGGCGGCTCGACCGCGATGGCCGCAGGTTCCGTGGTCGCTGCCGCCTCGGTATTTGCAGACGCTTCAACAGAAGCATCGGCGTCTGCCGTCGCTCCCGCGCCGGCAACCACAGCCGGAGTCCCGGCCTCGGCGGAGCCGGCTGAGGGGCCGCTGATGAATCTGCTTGTTACGATGCTGGCGGCGGCCAGAACGCCGAGGCCGGCTGCGATGGTCCCGGCCAATCTGAGGCGACGCGCGCGCACGCTCTTGCGGCTTGCCCTCGCCGTTTCCCGCTCAGCCTGGACTTTGGCGCGCTTGGCATCGGCCTCGCGTTCAGCCTCCCTGGCTCTCCGCCGCGCCTGTGCTGCTTCGATCGCCAGACGAGCTGCTTCGTCGGCCGCTTTGCGCGTCGCCTGCGCCTCGGCCTGCCGGGTCACGTCCTCGGCCGCCTTTCGCTCAGCGGCCTCTTTCTGCGCCAGGACTGCCGCCTGGCTCTGGGCTGCCTGGCGTTCCCTCTCCTTCTCCGCCGCTTTCCTCGCCGCACCCTCTTCCAGGACTCGTCGCTCAACCCTGAGTCGCGCCATCTCCTGCCGGGCCACCTCAGCCACCGTGCGGGCCTTTCGAGTGACCTCAGCGGCCTCTTCCTCCGCGGCCTTTCGCCTCTCGGTCTCCAATTCGGCCGCTTCACGGGCCGCCTTTGCCTCGGCAGCCATGTTCGCGACCTCTTCCGCCGCGGCGCTGCGAGCCCCATCCAACGCTTCAGCTTTGAGGGCCACTTCCTGCTCGGCCGCTCGGAGCGCTGCTTCCTCCTTCTTTCGCTGGCGCGCGTCCTTCTCCTGAATGGATTCCTGTGCCGCTCGCTTCTCGATTGCCATGCGGAGCGCGTCCTCGGCGGCCTTTCGGGCGATCTCCAGACCAGCGGCGTGTTCGGCCGCTTCCATTTGCGCTGCCTGGCGCAGTTCGGCTTCCAGTCGAGCCGCTTCGAGCGCCTCCTTCGCCTCGTCGGCCATCCGAGCGGCTTCGGCCTCGGCCGCGTCGCGCGCCGCCTCGAGCTCGGCGGCTCTTTGAGCTGCCTTCTCTTCCGCGATTTTCCGCGTCGCCTCTTCGCGAATCCTGCGCTCGGCCTCGCTCTTGGCGGCTTCCAGGGCTGCCTCGGCTTCAGCGGTCTTGCGGCTGGCTTTCTGCTCAGCGGCCTGCTGAGCCTTGCGCAGCTCGCCCGCCCGCTGCTCCGCCTGGTCCTCGGCAGCTTTTCGAGCCTGCTCCTCAATCTCGCGGCGCTCAGCCTCTGCTGCGGCATTCTCACGCGCCGCCTCTGCTTCCGCGGCCTTCTCTGCCGCTTCTCTCTCCGCAGCCAGGCGTGCCGCCTCGAGCTTCTCAGCCTTCTCAAGCGCTAGGGCTTCCGATTTCGCCCGAGTTTCTTCCTCCAAGCCACGTTGCTTTGCTTCCTCCTCCGCTGCCAGTCGCGCCGCTTCGGCCGCCTCTGCTCTCTGCTCCGATTCGAGCGCCGCCGCCCGCGCTACTTCAACTTCGGCGCTTCGGCGTGCCGCTTCTTCCTCGGCGGCACGACGAGCCTCAGCCGCAGTCTCCCGGGTCGCATCCAGTTCGGCCAATCGGCGTAGTGCGTCTTCCTCAGCCGCCACCCGGGCGGCCTCGGCGAGCTCCACCCGCCGTTTAGCCTCCTCCTCGGCCTTCCGGTGCGCCTCGGTCTCCGCCTCCGCCTCTGCCGTCTTGCGCTCAGCTTCCTCTTCGGCGGCCTTCCTCGCGGCAGCCGCAGCTTCTCGCTCTGTCTCCAGGGCTGCAGCCTTTCGCAGGGCTTCTTCCTCAGCCTGCTTGTGAGCGGCAGCCTCGACGGTTTTGCGGGCCGCCTCTTCTTCAGCTGCATCCTTGGCGACCGATGCTGCCTCCGTCTCCGCCTCCAGCGCGGCCGCTTTTCGCAGAGCTTCTTCCTCGGCCTGCTTGTGAGCGGCTGCCTCGGCGTGGCTCTTCTCGGCTTCCACCTCGGCGGCAACCCGAGCCGCGTATTCCTTGGCCAAGCGCTCTGCTGCGGCAGCCTCGGTCGCTCTCAGCGCAGCCTCAAGCTCCTTAGCCTTTTCCTCAGCGGCCTCCGCTGCTTCCCTCGCGGCCTGTAACTCACCGACACGCCGATCGGCTTCTTCCTCTGCCTCCTGGGCGGCGACTTCCGCGTGGCGGGCCAACTCGTCCGCGCGTTTCTGTTCCGCCGCCGCCTGCGCCTCAGCCGCTGCCGTCGCCTTGGCCGCTTCCGCTGCAGCCTCAGCGGCCGCTTCTTCCGCTGCGGCCGCCTGAGCCTTGGCCGCTTTCACAGCCTCTCGATCCGTTTGCTCAGCGGCAGCCTGGGCGGCTTTCTCCGCAGCGAGACGGGCCTCTTCCTCGCCCGCTAAGCGCGCTGCTTCTTCCTCTACGATCCGTGCCGCTTCGTCAGCGGCGGCCTTGGCCGATGCTTCTGCTGCTACTCTTGCCTCTTCCAGCTCCGCGGCCCGGTGCACAGCAGCTTCCTCGGCCTCTCGGACGGCCGCTTCTGCCCGGTCTCTCTGTTCGGACAGGGCGGCTGCCGTTTCCGAGGCGGCGGCAAGAATGGCGCGCCGCGATATCTCTTCCGCAAACGCGCCGGCGGGACCGGTGGGACGCTCATTCATCATTCGTCCCCGGTTGTCGCCGCTCTCCACATCCTTGTGGGATCCGCGTAACACTTTTTCGTCGGTAGAGATGTTTGCCCAGTTGAGGATCGTGCGCTTTTCTCCGCCCTCGAGGGAGTCGGTGGCCACGATCTCTTGAAACGGTAGTCCTACCGTTTGGGGAAAACCGCCGGAGGTCTGCCGAAAAAAGCCGCCTTGCGCGTGCTTGGCGTTGCCGGTGACGACGATCGCACTGTGCCAGGGCTCGCTGAAGAACTTCAGGTGCGTGGCCAGCTGCTCGTCAGACAGCTCGACTCCGTCACCGAGTGTGCGCAGATACCAGCCGACCAGGTTGCCCTGTAATCGCTCCGCGTTCTTCGGGAGGCCTCGCCAGGCTTCCGCGGAGATCAACTGAGCAGGGTCGCTCGACAGAGGGACCGGGGAGCGGCAGGCGCCGCTAATCAAAACGTACTTGCCACCGCCTTCTTGGTCTTCGCACAGGTCACCGGCGAGAAGTCCGAACGACTGCTCGCCCTTCCCGGCGGTCCACACGTGACGCAGGACTTCGGCGAGTGCTTTTTGCGTAATGAATACATCGTACAGAGCTTCGGCGGGGTCCGTTGCCGCCGACGAAACCGGGTTCCACTGAACACTTCGGGTCAGCGGTCGGGGAGCCCACATATGAAACCGCTCCGAGTCTGACCCCGAAATCTCTTGTTGTGCAACGACTTCCGGCTCTGTCTGAGTCTGGTCGGACATCTCGTCGTATCTTGCCTGGGCGTTCAGGAGCCGCCGGACAGCGCTCGCGCGCGAGAATACCGGCAGATATGCCAGCGCAGATATGAGCAAGTGCCGTTCCAACGGCTCACCAACGGCATTTGGGAGCTTTTTTCGGGGATGGGGTGTACGCCCGGTGTCTTTTGAGGAGTGCGCGATGTTCTCGATTCCATGCCACGCAGCCTGGACACCGGTGTACGGCCGTGCCTCGTTAGGGGTGCTTCTGCTCCTGTCCCCACTCGCCTGTGGAGGTGACAACCCGGCGGCGCCATCCACGGCCACGGGTCCGGTGGAGCGTATCGAAATCACCGCGGGTCCGACGGCCGTTCGCCAGGGCAACGTGTATGACGTAGCGGCGACGGCTTTCGATAGCTCGGGCGCCGAGCTTCCGGTCTCAGCGGTCAGCTTCGAGTTCCTACCGCCGGGTGCAGGTCTGGTGACGGATCAGGGGAAACTTGTCGTGTACTCCGAAGCTCCGTTCCAGCTCATCGCACGAGCCGGGAGCCAGAGCGCGGGTCTTCAGATTCAGTCGGAGCCCCGCGGCGTTTCCGTGGGTGCCGCCGGTTTTGAGATCGTCGGCCACGGCCCTGAGCCCGACCGGTTCACGTCGGACCTGTGGCTCAACGGCGCGTTCTTGTATCTCGGTTCCTGGAGTTGCCGGGGGCCTTCTCCAGCTCTGGCGCTGTGCGGAAACCGCCTCACCGTATGGAACATCCTGAACCCGGCAGCGCCCGTCCGGGTCGATTCCCTATTCGTGGACGCCCAGACCGTAAATGACGTGAAAGTGTCGGCCGACGGGATGCTCGGAGCTATTTCCCAGGAAGCGTCTTCCGACAGCCTCAACGGGTTGACTCTTTTGGATCTCTCTGATCCGGGGCATCCCGTACCCATCACCCGCTATACGGCCGGCCTGGGCACGGGCGTGCACAATCTGTGGTTCGAGGGAAGCAACCTTTACGTCGTGGGCGACGGGGATGCGGGGCTACACGTCCTGGACGTATCCGATCCAGCGGCTCCCGCCCTTGTATTCGAGCGCGAGCCGGAGACCAGCTTTCTTCACGATGTCTGGGTGCGGGACAACCTCGCTTTTCTTTCGCACTGGGACGACGGACTGATTGTGCTCGACGTGAGCGGCGGATTTCCGACTCCTCCTCCACCGCCTCCGCCGCCGATGCGCGTCGCAGGCTCTTTGGTTCCGGCCGCCCGGGTCGAACGAGGCCTGGTGGGAAGCGCGACAGAAGTCACTAGGATTCAGACGGACGGAGGACAGGTCCACAACGTGTGGTACTGGCCGGATACCGGATACGCCTTCGTTGGCGAGGAGGACACGGCCACCCCGGGAATCCTGCACATCGTCGATCTGCGGGACTTCGCGAATCCCCGTGAGGTCGCCACCTTCTCCCTCCCCGACGATACGCCGCACAATCTGTGGTTGGACGAGGAGCGCGGAATCCTATACGTGGCCTGGTTCGGCAAGGGTGTACGTGCGATCGACGTCACCGGCGAGCTCCTCGGCGAGCTCGACAAGCAGGGCCGCGAGTACGCCTCCATCGTTTACGCCGGACCACCGGACTGCGGGCGGGACGCCGGCCCCTCAGCCACATGTACGCGCTCATTGGTATTGCAGAACGGGTTGCTCTATGTGTCGGATTTCATGAGTGGGCTCTGGATCCTCCGGCCAACGTTCTAGCCGTGTCCGGGCCGCTGCGGCCTGGCGGCCGACATTTATTGCGTTCGCTCGACCCTCCAGACAGCTTGTGTGCAGATTTAACTGCTACCGCGAGACTCCGGAGGAAGCCGTGCGAAAGAGCCTATCGCTGTGGATCCTTCCCCTCGCCGCCTGGGCCGCTGCGTGCTCCGACTCTTCGGCTTTGGTGGAGCAAACTGGCGTGTCGGCTGATCCGCCCCCAGTCACGGCCCCATCGTCGCTTGTCATACTAGAGTTTGTGGCTGGAGACGGACAAATTCTAACGGCGGGCGAAACCGCACCTGAAGCCTTTGTTGTGGAAGCCCGCGACTCTGGTGGCGTCCTTCTGGCGGGCATTCCTATCACTATGAGGGCCACGGTCGAGGGTGGCCTTTTCCTACCTCTCGAAACCCAGTCGACAGATGGTGAGGGAAGGGTCAGTTACAACTTCCAGGCGCCTCCCACGGCTTTAACGCTCGGCGTCCAGGCGTCCGCGCCGGGAGCTGAGACGGTCTTCGTATCCGTTGAGAGCCACGCAGGACCTGCGGTTTCTCTAGTCGTCGCTATTGAGCCGAGCACGATCCCGCTCGGGGATACTGCGAGTGTCGATGTGGTCAGCCACGATCGGTTTGGCAACCTGGCTCAATTATCGGGTCTCGAGCTCACTATCGGCGGATCCGCAGCGATCCTGGCCGGTCGTACGATTCACGCCGTGGAGCCTGGTGAAGGAACGATCTTGGCCCGGGAGGGGACCTTACGTGACTCCGCGTCCTTCGTGGTGTTCGATCAGGCTACCAGATAGCCGTGCCGATCAGCGCCTGCCTTACGGCTGGATCGAGTCGAGCTGGGACATCCGATCCTGGGACGCCTCGCGGGCATCGATAGCTTTTCGCACGCCTTGCGAGCCCGGGATCGGTGACTCCGCGATCACGCTGTCTTTCTGCTCACGTGTGAGTTCCGCCTCACCCGCAGCCTCTTCGCCGGCGGTGCATCCGGCAAGAAGAAGTGTCGCTATCACCACATGACTAGTCCGCACTGTGCCTCCCTGGAGTGGGGGTGGACCGCTTCCGCCGGAGCTTGCGCAGTTTCGTCGGGTGCAGCCCGTATTTCGCGATCAAACGACTATACCGCAACGGTACGTACAGGAACGTCAGGAATCCGGGAAGCTTAACCCGGTTCCAGTCTCGTCTGCCCGGCAGCAGCGTACGCTTGGCAAGATACCGTAGCCTTCCCGCCGCCCGATCCTGCATCGCCAGATCGAAACGGGTTCGTTCCTCAAAACTGGGCTTCAGTTCAGCGGAGCCGAACAGGTGCGCTCGAATCCAGTCGCTGAGCTCTTTAAAGGTCGGGTCTCCATCCAGCTCCACGCTGGCGCAGGCCGGCAGCTCGGCTTCGAGCAGTTGATTGGGTAAGACGAGGCCCAGTAGTAGCACGCGCTTGAGGCCAAGAGTCTCGGCCACCTCAAATGTCTGCTCCCAGTCGCCTTCTGTACGCGTGCGAAGCAGCTCGCTCATGTCGGCGATCCACTTCAGTTTCGGCCAGGGGTAGGGTCCGTGCTTCGCGCCGTGGACGCATAGGGCAAGCGGGAGCAGTGGCCGCGGAAGCGAACGGATCGGCCGTCCCTGGACGGTCACGAACTCCGCTTCGTGCCAGATACGAGCCGGTTCTATCTCGCCCGCGAAGAAGTTCCGCGAAAATCCCCAGTGAAGATCTACGCCGATCCAGTCCAGCTTACGGCCATACGGTCGCGAGTAGCCGGCGTTCAGCAGGGATTCCTCCTGAGCCGCCGAGAGGATCTCCCATGGCTCGTACGACCGATCGGCAAGGACAGCCATCGCCTTTCGCACATCTTTTCGGCGCACCAGCACGTCCAAATCAGAGTAGCGTCGCAAGGCCGGGCTGGGATAAGCAGTAGCTGCCAGGATGGGTCCCTTCAGGCAGATGGCCTCTACCCCGGCGGTTGCAAGCGCCTCGAACAGCCCATGGAGTTCCTGATTGAGATACAGGTTACGGCGCGCAACGGATCGCGCCTCATTCCGGAGCTTCTCGCTTACCGCCGCCGGTACCAGGTCCGGACCGAAACCCGATAGGTGAAAGTGCAGCAGAGGGAGTACGTCGTGCCGGTCGCCGAACTCTAGAAGCCGGTCCCAATCGGGTCCCGCGCCGAGGACTTCCTCAAGCCGAGCTGTCCGCGCCTCCGACCGTGTCGTCTGGCAGCACAGGCACACCAGGCGTCCGGCAAGATCGTCGGTCATGTGGCCTCAGATGCTGCGGGTGTCTCTCCGTACATCGACGCCTGCAGCTCGAATAGCCGCGCGTATGTGCCCCGCGCCGCCAGCAGCTGGTCGTGCGGGCCGGTCTCGGTGATGCGTCCGTTTTCCAGTACGCAAATCCGGTCAGCCATCCGAACCGTCGAGAATCGGTGGCTGATGACCAGGACGGACCGATCTCGGGTCAGGCCTCGCAATGAATCAAACACTTCCGCTTCAGCCTGAGCGTCCAGGGAGCTGGTCGGCTCATCCAGAATCAGAAGCTGAGAGTCGCTGAAAAAGGCTCGGGCCAACGCCAGCTTCTGCCATTCGCCCAGGCTCAATTCCTCGCCACCGGCGAACCACTTTCCGAGGAGAGTGTCGGTTCCCTCCGGGAGGCTCGCGATCAGCTCTTCGGCGCCCGCATTCCGAATCGCTTCAGCCAGCCGCTGGTCGTTCGCCTCCTTCTCGACATCGCCAAACCAGATGTTCTCACTCACGGTCATCTGATAGCGAGCGAAATCCTGAAACACCACCGCCAGATGGCGCCGATAAGCCACCGGATCAAATTGACGAAGGTCCACGCCGTCCAACGTAGCGCTTCCCTTGTCCGGGTCGTACAGCCGGCAGAGGAGCTTGACGAGAGTAGTCTTTCCGGAGCCGTTCGCACCCACGAGAGCGACCATTTCGCCGGTGCCGATCGTCAGGCTGACGTTATCGATGAGTGCTCTCGAACTGCCTGGGTAGCTGAAACTGACATCCTTGAGTTCAAAGCCCGATTGGGGTGAAGTGGGCACCGTAGCTGGGTGCGGCGGTGCGGCTACCGTCGGCTCAAGAGAGAGAAAGTCGTCGAGCGTCGTGAGGAACAGGTTGTCCTCGTACAGCGAGCCGATGCCGCCGAACAGGCTTTGTAGGAGTGCCTGCCCCTTCTGAACCGCCCCGAAATACATCACCAGATCGCCGGCACTGAGGAAGCCCTGAGCGGTTCGGTACCCGATGTAGCCCAGGGAACCGAGGAGTACGGCGGCTCCGGCGAGCTGCGTCCACAGATCGGCGGTACTCTTTTGGACCGCGAGCGAGATGCGCTCGCCCCGAACCTGGTCCCGCAGCTCCTTGAACCGGCGGCTCAACTCCGCTCCCAGGCCAAAGATTCTCAGCTCCCGCGCGTGCTCTGCGCCCATGAGCAACCGGTCGAGGTAGAGGGCGCGGCGTTCGCTTTCTACGCGCTGTCGATGCCAATGAAACAACTTGTCGGCATGGCGCTGGCGTACCAGCAGGCCAGGGATCACCGCGAGGATGAGCAGCACTGCCAGAATCCAGTGCACTGTCACCAGCAGCAGGACCACTCCCACCGAAGTCACCGCGCTCTGGCCGACCTGGCTCAGGTTGTTGACGATCCTCGTCGGCCGAAACGGAGCTTCCTGCTGAGCGCGGTGCAGCGTGTCGAAATAGGCGGGATTCTCGTAATACCCGAGATCGACCTCCAGAGCCTTGCTGTGAAGCACGTGGAGCATGTGGTCGGTGACTAGATGCCCCTGTGCCTCGTTGGCCAGGCGTGTAAGCGACCGGCCGACGGAGGTAAGAAAGCCGACCAGGGTCAGGATCCCGACCCATACCAGCACCCGGCGGACCGGTTCTACCACGTCGGCGATCGTTACGGCATCTACGACCTGCTTCATGGCCCACAAACCGACCAGCGGAAGCACCGCCATGATGACGAGAAGGATCAGGCTGACGATCGTCCAGCCTCGCGCGCTCCTCCACACCAGTCTAAGAGCCGACCCCACTTTCAGGGTCAGCCGAAATCTCTCTTTCAGCCCGGGGCGTGTCATGCTGAGTGTCTCATGGACGGTCGAGACCCAGCGGGGGCAGGGGAGTGTACGTACCCGCGGTCGGCAGATCGCCGATCACAGTCTTCCCTTCGCTATCCACCCAGGCGTGCGCCAGAAGGCCGGACCCCGAATCTCGAGCCACTCCGATCCTAAGCTCGGCCGGCAGTCGGCGTCGCCGCAGTCCGTAGAGCACGGCCAGAGCCTGCGGCAGACACGGCTTTTCGGGGAACAACCGCCGTCCCGCAGCGTCCACCGCCCAGATCATGGTCTCCGCTGAGGCTCGGGAGGCGCCAAAATGCTGCTTCCGCTCGGCCAGTCGTTCGACAAGGCCCACGACGCGGCGAAACGGAAGGACGAACAAGGCGGTTCGGATGATGAGAAGCCCTGCGGTGGCCTTTGCGAATGCCCCTCGTTCGGACCACGAACGCTCCCGAAACCTATGAATCGTCCGCAGAATCCGCATCCAGGATCTCAATCAATCCGCGCTCGTCCAGGCTGGCCAGCAGAGAATCCAGATCGCTCGCACACTCGGAAGCTTCAACATCGTACTCCGAGAGGAGCGTCCGCTCAATCTCCCCGACAGTTGCAGGTGATGCGATGAGTTCCCAGACGCGGGCGGCGACCTCATCCAGGCCGAAATATTCCCCGCCTCCGAGGTGCAGAATCACCACCTCACCATCCAGATCTGCAGAGACCTGATCAGGGGTAGCGACAACAGATATCGCGCGGGACAAGGGGTGGGTACGTGATGTCATAGCTTGGCTAGTTCCCCGTTTTCTTGATGTGCCAGACGGCTCTCAATACATGCACAATCGGCACGATGCGTGCCAGTCTGATGCCGAAAGCCGCAGTCACGGCGGGAGCTGGAAGGCTGTCGCAGGTCCTACTATGCAAAACGGGGGGGCCATATGGCCTCCCCCTCTTTGCGTCACATCCTAAGTTACGCAAAACCCTCAAAGAGGGCCTAGGTGAGCTGGCTCAGCCGCCTTGCGACATAGCGCTGCCTTGTTTGGCATCCTGACCGGGCATCGTCATCCCGGTGGCCGTCAGCTCACTGACGGTGCCCCAGTCCCGTACAATGGGCTTGGTGTAGTTCTTCTTCTCCATAGTACTGACCTCTTTGGTTGGAGTGGCCACATCCTTCTTACTTCGGACCGCCTAAATTGGCAAGACACGTACCGATCTGGGTTCGAACGGTCACGTCGCTGCGGAACCTTGCGCGCTGTGTCGATAAGTTTTGATATTGCAATGGTTTAACGTGTTGAGAAGTGTAGTGGGAACTCGACGAACGGTGCCGTGTACGGCCGAATTGTGTGGCGCGCGTGCTACAATCTCTGACGGGGCTACGCAACGCCTGGCCTCACTCCCGGCCAGGCCATCGTTATCATATCCAGTGTGCCCTGAGCCACATTTCGACGCAGAGCGACCACCAGAACCCGGGATGCTCAGGACCACCCCTACAGATGGATTCGTAATGCTCGCGGAGGCCAGCCTCATCCACGAACCCGCGAGACGCCGCTCGCATGTCAGTGAGCAGATCTCGCACCGTCGCTTGCTCCCTTTCCTTCAGAGATCGCATGTAGAGTGGGTACGGAGTGATCTTTCGAATCGCCCCCAGCGTCTCCTCCGGCATGACGCCATCCAAGGCCCGCCGCACAAGCCGCTTGTTGTCTCCGGTGCGATTGAGGATTCGCTGCGGTACCGCCAGCGCGAATTCCGCGATCCGACGGTCGCTCCAGGGATCGGCAAACCCGATCCCGAATCTGGCCTGCGTGCGGTCGGACCAGACCATACCGCGTATGTGCATGGGGGCGAAGATCGATTGATATCGTTTGTGGCGAGCCAGGGGCCGAAATTCCGCTTGCTCCGGCCGCCTCCGCAGGATCTCGTCCAGGTCGACCGCCGCGGCAAATTCTGGCCGGAGCCACGGTGGCGACACGGGGCGCTTCCTGTAACGGCGGTACGCACGTCGCAGCGGCTCCCGTGCCCACTCCGCCCGACCCGGGGGCCACATTGATGCGCGGGCCGGCCGGAGCACGAACCTGTTCACCATGGCCGCTACAGACGCGTTCTTCCAGCCCGCCTGCATCCGGAGTTCTTGAATGAGAGTTCGCCACTGCCCGCGCCAGAACAGGCCGGGATAGTCGTAGATGTAGTCGCCCATCGAGAGGTCGCCGCGCTCCCCGGACATCATCAACCGAACGCCGTCGTCGCGGGCGGCAGCCAGTGTGGCTTCGAGGACTGGCTGATACACACCGACATACGGATCGTCCGCATCGGGACCATGCCGCGGATAGCCGGACAGCGGCGCCGCCGTCTCTGCGTCTATGTCACGCGAGGGTAGTGCGTAATGGCCAACCAGCCCATCGCTGATATAGCGCTCGTCGCATTCGGCGAGCGTGGGGAAGGCCCACGAGTACGTGTGAAGCGGAGCCACGTCGGTGCGTCCCTGTTTCTTGAGCCAGCCTGCCGTGGCGGCAATGCTGGCCGAATCCATGCCGCCGCTCAGGAATAGGCCCAGAGGCCGGGTGCCGCGCAGCCGGGCCGCAACGGACTCGCTCAGCAACTCGAACAGGTGATCGGCGTACTGCGACTCGTCCGCGTACCTAATCTGACCGGCGGGCTGTGCATCCCAGTAGCGCGAGACCCGGGCTCCGTTTTCATCCACGACCAGGACGTGCGCAGGAGGCAGCTGCTGGATTCCCAAATAGAATGTCCACCCCGCCGGACCGAAGTCTCCGGCAAGAAAAGCGGCGACAGTGGCCTCGTCGAGCTGTCTTGGCACATCGTCGGCCGCCAGGATCTGCTTCACTTCGGATCCGAACAGGAGGCGTCCAGCTTCGTGGCGATAGTACAGCGGTCTCATGGCCATCGGATCGCGGGCCGCAACGACCCGCCGCCGGTCTTGATCCCAGATGGCGAAGGCGAAATCGCCGATAAGATGCGCAGGGGCTTCGGCGCCCCACCTCCGGTACGCCGCCAGAATCAATGCGGCATCGCTAGTCGCGCCCCCCAGTCCGGCTTCTCCGCCAAGTTTGACCAGCAGCTCAGCCCGATTGTCGATCCGAGCATCCGCGATCAACACACAGGTATCCCCACTTCGCCTCAGAGGCTGATCTTCGTGGGCCGGGTCGGGCCCAATCTGCAGAGATTGGTAGCCCAGAGCCGCTCCGGCTCCCGTCCAAATGCTGTCCCCGTCAGGGCTACGATGAGGCGCCGCAGCCATCATCCGGCGCACCGTCTCCTCCGACACGGACCGCCCGTCAAAAGTCAATATGCCGCAGATTCCGCTCATCGATTCCCTATCAGTCCCAGTGCGCCCGAAGCCACATTTCCAGGGTGAGCGGCCACCAAAAATCGTGCGGTCCTGGATTGCCTGCCACGTACGCCTCGAAGGCTTCGAGCAGGGTTCCGGCGTCGACAAACCCGCGCGCAGCCATGCGGTTGTCGGTCAGCAGGCCCCTGACTGTGTGGGTGGCGCGCTCGCGAAAACCCCGATGAAAGAGTGCCACGGGCTCTATCTTGCCAGCCTGATCCAATGCGGCATCCGGCATCGTTCCTCGCATGGCCTGGCGCAGGATGCGCTTCGGCTCGCTCAGGCGAGTGACCATGTGCGGCGGCACGGCCATGATGAACTCAGCGATTCGCCTGTCACTCCACGGATCCGCGTACTCCAGGCCGTGCGCGGCTCGCCGGCGCTCCAGGGCCACCGACCGCCGCATTCCGGCGAACATGAAGATTCGGCCATACCGGGCCTGGTGTGGCGCGTCCATGTCCGGGAGTGCCGGCGCCGAGCCGCGCGCGATGTCCGGAAGCCCTGTCCTGTCGGCGAAGTCAGGGTGTACCCAGGCGGGCAGATGTTCATGCGGCTGGGGCCTGTTCGCCGCGGACGGAAATAGCGCGGCGCGTACGGTTCGGACCGTGGACCGACCGTACACTCGCTTGTGCGCCGCGATCTCACGCGCGAATGCCGGCAAGCGTCCGGACCAGAACAGTCCTCTCAGATCGTAAATCCAATCCCCGACCATCTCGTCGCCGCGCTCGCCCGACAGGAGAACCCCCACGCCGTCCAGTCGCGCCTGGTCGAGCGTGCGGTCAGCGAGCGCTTCGTATACGAAGAGCAACGGGTCGTCAGCATGCGGACCGTGCTTCGGGTAGTCAGCCAGCGGCCAGGCGTCGTCCGCAGGAACGCCGACCGCCGTCAGGCCGAAGGCGTCCGTGATCAGTCCGCTAATGTGGCGTTCGTCACAGGCGGAGAGTTCGTCAAAGGCCCACGAATACGTCCTCAGTCCGTGTGCGCCCAGTGCTCCGGCGGCCGACGCGATGCTTCCTGAGTCCATTCCGCCGCTCAGTGACAGGCCCACGGGCCGGGCGGTCCGGAGCCTGTCCTCTACTGCTTGCCACAAGAGTTCGCGGAGGTGCTCTGCGTATTGTCTCTCATTTCGGTACCGCAGTTCCTTGCTGGGGTCGATATCCCAGAAGCGCCAGGTTCGTACACCGGAAGCATCGGCGGCCAGGGAGTGGGCTCCAGTCATTCCGGCCGTACGGTCCCGCGAGATGCCCGGCCACGGCTGGTTCGAACAGTCGCTGTGGCACCCCGGGGAGCCTAACAATCTGCTGCGCCTCGGAGGCGAAGATCAGCCTCTCCGGCTCACTACGAACGTACAGTGTCCGCATACCCATCGGGTCGCGGGCCGCAAACAGTCGCCGGCGCTGGTCGTCCCACACCGCAAACGCGAAGTCGCCGATCAGGCGGGAACCGCAACGGTCACCCCAGTGCCGATAGGCGCCTAGAATGAGCTCCTCATCGGCCGGGTCCTCGTGTCTTAGCAGGCCTTTGGGCCGAAGCACAGCGAGCAGCTCATCACGGTTATCAATCCGTGCGTTGGCGACCAAGTGTAGTGCGTGCTCGGACTCCGGGATCGGCTCAGAGTGGGGATAGCTCCCCTGCGCGGATTGGGGCGTAAGAAAATGAGCCAACTGCGCTAGAGCGGCCCCGTCACCCTTCCAAGTGTGACATCCGTCCACCGCCCGAAACCGGGCGGCTTCGACCAGCAAGTCCAGATGAGCCTGCGCAACATCGTCGGAACCGAAACTGACGATACCGCAGATACCACTCACGTCTCAACCTGAACAATGGCGGCTCGCACATCGGGCAGGAGCTCAATTCCGGTAGGATAGCTGATCCGGCGAATAGGGATTCGCCTGGCCAGGGCGACGAACGCGGCCAGCCGCATGCCGTGAAGGCCGGCCGACTCGAGCAGACGGGTCAGAAAGGATTCCCGAACCAGTTCGATGACCGCATCCCGCGGTGACAGAGTTTCAATCTCCACGGGACCGACCGTCTCCGTACGCCGCTCTGGAATGTACAGCGCGGCGAGCGGCCTACGGCCGCTACAAAACGCCTCTGCCGCGATCGGCACCCGTCGCTTTTCTTCGCCCGGCAGCACAACGGCCAGAGCGTCCACGTCGTCGGTAAAATGCTGCGCGTGGTCGGGCCACATGCGCATCTGCGGGAATCCGGAGCTCGTCCACCAGGTGCCTTCTTCGAATCGTAGGGCCAGGAAATCGTCCGTGAGAAAGCCGCACTGCGCCTGCACGAAGGTCGCTGCGAGCGAGCTCTTGCCCCCCATCTTCGAGGCCAGAAAACCAACCGCTCCTCCTCCGACGTCCACCGCGGAGCAATGCAATGTCAGCGTCCCTCCCCGCTCGAGCCAAAAGGCCAACACAAGCCCCAGGAAGTACAATTCGACGGCATCGAACCGGTTCGAATCGATCAGATGACATACGATTCTATCGTCCCACAAATAGAAATCGGCGAAGCCACGGTAGCGGAGGACATCCAGGCCGAAGCACCTGTACAAGAAGAGAAAACTCCCGCCATCTTCGAGAAGTACGGAACCCGCATACACCGGCGCCTCCGATTTCCAGTCCGGTGCGTCAGGCGCTGTATTCACTACTTCGAAGCTTACATCGGCCGGCTCCTGACCGGCCACCAGCTCGCTCCGAAAGGTGTGTTGGCTAGCGATGTTGAGCCCATACACGGCATAGACAGGCCAGGCTGCTCCCACGCCCGTGCTTCCCGGCGCCTCGCTCACGTGCCGCCGTGGTCAGGGCCCAGCATGCCTTTGTCCGTCAGCGAGGCGATCAGTTCCTCCAAGTCGGGCCGAAGCTCGTTCTCGCCCACTGCGTACAGGTCACACAAAGACCGCGTCGCCTGATCCAGGTCCTCGTGCTGCAGGACCGCTCGCCACATGTCGGCCGCAGTCCCCTCCAGCTGGATGCACTCTCCCGAGTCCACGTTAGCCACAAGAACCTTCCCGGCGAGCTCGCCGAACAGCGTCGATGGCGAAGGCTGGATCTCTCCGCTGCCAGCTGACTGGATCTGCACCACAATCTGTGGATTCGGTCGGTGTCGGTTCTTGACGCAGGAATCGGGAGGCACGACTCGCCATCCCGCCTCCGTTCGGTTGGCGGCCCGGTTCAGCACTGTGATATCAGGCTCATTCCAGGGGAAGCAGATGTGCTCAGGATGGCCAGCCCAGTATGCGCGCTGGTCTGATCTGGACTCCCAGTCGGACTTCCACATATCGTATTCTGCGCCTAGGTCTTCGGGAGCGTAGTCGGCAAGATCACGAGCTCCGAGGCAAGCCTGAACGCGCGGCTCTCGTCGCTCAACCGCTGCCCGCAGGTCGGGATGGGAATAAAGGTGTGCAAACACTACCCGCTCGGCTGTTTCCTCAGCGAGGAACTCCGCGCAGCGCAGGCCCGAGATCGCGCAGTCGTCGATCGCTATGACGGTTCGGCCGGAGTCCGAGGTGCGATTGTCACCCCGAATATCCAGGATGTAAGACAGGATGCCGAGCACGTTTCGGCCCCCTCGGGGGATGGCCACGAACCGGCTGTCTTCCAACTCTTCGCGGCCCAGAGTCTCGGTGAGCTGAGCCGCCAGGATCTTGCAGTCCGCTTCGACTTGCTGGTACGAAACGTATCGCAGCCGATTCAGCGAGAAATCGATCTGCCACTCCATGGCCTGTATCGAGGACGCCATTTCCGCCGTGAAGCTGCCGAGGATTCCGAGTGTGCCCGGGCCGTCCTCGCGAACCAGCAGCAGCGCCGGTCCGGCTTCTAGCCACACCGGGCTGGCTGCGAGAGCTAGCGCGAGATCGTGCAGGGGGCTATCGGAACACGGAACACCGGCCGCCTCATACCGCTGGCCCACTCTTGCCGCGTCAATCTCTAGTGCGAACGCCCGCTGAGTCTGCGTCACTGGACTACCTTGCATGGCACCTCGTAGAGTTCGAGCACCCTAACACGGCCGATACGCAGTGGAAAGACGCCTTCCAGAGGAGCCAGCCATGTCCTATCAGATCGACCGCCGAGCATTCGTGGGCCGCGGCTTGTTCCTTGGAGGAGCGGCCATCGCGCTTCGCCGTCCTCGACTTGCCGCACGCCCGAACCGGGTGGGTACTACGCCGATCATCATCACCAGTCACCGCAACGAGACCGGCCGGGAAGGCCTGCGCGCCGCCTGGGAGATTCTGTCTAGCGGCGGAAGCGGGTCGAAAAAGCGACCAATGTGATCGAAGTCGATCCGGAGGACACGAGTGTCGGGTACGGGGGTCTCCCCAACGAAGATGGCGTGATTCAGCTGGACGCATCGATCATGGACGGTCGCACATACAACGCCGGGGCCGTCGGGGCCCTGGAGCGAATCAAGACACCGTCGTCTGTCGCCCGGCTCGTCATGGAGCGAACCGACCATGTATTCCTCGTGGGAGCCGGGGCACTCTCTTTTGCTCGTACGTGGGGCTTCCAAGAGGAGAGTCTCATGACCGACAAAGCGCGCGCGCGGTACCTGAGGTGGCGGGAGGAGTTGAGCGAGCACGACGACTGGGGCCCTTCGGATCACCTCAAAGGAGACTCCGCTGTCGAGACGGGCTATGGGCCTGCCGGCGAGGAGGCCTTTCACTACGGAACCGTGAACGTGCTGGCTGTGGACACTCGCGGCGACGTGGCCGGGATCACTTCCACAAGTGGTTTGAGCTGGAAGCTGACGGGCCGGGTGGGCGACTCGCCGATCATCGGCGCAGGCCTGTATGTGGACAATGACGTGGGTGCGGCCGGCGCCACCGGACGGGGCGAAGACGTGATCAAGTCCTGCGCCTCATACTACATTGTAGGCCGCATGCGCGATGGCCGTTCACCTCAGCAGGCCTGCGAAGATGGGCTTCGGATGATCCTTAGCCGGTACCGAAGAGTGAATCCCGATTTCATCCCCGCAGAGAAGTTTGTCGCCGTCAGCCGCGAAGGCGAGATCGGTTGTGCCTGGATGGGTATTGATGGCCGCCCGGAAATGAGCGTGCACGACGAGGCGGGTTTGCGGCCGTTTGAAGGATCCGCGCTCTAGGCGGTCTGACGGAGGCTCCACCTGGAGTCGCTCGGAATGCCTAAGGCGTGCCTCGCCGCAGCGTCTGGCTGACGCGGCGCTGAATTGTCCGGCGCCTTGGATCTTCCCGTGACACATCGGCTACCAGCCGGGCGATCGAGCGCAGGACGATCCGGTCCTGCTGCCGCCGGATCAACGCCTGCTGTGGAAGCCGGTCGAGGGCCAGCACGAGACACTCGGCCAGATTCTCATCGACGTACTCCCAGGAACAACCCAGGAACAGTCCTGTAAGCCGCTTGGCCTCGAGAGACTGAGCCGCTCGGGCCAATAGCGCTTCGGGACTCGTGACGTGAAATCCGGGTTCTTGCATTCCGATCCCTATTTAGATGCCGTTCTCTTTCCATGAGCAACCCTCGACTGGGGAGGGCCGCGATCGACACAGTAGGCATGGATGCACTCCCCGTGCCGTAAGATAAGTGTTGTGACTACGTATGTTACGGATTCTTGTGGACCTCGCCGTGGTGTCGGAGCTACACCCGAAACGACTACGCGCACACGGGATCGGGAGCGTCGGTCAGGCTCCCGGTTGCTCTCCGACGCCACAGTGCGCCATGATCAACCTGAGTGTAGCCATCTGCCAACCCTGTGGAACGCCAGTGCATGCGAATCCAGACCCGATGGGAAATAGCCGGCGCGATCTGGGGCGCTCTCCTTGGCGGTTTTTTCGCTCTGTGGGCGGTGGGAGCCGCGGCCGGGGTCTTCTGGCTATGGCTGTACGGAGATGATCCGTGGCCAGAGTCGGCCAGCATTTGGATTCTCGGTATCGGGCTGGTCGTATGGATCGTATGCATCTGGATTGGCTGGAACCTCGGCAGAGCCCGCGGCGAGATAGCCGACGAGAAGGCCGGCTATTCGCTCCAAGTGGCTCGTCGTGCGGCTACCCGGGCATTGCTGCTGGCCATCCTGGCGCTTGCTGGCGCCGGCTACTTTTTCGTCGATCTGCGCGATGCGGGTCAGAAGGAACGGGCTGTCTCGGAGGAAAGAGAGCGCGCCTACCAACATCTTCTGCAGACTCGCCATACGTTCCGCGCAATAACCGCCAGCCACGATGCGGCCACCCACGCACTCCATCTGACGATCGGGACCGCGGGGCAGCGCTCAGGGCCTCATAGGCTGACCGTTCAGGTGACGAGCTCTCGGTTGGGCGATAACGGGTGGGAGCGAACCGAGGTAGTCTCTCTGGGCACCGGGCTCCAGACATTGACTCGCCGGGTACCGCTTGGCGATATCAAGATCCTCGTTGGAAGGTCACTGTTCGGCGACGCGGAAACCCGGGCCGACGCCGACGTGCTGTTGACGGTCGGGGGCCGCCTTGTTCCCATAATTTCGGATGCGCTAGCCGACAGCCTTCCGTCCCGCGTGCTTCGAAACATCGATCTCGAGTCGTCCAACCTCATTGACGAGGTCAAGACGATGGTTACGGTCAGTTTTTCGTTTCCGTAACTCCGTTTCTATCGAGATTGGCCGGCTGCCGATGCTTACTGCGGCTATAGCCGCGACGTCGCTGGCTCCACGTCAGCTGTACACCATGCCACTGATAGCCGCTCCCGGACTAGGCCGGCACTAGCGGCCATTCCCTGCGCGTCCAGACTGGCTGCGAGCCCGGTAAGTGACCACCCATTCTCCGGAAAACGACGCAGTGACTCTTCGTAGACTGCCTGGGCCTCCGCCGGTTGGCCAGCGCGTAGAAGCGCGTGGCCAAGATAGTGCCGCACGGGAACCGACCAGTCCGGCGGCTCATCATAATAGAGCAACGATTCCAGCCGGACGCCCTCACGCAGATGTTCAATTGCCGTTTCAGCATTTCCGCTCTCCAGGGCGATCTCACCCCACAGCACCTCTGCCGCGACAGCCAGTAGATCAGCACTATCGTTGAGATCCCAGATTGTCACGCCTTCCAGGCTGGGGTCGGTGGCCAGAGAGAGCAGAACCTCCAGCTGAGTTTTGGCTTCTTCTAGCTTTCCGGTGCGCGCCAGCGCCATGCCTTGGGCGAAGTGCCAGGTAGCGCGCGGGTAGGCCAGGGTGTCCGGAAGGGGAGACTTCAGAATCGCCCGCCAGCGGCCGAACCGGACCCTCATGCGAAGCGGCATGCCCAGATAGTGTTGCAGGGCACCAAGGCCAGGCTCGGCGAGCATGCTGCGGTCCACATGAGCCGCCACTTGGTCGGCCGCTTCGATCGCTTGGTCGGCTCGCCCCGCCATGCTCGCCGCGAACGCCAGGAAGTCGTAGTTGTGTGGGTAGTAGGCGAGTGTGTACTCGGTACCTTGCTGCTTATCCCGCACGTGGGACTCTATAAATTCCTCGTCGGCATGCACGGCATGCACGTTGCGCTCGATCGCGTCCACGTACCGTCCGACCCGAATGTAGATATGAGCCGGCATGTGGAGGATGTGACCCGCTCCCGGCATGAGTTCCGGAAGCTTTTCCGCACAGGGTACAGCGCGTTCGGGGTAGGCGGCCTCGACCGCGTGGATGAAGTAGTGACACGCCCCGGCGTGATTCGGTCGCCGCTCCAGAGCGCCCTCCAGCGCCCCAAGCGCTTCTGGGGTTCCGGGCCTGGGCTCCAGCTCCTCGGTCCAGTAGTCCCACGGCTGGAGGTTCATGAGCGCCGAGGCGTACAGGACTCCTGCGTCCACATCCGCCGGATCTGCCGCCGCTAGCGTTCGCATGGCCGCCGCGTACGCGGAGTCGAGCGAGCCTCGTCCGGCGGCCGGATCCGCTGAGTACCGGGCGGCCATGGCTTCTATGTAGGCTTGCTCCCTGGGAGACGCCCCTTGGACGAGCGACAGAGCCTCCTGCGAGGCCAGAAAGGCCGCATCGGCGCGCTCCTCATCCATGGCGGAATTGATATTGGGGCCCGCCGCCAGAGCGATGCCCCAGAAGCACATGGCACAGCTCGGGTCCTGGCGTGCCGCCTCCTCGAAGGCCCGCCGGGATTCAGCGTGGTTGAACGCGTATTTCAGCCTCAGGCCCTGGTTGAAATACGCCTGTGCGGCGGCCACTTGCACGGTGACCTGGTGTTCGTGATCACCAAGGTTGGTGTACAAAGGGATCGGCTCGGATTCCAGGCGGCCGCCGGCCTCCGAATCCAGCGTCTGAGCGCATGCCGCGCCAAGAACGAGCACCACCAGGGTGTGCAGGGTCACCATCGCTGAACTTTGGGCACGGCGCATCAGGCTAACTCCATGGCAAGAAAAACGCATCTGACTATCTATGCTCACTCCGCACACTACTGCGCAATAAGTCGCCATAGGACGACACGCTGGCACGGAACTGGATAGCTCTGCCAAGTCGGACACCTTTGGCGGGAGTGTGAAAGATGAAAATTCGGATTGTCGGATGGCTCGGCATGCTGGCGCTGGTGGCCGGGTGCTCGAGCGGAAACCAAGAAGTGCAAACGAGTTCGGGAGACACCGGCGTGGTGGTTGTCGGCTCGCGAGGCACCGTAGTCGCGAAGAAGTCAGACAACGGGAGCACGGCGGCAAGGCTTGGCATTCCGCCCGGACACTTGCCACCCGTGGGTCTTTGCCGCGTTTGGATGCCCGGCGTGCCGCCCGGCAAGCAGCGGGCCAAGTACCCGGCCGGCAACTGCCCCATGGTAGCACGTTCGGTCCCGGCTGGTGGCTGGCTCGTCTACAGGCCGACCCGGAACCGCAAACAGGTCGAAGTCACCGTGTATCACCACAAGCACCGAGTTCCTACGCTGATTCGGATCTTCGACGTGACTTCAGGACGGTTCATTCGGGAACAAGTGCTGCAAGGTTAGAAGGGTTAGCCGATAGCAGGCTAGCTACAGTATTTCGACCGGTCTGGCAGGCCCGCTAAGCGAGCCTGCCAGACGTGGCACCCGACGAAAATAGCGCTCTATTACTGCGCAACCTCGTGCGCGCTGCTATCGTTCGTGCGGCATGAGTTTTCAAGACAGGATCGATGCTGGACTTGAGCGGGCCCTGCGCCACGCGATGGCTACCGGCCAGCACGCCCAGCCTCCGCAGTTGGATCTTCGTGATGATTCCCTGATTATTTTCTCAGATCATCATAAGGGTGCCCGGAACAGAGCCGACGACTTCGTTCAATGCGAATCGGCATATCTGGGTGCCTTGGGCCACTACTTCGAGCATGGCTACAAGCTCGCTATCCTCGGGGACGGCGAGGAATTGTGGGAAGAGCGACCCAGGGCAGTGGTTCGGGCCTACCCGGACGTATTTGAGGCCGAAGCGCGTTTCCACGCCGCAGGTAGATACCAGAAGTTTTGGGGCAACCACGACGAGCAGTGGCGTACTCGCACCGTCCTCGACCGAAGCCTGAAACAACCGTTCGGAGGCGAGCCTCCCGACGTCGTCGAAAGCGCCTGCTACACCCTGACCGACAACGGCGAGAATCTAGGTACGCTGTACCTGGTGCACGGTCACCAGGGTACGAACAACAACGAAAGGTGGGCCGTGCCCGCCCGCCTGGCGGTTCGCTGGCTCTGGCGGCCCATTCAGCACCTCACCGGCTACTCATCCAACACCCCCTCGAGCAACCGGGAACTCCGCAATCGCCATAACTCAGCCATGTACAGCTGGGCATCCCGCCAACTCAGCATGCTTCTCGTAACTGGCCATACTCACCGGCCCGTGTTCGGGTCGTTGTCGTGGGTGGATTACGTCGAGGAGCAACTGGAGATGGACGTTGTTCATGCCTTCGCCAACCACGCCGACGCGTTGCTGTGGGCAAAGCTAGAGAAGCTGGCGCGATCCTCCGTGTGGGCGGGAGGGGCGGATCGGTCATCGTCCTACTTCAACAGCGGTTGCTGCTGCTTCCCGGACGGGAGCATCACCGGGCTTGAACTGTCGGAGGCCGAGATGCGGCTGGTCCGCTGGGACACAGTGGACGGACAGCCTGCTCGCCGCCTCCTCGCTGCCGCACCAGTGCGGGAATTGTTGGCCCAGCCGGATTCGGCCTAGTTCAGACCGATGCGGAGATGTCCCCTGCCTGGTCCAGCTGCCTCGTGATGTGAGTCAACGCACGTTCGACCAGGGCCGATATCGTCAGAGCGGGGTTCGGCCCAAGCGCGACCGGTATGATCGACCCATCCAGTACCATCAGATTGTCGTACCCGAACACTCGTCCGGCATGGTCCACCACCCCCTTGTCGGCTGAGTCTGCCATCGGACAGCCGCCCTGATTGTGTGGGATCTCTACGCGGCGAAGAATACGGGCGGGAAGGTTGGGTATCCACAGGAAGCCGCACGTCTTGGCGACCGCCTGGCCGATTTGGTCCAAGTATCGATAAAATTCCTTGTTCGCGCGGTAGTCGTAATCGATCACGGCAGCGCCACGCCGGTCGAGCCGAAACGTTCCGTAGGCGTCGTCCCTACCCATCTTCAAGAGTGGAATCGGCCACGTTCGTGCCAGTAGGCCAAATGGGGGAACGAAAAGCCGCAGGAAGCGCGTGTACCTGATAATCTTTCCGTAGTGGCGGGGCCTGTAGATCCCTAGCCCACTCAGTATGACCGTAATGAACAGGCGCACCGCGGTGGGATATCTACCGCTTTCGATGTACGCGCCCTGTGAGCTCCCATCTCGGTGCCGGAACTTGATGTAGTCGCTGTTGGTGGTCCCGACATCCGGGTCATAAGCTGGCCTTGTTCGGAGAAATCCGGTCGCGTACCCGGCGGCGCCCACAAGTGCTAGCCAGAGAGAACCCGACACCAGGCCGTATACAGCCAGCGCGAAGCCGATCCAGCCCAGAAGGAGGCCGCGGGTGGGTAGCATCGCGCTCACGTAGTCCCCGTTGCTCGTGTAGCGGGTACCGAGGGTAGCGCTCAATCTGGGCAGGGTTCGGTGGACGTCGCGGTTGCGGAGCAGTAGTTCGGTGGAACCGATCGTGCCAGCCGACAAGACTAGCCGCCGGCATGTGACCTCGAGCTTCTCGTCCCTCGGCCGGATCAGGGACGGAATCCAGTTGCGAAGGAACCTCCTCCAGAAACGAGATTCCCTTCGATACCGCTTCAAATCGACCCGGAATCCTCCTCCCTCCAGCGGCGTAATTCGATCCGCCGAGCACAGGGCGTGGACTTCCGCACCCAACTTCTGTGCGAGGAACAGATAGTTGCGGTCGAGGCTGTTTTTAGTACCGATATCACCGCCGAGCAGCGACTGTTCCCTGGGGTCTGAATATCGCTGTCGAGCGCCGTGCTTGTTGACGAATTCGGTGCCTGGCTCGGTGCCGGGAGGCGCGAAGCTGATGCCCAGGTTGAGCGCGCCCCACTCTTCGACCAAGTCACCGCGGGCTTCTTCGAGTTGGTCGGCGATCGAGTAGAGCAGCTGGGTGGCCCTGACATCGCTGTACGGCGGGTGATCGGGATAGCGCTGAGCGTCCAGCACGCCTTCGGCTTGGCTGTAGAAGTCCTGCATCTCCGCGTGGTCGATGGCCTGTGGGAACCCGTCGAACGTATCCCGCCGCTTCAGCGTGCCCGCGTACACGTGGGAGCCGCCGCCCACCGCTGCTCCGAGCCACGGAATGATATTCCGGCCCCGCGGACGCAGCTCATTCATTCCGAATCGGTGGCGCCGCGGGTTCCAAAACGCGTCGAAATCAGGCTCAAAACTGTCCCGGCAGATCCAATCGCCGCGCTCAAGTACGATCACGGAATGGCCGGCCGCCGCAAAACGGAGCGCTGCTACCGAACCGCCAAAACCGGAACCGACGACGATTACATCGGTATCGAACCCGTCATCTCGCATCTAAGCCTCGCTGCCAGTGTCACCAGCCGAGTTGTCGCGCCAGTAACGCATTAGGTGCGTAGTCCGATCGCTGCAAGCCCCGGACCCTTCCGCGACGTCCCTCCAGGATGGCGGTTGGTCCCAACACCCTCGCCTAAGCGGGAACGATGGTGCAACGTGTTGGTAAGAATAGAACCGAATCGGCATGGACGTGTCCGGTTCGTGCAATACCGATTTCTCTTGGGGGAGTAGAAGAATGAAGAGAGCAGTTCTACCGGTCGCCGTGGCGCTCCTGGTGGGTGCATCCGGCACTTTGGCTTGGACAAGTGTTGGCGAATCCAGCTATACAGCCGTCGATCACGAGATTCAGGTTCTCCTGGGTGTTCCAGGGCAAGAGGGCTCCCGGTACAAGGTGGTGCTCACGGAGGAGCAGCTTGAGGATGTCATGGATGGCACAGCCATCGTCGTCAAGGTTGAGGGCTCTGAGGCCGAGGACATGGTGGCGCAGGTGACAGTCAAGGAGAAAAAGCGCTCACGGAGGGGTGCAGCTGCCGGTGCGGGTGGCGCAATCGGTAGCGGAGCCAGCGGCGGTGGAGACAGCGGCTGGTAGGAGGGCCTATTAGCCCTCAGTACCGAGAGCCCCGCGCGGTGTGGGGCTCTCTTGCATCCGGGAGCAGAGCAGGCGCCGTCAGCGTATTGGCTGCGCTCGCTCTAGGCGGCGGTTTCATCGGATGCGGTTCGCCGGGCCCGGCAAGCGACGAGTCCGTGCGCGCTGACATGGCCGAGGTGCTCCTGGCGCTCGAGGCCAGGCTCACGGATCCATCAGCCGAGGTCAGCCTTGACACGGTGCCCCCGTTCGGTGGCGACCCGGTCCGGATCAGGCGTCTCAGCGGCGGCAGATTTCTCGTGCTCCTGCGAGGCAGCTCGCAGCTAGTCCTGGCCGATTCTTCCTGGAACGAGCTCAGCCGCGCGGCCACCCCGCCATCGCCCGCCGGCTGGGCGTTCGCCGGCGAGGAGCACGTTTTTGTAGGGGGGCGCCGATCTGCGTCCGTAGCGCTCTTCCGTATTTCCGGAGACAGCCTGAGCGTCTTCGCACGCACGGACCTCGAAGACGTCACAGGCGTCCGCACGCTCGCCTACCTGCCGTCGGCCCAGGCGCTTGTCGTAGCAGACGACTTCGACTCCCGGGTTCTCTATCTGACACTCAAGCCGGACTGGAACACCCGGGACGGCGGCCCTCTGGTCGTGGGCCGCGAGGATATTCCCCTCGAGAGCCCAGCACTTCACCTGCAAGTAGCTGGCTCGAGTTTGCTGATCAGCGAGCTGATCGGCCATCGCGTGCATGTCGTGCCGCTGGATCCAGGGCCCGACATGGAACGGGCCGTACAGCTCAGACTGGATGGCCCGATCTGGGCGATCGATTCCAGGGCGTCAGGGGATACTCTCTGGATCGCTGCCGGCGGCGCCGAAGACCGCCCCCTGGATCGCGGTTCCGGCGAATTCGGGTACGTGGACTCGTTTCTCTACATGTACACCGTGGTCGACAGCGCCGGCGAGGCGACTCCTCGGTTGGCGGCAAGTCTCAACCTGTCCGAGCACGGGCTGGTCACCCCCAAGGCGATTCGCTACGAACCGGCCAAGCGGACAGCCTGGATTTCCGGTTTCGGTTCGGGGGTCGTCCTCGAAATCGACCTCTCCGGTGAGTCCCCGCGAGTGCACCGCACTATCC
>JAZDDE010000251.1:0-5179 GCA_036679495.1 Gemmatimonadota bacterium | reverse complement strand
GCCGGCTTTGCCATGAGGCTGCCTGCGTGCTGGAAGGTCAAGCAGCGACGTATCAAGTACCTGACTCGAAAGCTCGGCGAGCGCTACCTATCGAGGAACTTGCTCTACCGGAAGAAGCAAGGGTTCGGGTTTCCTCTCGGTCTATGGTTTCGCGGTGAACTCCGTGGGCTAATAGAGGGAGTCGCGCGCGAGAGCCGGCTGGCCGAGGTCGGGATCTTCCGGAGGGAGGAGATGACGCGGCTGGTGGCCGAGCATGTCGCCGGGAAGATCGATCACAACTACCGGCTCTGGATGATCTTCAATCTTGAGCTATGGTACCGCCATTTCATCGACCAGGAAGAGGACGGAGTGCTGGATGAGTGGGTCGCTCGCCTGCGGGGGGCGTGCTGAGCGGCGGGTTGGAGAAGACGAAGTGCGGGTCGGTCTCGAACGCTTCGATCTGGTCATTGCGCTCCGAGCGGGTCCAGCCGCGAATCTCCTCCACTGCCCGGGCCACGGAGTCGACGACATCCGCGCCTGGGTGCCCGGCCGAGGCCAGACCGAGGCGTCGAAAGAGCACGTCGGACAGAGTCCGGGCCTGCTCCAACTCGACGGCGTAAAGCACCTCGCCAAACTTGGGGCCGGCCTGTCCCGGCAACAAAGGCGAGGCTAGCTCTGGGTCGTCGCCGATGAAGTCGCGAACCAGGTCGCGAGAGTCTAGCAGCGGTGGGAGCGCCATCTCGAACCGATCGGGAAGCGGATCCCGACCGAGGATCTGGGCGGCCATCTGGACGGCCAGGGAGCTCACCCCTCGTGCCGTCGTGTACTTCACCCCGACCACTCGGAGGACGCCCGGCTCTTCCTCGCCGACGGAGAACCTGCGCCCGGGATGATGATCATCGGTGGCATCCTTGGGGAGCACGCCAAAGTGCACTAGGTGGACGTCGTCCCGGGTGAGAGCGGCCAGCGAAGGATGCACCGGGCGCAACCAATCGAGGAACTCCTCGGCCCAGGCTGGCTCGATACGGTGAGGCCGATCGGTCTCCGCTGGGTAGTCACGATCGTAAGTGCCAATCATGGTACGGTCGCGCCAAGGGACTAGGAAGATGTTGCGATGGTCGCTTGGGTGACGCAACGCTACCGCTTCGCCGCCGGCGGTTAGTTTCAGGGGAGAAACTACGAGATTCATCGACAGGCACGCAGCCTGACCGCGGCGGCTGACGCCGGTGCAGTCGATCACCACTCCCACGCCAATCTCGGTACCGTCCGACAGTCGCGCGCCGACCACGCGTCCGTCCTCCCGCAAGTACTCCCCGACGCCGACGTAGTTGCGGGCGTGGCACCGGCCCTTGCCGAGGGCTACGGCGGTCTCGATGAACCCAAGCAGCAGGCGCTCGGTGTCCTCGATGAGGGCGTCGGACCATCTGGGGTAGCGCGAACGAGGGAGGCGTGCCGAGGTGGCCACTCCGTGGTTGCAGTGGCGGGTGAACCAGGTGTTGCCCACTAGGCCCGCCCGAAAGAGCACACGGTTCGGCATCGAAAGTGGGGAGAGCTCGAGACGGCAACGAAGCGGGCGCACCAAGTGGGGCGCCACTTGCAGCAAGCGACGTCGTTCCTCGATCGATTCTCGGACCCGTGGGAGGTCGAAGCTCTTCAGATAGCGAAGGCCACCATGGGCGATCTTTAGGCTGTTCTGAGAGGCTCCGGCACCGAAGTCGTCCCGGTCGATGAGCAGAACCGAAAGGCCTCGCCGGCTGGACTCGTAGGCAGCCGTGGCGCCGTAGATACCCGCGCCAACGATCAGGACATCAACCGATTCCGGCAGGGCGTTCATCGACTCTCGCCCCGGCGGAGACGATAACGGATCTGGTCCACCATCATAGTGACCATCGACTGCCGTTTGCCAATGACGTCCAAGGTGTCGGCTGCCTCTAGGGCAGCCAAGAACGCTGCGGCCGGCCTGGCCGGATCAAATACGGGGGAGGCGAGCTCGAACCCGTACGAGGCGAGACGCTTCTCGTGCCCAGGAAGGGGCAGAACGTCGCTGCCGGCAAGGATCCGCCGACCATGGAACGCCCGCGGCTCCGGCCAGGGCCGGCAGCGGGCCGCGATGTCGCCAAGAAAGAATAGGCGGTGATCGCGTATTCTTGGTAAGGCGATCAGGCGCTCGACCTCGCGTCTCCGATCGCCAAGCCACTTTCCGACTCCCCAGGGGAGCCCAGCGGCGACGCCGAGATCCAACAAGCGCTGCACTAGATCTGCCGCAGCCAACTCCCGATCTTTGATCCCGTACAGTGGATCTGCAGGGTCGAGAGCCAATCCGGCAACCTCCAGTCCTTCCCGCGACTTGAACTGCCGCCCGCAGACCATGAAGAGCGCTGGCTCTGCCGGCCCGCGCTCGAGCCCACGAATTCGGAGGCTCAGGGGTTCCGCGGTGATCTCGACGGTGTGGTCGATGAGGAGCAGTCGATCCTCTTCTGGGCTCCTTCGGGCGGCGTCTCGAAGTTCCAGAAACGCGGATTCGGCGCTTCGCTCGGTCAGCATGAGCAGGAAGGGCCCCTGTCCGCCGTCGGTCCGCATGAGCGCTGTTCGGAAGAACAGGTCGCGGTCGAACGCGGGGTAGAGGTGCACGTGACCGTCGCCCCGGATCGTCGTCCGTAGGTTGGAGTCGGGATCGTTGTGGAGGCTGGGACTCACGGTTCCTGAGGATAACCCCCAGGGCTGGCAACTCGTTGGCCGGAGGACGCATGCCACCGCGCGGCTCCGCCACCGTCGGGGTCTCGCCGCGTCGTATCGAGCCGCGAGGCTCTCGTCAGCCGCCTACCGTTGAGCTCCAGGCGCCAGTGTCGCCGCTCTCAAAGCCGTCCTCGAAAATCGGGACGCCGTTAGTTAGTAACAGAATCCAATCATCGGTCGACGGGGGGCTCAGAAGGTGATCGACGCCGCCAGCTAGGTTGCCCGCCGCCGTCCAGTCGCCGGTCCTCGGGTCGAACCACCGAGCAAGGTAGCTGCCGGCCAGGCCGGAGAGACGCACGGTGACATCGTCGCCGTCGCCGAAATCAAAGGCATCGTTGACGCCCATCAAAAAGTATAGGATCTTGGTGCGGGCTGGATCGGCGAGCGCGAAGCCGTTGGTGACCAGAGAACTGTCTGGGAGCATGGTGGCGAACGTCACCCCCAGATCATTCTCGACGAACGGGCCGACCAGCTTGAGCCATGGGGCCGAATCGAGGTTCGGTGTTATGGACGATGGCGTGAACCAGCGGTCTGGGTCGTTTGTGTCGTTTCCGGCCCAGGTATGGCTGAAGAATGCGACGTTGTCGCGTACGTGCAGACCGCACCCGCCCGCGATGACACACTTCCAAGCTCCGCGGCGAATGTCTCCGGGCAGGAATCCTTGGTTGGCCTCCTCGCCCCAGTTGTCGTCTTGATGGAAAGGGATGGTGCTAGCTTCAAAGTCAGCGATGAGATCGGCGACCACAGCTGTCCGGTCGCCCTTGCTATCGTAGGTCTGCCCCGCCATCACGAGGAATCCCGATCCGCTGCTACCGTTGCGGCTGGATATCGGGTGGTTGTAGGGGTCCAGCCCGCGAACCAGACTCCCGTACCAGTCTATCCATGCTTGGTTTCGGGTTTCGATGATGTCAATCCCGGTGTTGAAGAAGACCATCGGGTAGGATGCAAGGCGGGCCACCATATAGCGGAAGAGGAGCGCCTCCGTGGGTGACTGCGCAGGCCAAGGCGGGGTGCCTGAGTCGTCGGTGTACGCCATCACCATTATTCCGAGATCTCTTTCAGTGAGCATCGCCATGCGCTCGTCCAACCGATCCCACAGTGCTGTGTCCAGCTCGTGATTGGTCCACGGCCCGTCGAAGACGAGATTGGTCAGGCGGAAATTGAATAGGTGCCCGGCTACATCGTTCTTGAGTTTGTCTGCTGCCAACGTGAGGTCTTGGAGCGTCCCATCCTCGTACATGATGTTGAGAAGCAGACCGATCGGAACTACGTGCGGTCCATCGGAGAACTTCCACTTTCGAGGGTTTGACGGGTCGGCAGCGAGCATTCCTCGCCGACCGGAGGCTATGCAGTCGAGACTCCCAGCCACCCCGTCTAGATCAGAGTCCGACGAGTTTGTAACGTAGGTCCAAACGCCTTCGGCTGTAGGCATGAAGGCGATCTTCCAGGTGTCGTTGCCGGCATAGAATCCAGGCAGCGTTAGGGTCGTGTTGGTCCCCGAGTGCACGAAGGTGCCGTTCACCTCCAGCTCGAAGGGGTTGCCTCCGAAAGAGGGGTTCGGAAGGACGATCTCGATTCTGCGCCATTTTCCGACCTGCGGCACACCATCTGCGTGAGCCGAGGAGAACGGCAGCAACACTAGCAGGCACAGAAGAGCCCAAGGCCATCGTCGATGCATACGCGGATGCTAGTTGTGGCGTCCTCATGGCGCTGTGGCGTGCACTACAGAAGGCGGTACCTCGGTGGGTACTGTCGCGGTGCGACACGAAAGTCGACTCGCGCAGTTGCAGCGTGGGAACCCCCCGCCCTCGCGCGCCGCCTCGTGATACCTTGCGCTACGATACTCGCAGTCCTGGCAAGTTGCAGACACCGGCGAACGTTTGAGAAACGCGTGACAGCGAGCCGCCAAGCAGAGGCCGCTACTTCCAGGCTGGCCTTGTTCTGGTTCTGGGGGGCGGTAGCGATCTCCTCATTCTTCGCGGTGCTGTTGCTCTTCCCCCGAAGCGTCCACGACCTACCCGTCGTGTCACGGTTCTTTCACTTGCTGCTCCTTACTGACGAAAACAACATAAGTGTATGGTGGTCGGGCTCCTTGCTCGCTATTTCAGCGCTGCACGCCTTTGATGGGTACGCGCTATTCCGAGAACAGGAGCCTAGGGTCGCACGCGGCTGGGCATGCTTGGCGGCTTTGTTCTTGATTCTGTCCGCGGATGAGGTTGCCTCGCTCCACGAGAGAGCGCCCACATACTTGTCAATGTCAACGTGGGCTGCGCTTGTGCCGGGGGCGGCAATCCTCCTAGCTCTCCTTGCGTACGCTTGTTCGGCGTTTTGGAGGAGCTACAGTCACAGAGCTAGAATCTGGCCGATCCTCATCGCTATCGGTTGTTTCGCTTCAGTAGCACTCCAGGAGTTCGTGGAGAGTCGGGGGCTGTGGCAAGGGGCGGCACGCTCGTTTGTCGAAGAG
>JAZDDE010000250.1:0-7100 GCA_036679495.1 Gemmatimonadota bacterium | reverse complement strand
GGTGCCGTCAGGTACGGGAACTGCTTGCTCGCGGGTGGATCGTGTACCTCGACTCGTGGGAACTCTCCTTCGGGTGCCTCGAACGAGGCGACCTCTTGGAGCACGCAGTCACCGACCTTGCAGGTCTCCCCGACAATGTCGTCTTCCGGCCGCCGGCCGTTGGGATAGCCGTCGCCCTTCGGGTGATTGCGGCTGTAAATCATGACGTCAGGGAAGATGTCGTAGCGCTCGCGCAACCCGATGACGTACTTGAAGAGATCGCCCGGCGCTCCGATACCCGTGTGAGACATCGCATGGGTTAGCGCCGAGGTGACCCTGGCCTGCATGCCGTGGAGGCGGGACTCGATAGCTTGCACATGGCTGTCGGGAGGGATCGTGTTGAGGAAATCGAAGCGTCCGGCCTGGCTGCGGGCCGAGCGACCGACGTGATCTATCTGCTTGCGACCGCCAAAGAGCCCTTTGCCGTGCGTTGTGCCCCACACCAAGAAGGTCTGGGGGTTACCCTTGAAGGCTGAGTACGGAATGGTGAGCACGACCGCGATCACATTGGTCTCGGCGAACCGGGGGAAGATGAACGGGTCGTCCCGCAGGCCCGAGTAGGCGTTGGAAGCGCGGGTGTTCTCGTTCCTGAAACCCTCTAGGTCGGGGTACCCGCGGGTGAACTCGCCCTTATTGTCGAGCTCGAAGCGAATCGTGGCGTCGGCGGAGATCCCCTCCGGGTGGGAGACCGTCCCGCCATAACGCGCGTCGTTCTCCTTGTTCCCCCAAGTCACCTTGCTGTGCGTATCGATGTGAATGGCGTACTCGAAGCCCTCGAGGTCGTACGACTCCGGCGTTCCGTTGATCGCTCTGCGAACCGTCAGAATAAGCGCCAGATCGTCACCGTCCGAAAAGGCAAAAAGACCCGTGATCCCGGAGTCCAAGGTCCTGAGGATGATGGGGTCGGCATGGTCCGACGCGACAGAGCCGCTCGGCACCACCAGGACCAGCGCTATCAGAAGGATGGCTCGCAGGGGCTGTGCTCGCAGTCTCGGTGTGCGTGTGTTCATGACGAGGCCTTTGCAAGAATCACGTCCGCCGCTTTCTCGGCGATCGTGTAGATCGAAGAAACGATGAAGAAACCGGGGATCCGAGGGAAGACCGAGGCATCGACGATGCGCAGGTCATCCACGCCGTGGACCTCGAAGTCGCCGTTGACCACGCCGCCGCGGTTGCGCTCGCCGATAGCGCAGGTGCATGAGGCGTGGTGGCCCCAGGCGCGCGCCTTGATCCAGTCCTCGACCGGTTTGCCGCTAGCAACCGACAGCCCGGGCGACATCTCTTCGGCCAGAACCCCCTGCTCCACCAGAGGCGACATCATCTCGCGGACGAAATCGACACCGGCCGAGACCGACTTGACGTCCTCGTCGGCCTCGTCGTTGCCCTCGTCGAAGTACTTGAAGTTGATGTAGGGGGTATCGCGAGGGTCGGCCGACTGGAGCTGCACGTAGCCGGCGGTGTTGTTGGTATGGGCTTTCAAGATCGCCCAGGTGAGGTAGTTGTGGTATCCGGCGAAGAGTGCCGAGTAGGACGGGTAGTAGCCGCGGAAGAGTCCTAGCAGGGCGAAGACGAAGAGATCCGGCAGCGGGCGCTGCTCGAGCGAGCGCTTGATCACCGCCAGCACGGCGCCGTTCGATATGTAGACGCCCTGCCCCTTCTCCCACTGGGCGTACTGCGGGTCGCCCTTGGCGAATTTCGCGTCCTTGAGCACAGCCCAGTCTTCGGTTCGTTTGTAGACCACACCGACCTCGTAACGGTCCTGCAGGTTCTGGCCGACACCCGGCAGCGCCACCTGGGTGGTGATGCCGTGCTTCTCGAGCTGCGCAGGGTCGCCGATCCCGGAGAGCATCATGAGCTGCGGCGTGTTGAAGGCGCCGCCGGCGAGGATGACTTCACCACCGTTCTTGGTAAAGACCTCGCGCGGCGTGCCGGGTTGGGCCGAGGCCCCCCAATGAGCTCGATAGAGCTTCTCACCCTCGAGATAGCGCACTCCGACGGCTCGTTTCCGGCCGTTGGTCCCCTGGTCGAAGATCACGTTGGTGGCCAACGAGTTGAGTCGGATCTCTAGGTTGTGCTTTTCGGCCACCTCGAGCACGCGCTCGCGGGTGCCGATGCGTTTGTGGTTACGGTTTGCGAGCGGCGGGTACCGCAGGCCTACCGCATCGACGCTGACGTTGCGCCAGTCGTTGGGGTCGCCCAAGGCGTGAGCCCGCTTGGCGTAGCTCTTGAGCCGCTGCCAGAAGCTCGGTCCGACGTCCTTCAGGGCTCGTACCGCCGCCGTTAGGACGGTTCTAATCAGCGGTTTGTCGGCCGCGAAGGCCTTGAGTGGCAAAGCTACTTCGGTCTGCAGCCAGCCGTTGAAGCCGTGTCGCGTGCGGTTGATGCCGAAGAAGTGGGTGAAGCGGCTGTAGCCCCGGTAGCGACAGCGCTCCAAGCGCTGGAAGTACTTGCGCATGTTGTCCGCCGCCCACGACTTGTCTCCCGTCATGCTCTCGATGTAGTTCCAGTCGGCGTTGTGCGGGTAGACGGTGATCTGGGCGTTGTGCGCAGTGCAGCCACCGAGCGTGCCGGCTCTTGGATAGAGGACGCCTCTGGCTTCGCTACCTTCCCTACCCGGCCCTACCGCGTCGTCCGGGCGGCCCGCGTCCCCGAAGTCGGGATCCACCGGGGGCCTCGTCACCTTGCTCCAATCGGCGCTGTACTTCGGGTCGCTCTCGCGCCGTGTCTGGTCTGAGTAGTGATCGACGAAGAAGTCCCACTTCATCGCCTTGTTTTCAGACGAGATGGCGTGGAAGACGGGGACGTCATAGTCCTGCGGCAAACGGTCCGGATTCTCGGGCTCGATTGCATCCCCGCCGCGGAGCTTCTTGGGGTCGCCGCCCGCCTCGAGCAGGCAGACGCTCTTGCCGGCCTCCGCGAGCCGCGCCGCGAGGGTCCCGCCGCCGGCCCCGGAGCCCACAATGATGTAGTCGTACTTGGTGGAATCGGAGCTCATTCTCTCCCCTTAGCGTTAGGGCTCCGCCCCGGTTGAAGGAACCGGGACGGACCCGAGTTGTCGAATGGCCTGCCCTAGAGCGTCTTCAGGAAGCCGATCAACGCCTCCTTCTCTCCATCGCTGAGACCCGGCTCGCCCTCGCTCGTCGGGAGCTTGTCGGTACCAAAGTAGTGGCCTCTGTTGACCACGTAGTCCGGGCACTTGCTGATCTCGACCAAGTTATCGACCAGTCCTCGGTAAGCGTCGCGCGCCTCCTGGTTGCTCGCATCCTGATCGAGGCTCCGCAGAGCCTTGACGATCTTGACCAACAACGTCACCAGCTCCTTGGCCTGTTTACCGCGGGCGATGAGATCTCTGCTCTCGGCCAAGATCCTG
The DNA here is from genome assembly GCA_036679495.1 of Gemmatimonadota bacterium. GTDB lineage: Bacteria > Gemmatimonadota > Gemmatimonadetes > Palauibacterales > Palauibacteraceae > JAZDDE01. The sequence continues at coordinate 3,691 of JAZDDE010000250.1, read as the reverse complement.
ATGTTGGCGAGCAGATTGATCGGAGTGCCCGCGGGGATGGGGCCGATCTTCAAGTTGTCGCCGTCCTTCAACTCATCGAGGATGTCGAGGTCGCCAATGATGCTGGGCAACTGGCCGAGCGGCACGGTGAGCCAGCTCCTCTCGGTCGTGCGGTACATATAGCCCTCGAGTTCGGGCACCCCGACCGAATTCGGCAGTCCGAGCTCGGCCACTCGGTCGACATCGGTCTTGCGCGTTTCGGGCCACAACCACTTGCGAATCGAGTCGTCGAAGGAATCCATCCGCGCCTCCACCGTAGCTTCGTAACGGAACTTGCCGACCGAGTTGCTCAGGCCGAAGGGGGCAGTGGACCAGACGCTGACCAGCGACGGCGGACGGGTGTAACCGCGGCCCCCGCCTGGCATGTCGAAATCGCGCCACTCACCGGTGATCGGGTGTTGAACCTTGTAGGTCCCGACCGACGGTAGGTTCTTGTAGCTCTCCGAGGAGAAGTTGTCCCAGATGTTGCCCCGGAGTCCGTTCTCGGCCAGCGGACTGCAGGCGTTGGTCCCCAGCAGGGTGACGGGGATTCGTTTCTCGGTCGAGAGGTAGTTGCCGTCGAGAAAGTCCTCGGCCAGCACCATCTCGGTCATCGCCGATCTGAAGCCCTCGGTCTTCGTCCAGGCCCAGTACTGGTCCCAGTCGTTCTCGTTGACTTCTGCCGGTGGCGTGGGGATCTTGCTCGAGTGACACCGGGCACAGCGGTCGGCGAAGACCTGCTTGCCGTGGGTCAAGGACGCTTCGTCCTCGGTCATGTAGGCAGCGCCACCCGGGGCGTTGGCCAAGCGGTCGGGCACCGCGCTGATCGCGAAGAACAGAGCCAAGTCCTGCGTCTGGGTCTCGTTCGAGTTCCACATCGCGGAGTTCCTGCGCGCGACCTCGATCTCGATCGGTGTCATCGACTGCCCACCCACGAGCGGCTTGAAGTGCAGCAACCAGTCCTCGCTGAAGAGACCGATGTTGAGGTAGACGCGGTTGAGGGCGCCGAGGATACCGACCGAATCGGCCCCGTCCTTGAGCACGTGCGGGGCGAAAACGGTGGTCGGGGGCTCGAACCAGGAAGAGAGTGAAGCGGTCTCCGGGTAGTCGTTGAACTGTTTGTTGTCGCCGGAACCGCCCGGCTCGAGTTCTGCCCTGCCCCAACGCTTGGCGGCGGCGAGGCGGTCGGGCACGCTGTAGACCGCGTTCATGGTGCGCGGGTTGTTGATGTTGTCGGTTGACACGAACGAGGTGTCGAGCGCGCCCGGTTCCGAGGTGTGGAAGAGCTGCCAGGCGAAGCTGCTGCGGTCCTCGTTCCAGAAGAAGATCCGGTCGATCCAGAAATACTGAGCGCCGGGGTTGTTGGTCAGGTTGGCGAAGGCCGGATTCTCGTGATCGGCCGGCGGGTTGTCCGGATCGGGCCCGACATGGCAGAAACCACAGGTCATGCCGACGCGGTACGGGCGCACCAGGTCTTTGCTGTTGTAGTAGGTGGGGTCGTTGTAGTACCGGTCGGCGTCCCAAGAGGCCGCCGCCTCGTCGTCGAAGTAGGGGTTGGGAAAGAGCCTGAGGCCGAAGATGCCGGAGGGCTCGCCGTAGTAGGAGCCGACAGCCACGGTGTCGCCGCGGGCGCCGATCTCGATACCGGGGTACGTCGTGGCATCCGCGAAGGGGTCATCGCCCAGTTCGCAGTCAGGATCGCGTACGTCGAGCCAGAGACCATGGCGGTTCGGGTCGCCGGCCGTCGGCGCGGAGAAACACTGCTCGTTGATCAGCCCGAACCAGGACCAACGATTGTCGCGGCCGATCGGGTACTTGGTCCCGTCGCGCTCGTAGGTGATCTTTGGATGCGAAGAAACTGTCTTCAGGAGGTCGAGCGCACCGAAAGAGAGGTTGGCCATCTCATCCCAGAAGCGGTCATTGCCGCCGGTCCAGACGGCCCAGTTGTTGCGGCCCCGGTTGTAGCGCGACCAAGCCTCGTCCCTCGAGATGCCCGGGGCGAGGCCCTGCATCGCAGCATGCACCTCGTCTTCGTTCAGGCCACCATCCATGTCACGAAGGTAGTCGTCGTCTGAGCCCGGGAGCGTCGCTGCCGTCCGGCCGACATGCATCGCCTCATCCTTGATCTCGCCGCTCGCCCCGTACGGGAACCTCTCGTCGGGTCCGTCTTTCTTCAGCTTGCACGCGACGAAGATACCGACGCCGACAACCAACAACAGAATGATGAGTTTTTTCATGGTTCTCTGTTCTCCTCAAAGAGTGTGGGCGCCCGATCAATGGGATGGCGCTGCCGGCGGCAAGTCCTCGCCGGGGGGCTTCCGGTCGAGCCGGCCTGGGGTGATCATAAGGTCAAAGAATCTCGCTCAGGGTGAGCCCTACTGCCGACGCTCCCGGAGCGCTGGTGCTCTTGCAAGGCTGAGGTGCCGCGCTCCCGACCCCGGGGGACGCTGCGAGTCCAAACCACCACCGAATCCAAATCACTACTGAAGTGAGGTAAGACTACTGCCTATCTAAGGTGACATGCAAATACCGGGAGAAACCGAGCGGATCCGGGCGAGACGATTGCCCCTACCACCCCCTACCAAGTGTGCCCTACCAAGTGTGCTACCAAGTGTGCTACCAAGTGTGCCATGCGAATACTGACAGATTCCCCACACATTTGCCGTCTAGAACAGCATGGGCCGCAAACTGCGCTACCTCCCTGAGGGCGACCATCTCGTCGAGGTGACATGCCGAATCATCCACCGGCGTTTCCTCCTCCGGCCGTCACCCAAGCTCAATGCCCTCATCGTCGGGGCTCTTGCGCGCTTTCAAAAGAGCCACGACATCAAAATCTGCGGCTTCGTCTATCTCTCGAATCACTGCCACCTTCTTCTGAGACCCAAAAGCGCAGAACAACTCGCCAATTTCATGCGCGACGTCAACTCGAAGATCGCCAAAGAGGTAGGACGCCTTCACGGTTGGAAAGAAAAGGTCTGGGGGCGCAGGTACACTGACATCGTCACCAGCCACGAGCCCGAGGCGCAGATCCTCCGCTTGCGCTATCTGCTCGAGCAAGGCTCGAAGGAGGGCCTGGTCGCCTCACCCAAACACTGGCCCGGGGCGAGTTCCACACGAGCCCTGCTGTCAGGCGAAGCCCTAGAAGGTCTTTGGATCGACAGGAGCGCTCAGTACAGGGCCTGGGAGCGCAAGGAGTCCAACCCCGACGAACTCTTCACGACCCTGCACCAACTCGAGCTCTCACCCCTTCCGTGCTGGGACACGCTGGAATCGCACGAATGCCAAGCCAAGGTCCGGGCCGTAGTGCGAGAGATCGAGCAGGCAACGGAGGGCGTCGACGTGCTTGGTAGGAAGGCGATCTGCGAGCAGGATCCTCTCGCCCAGCCCACGTCCCATGCCCGCCGGAGTCCGGCACCTCGCTTCCATGCCCTCGAGCCACGGGTCAGGCGAGCTCTCGAGTACTCCTACCGCCTGATGCGGAGGGCCTATCGCCAGGCGTCGGATGAGTGGCGCAGCGGCAAGACGGGGCATTTCCCCGACGGTTGCTTTGTACCCGGCCGGTACTTGCCGTTGAGAACCTGACCCAGGCCTAAGTCGGTCGGATGTAGCGCATGGTGCTGCGCCCCTTGGGACTTGGCGCGGCTGGCACGACGTGGTCCTAGCTCGTCAGGCC
>JAZDDE010000025.1:0-9875 GCA_036679495.1 Gemmatimonadota bacterium | reverse complement strand
AGGCTTGAGCACTTCCTCCAGCTCGGGTACCGGGTATTCGACCGCTTCGAAGCCGCGTTTGCGCCGGATATATACGTCCGTCATTCCGGAGTCGAGAGGACCCGGGCGGATGAGTGCGTTGACCGCGACCAGATCGTCGAATCGGTCGCATTGCATGGCCCGGAGCTTTTCTGTCGCCAGCGAAGATTCGAACTGGAACACGCCTGGCGTGCCGCCCGAAGCGAGCAGCGTGTAGACGTCGGGGTCGCCGAGGCCGATCTGATCCCAGTCGATGTGGACCCCGTGCCGCTCCTCGATCATTTCGGCGGCGTCGTGGATCACCGTGAGAGTGCGGAGGCCGAGGAAATCCATCTTCAGCATCCCGACCTTCTCGAGGTCGATCATATCGAACTGCGTAATGACCGAGCCGTCACGGCTCTTCATATCCTCGCAGACCGGCACGTAGTCTTCGAGCGGACCGGGCGCGATCACGACGCCCGCCGCGTGCACCGAGCTGTGGCGCTTCAGGCCCTCGATGCGCTTGGCGTAGTCGAGCACTTCGCGGGTTCGCGTGTCGGACCTATACAGGTCCTTCAACTCCTTCACCTTTTCGATCGCCTCGGCCACGGTGAGCGAATATCCCGCCGTACTAGGGATCAGCTTGGCCAGCTTGTCCTGCTCGGCCGGTGTGAAGCCCATCACCCGTCCCACGTCCCTCACAACGGCCCGCGCTTTCATGGTTCCGAACGTGATGATCTGACCCACCGAATCGTTGCCGTACTTCTCGCGCACGTACTCGATGATTTCCCCGCGGCGCTCATAACAGAAGTCGATGTCGATGTCTGGCATCGAAATCCGCTCGGGGTTTAGGAACCGCTCGAACAGGAGACCGAATTCCAGCGGATCCACGTCTGTGATCCGAAGCGCGTAGGCCACCAGCGAGCCAGCCGAAGAGCCGCGGCCCGGCCCCACCGGGATGTCCATCTCGCGGGCAGCCCGCATGAAGTCGTATACGATGAGGAAGTAACCCGCGTATCCCGTTTCGGTGATCACTCCGAATTCGTAGTCCAGCCGAGCCCGCGCCTCGGGGGGCAGGGGATCGCCGTAGCGCTCGGTGGCTCCCTTCTCCGTCAGGTGGCGGAGCAGGGAGATGTCATCGTCGTACTCATCGGGCAGGGGAAAACTGGGCAGAAAGTACTTCTGCTCGAAATCGACGTTGCACGACTCGGCCACGTCCAGCGTGTTGGCGCACACATCCGGCCGGTCCGGGAACAACTCTGCCATCTCCTCTGGGGACTTGAAGTAGATCTCGGACCCTTCGAAACGCATGCGGTCCGGGTCGCTTTTCTCCTTCCCCGTGCCGATACAGAGGAGCGTGTCATGCATATCCGCGTCTTCGCGCCGCAGATAGTGCGCGTCGTTCGTGGCTACGACTGGAAGGCCGAGTTCCTCGGCGATCTGAAATACGCCTTCATTCACAGGCTCTTGTAGCGAGATGCCGTGTTTCTGCACCTCAAGCCAGAAACGATCCGGAAAGGTGTGCGCGAACCACTCCGCCGCTTTCTTCGCTCGGTCGAAGCGTTCCAGCGTGAGATTCTTGGCCACCTCGCCCACCAGGCAGGCGCTCAGCACGATCACTCCCTCCGAGTGTTCAGCCAAGAGCTCGTGATCAATACGCGGCCGTCTATAAAAGCCCTCTGTATAGCCGCGGGAGCTGAGCTTCAGAAGATTCTTGTAGCCCTTGTTGTTCTGAGCCAAAAGGACCAGGTGGGAATAGTCCTGAGGTGCGTCGTCCGGCCGCTGCTTGGAGCGCCGATCTCCATACGCCACGTAGGCTTCGAAGCCGAGAATCGGCTTGATCTTCTTCTTGCGAGCCCGCTCCTGAAAGGCCCAGGCGCCGTGCATGTTTCCGTGGTCGGTGAGCGCAACGGCGGGCATCCCGAACTCTTCCGCGCGGTCGAGAAGCTCGTCGATGCGGTTGGCGCCGTCGAGGAGCGAATACTCGCTATGTGTGTGGAGATGGACGAAGGACATGTGAGTCTTTCCGGCCTGTCGGCGGACTTAGAGTCCGCACGGCTGAGTGTCAGTGGCTACAGCTGAACGAATCTAGAATCTCCTCGAGCTGGAGCAGGTACTCGTATTTGCTCCGCCGCGGTGAGGGCGAATACAGCCACGCGTCGATGAATATGGTGTAGTCGTCGCACTGCATGGAGCGCGCAATGAACGGGCCCGCCGCGGGAAACGACCCCTCGTCTTTCCACGTCCCACGGACCTGCGCAGTGAACGCTCCGCCGACGGTCAACAACTCGTCCGAACCCTCGAGCGGCGTGACGCTCTGCGGGACGTTGTACTGCACATCGTCAATCGATTCCCGCCAGGCGTAGACAGAGTCTGTTGCCGACGGCACCGGGCCCGCTCCCGGGCCCGGTACGCGCTGCACGAGGATAGAGCGAATCAGCTGGCTTGGGTCGGGATTGTCATTGCGAATCACTGCGATGTTCCCGGCGCGGAGCGTAAGCGTGTAGACCTTGGGGACCATGGCCGTCGCCCCCACGTGCGACTCGAGTGCCTTGGCAAGCGCGGTGTCCACACCGCTTACGAACATCTTTCCGCGCACATAGCGGCGGTAGTCCTCGTCCACCAGCTCTGCGAGCGCCGGCAACTGCTCCAGCAGGGAAGCGACCTCACGCGCAGGGTCCAGGACCACGCCCGTCGCCACCTGGTTGCGAGCCCAGACGTCGAACGCCCGAAACATATCGGGCGAAGCCAGTTCGCCTCTGTCCGCGCCGGAGGCAATTTTCTCGAGATTCAAGTCACCCGGAGGCGCCATCACGATGACCTGCTTCCAGGCGAGCAGATTCACGATGTCGGGAGCTTGGGGATCGACCTGCGTGACCACGAATTTGCGGTCGTCGCGTGTGGTGAAGATGGTGGGCTCGAGGGTCGCGACCGTCATTTCGCCGACTTGCTCCCAGAGCGCATCGGGGATCACCAGGATCAGCGAATTGAACTGGCCCATGGCGCCCGGAAGCGCGCATCCGGCGGCCAGAACGGCCACGAATAGAGCCCCAAAAAGGCGCTTTTTCGGTCCTCGAATTTGCCAGGTCATAGGAACGCTCAAACTACGGTAGGGCGGGCGCGAAGGCGACCGGGGTTCAGGCGCGAAGGCGACCGGCGATCTCATCCTCGCTCGGGGCGATCTGCCGCATTGCACCAGCGCCCCGCGCTCTCATCCTCGCTCAGGGCGATCTGCCGCATTGCCCTCGGTTCCTCATCATGGTGCGGCAAATACACTCGCTCGGCTGAGAGCGGGGGTGCAGGTGCTCTGCGTTCGGGAGTTTGTGCTCGGCTGAGACCGCGGTCGCTGGCGCGCTAACAAACGGTAGGATCCGGCCACTTGGCGCGCTGATTGACTGAGTTGTAGTGTCCTGCATGGCGGCACACAGCTTCGAAATAGTTCGGCAAACGCGGGGAAACGACGAGATCCTGGATCTCACGGAGGAGCTGCAGGCCGGGGTTCGGAGTTCGGGGATCCAAACCGGCCAGGCTAGTTGCATGGTCGTCGGATCCACAGCCGCGCTTTCTACTCTCGAATATGAGCCGGGTTTGGTGACCCGCGACATTTCGGCGGCTTTCGAGGGCATCGCGCCGCGCGACGGTGAGTATCTGCACGAAGAGACCTGGCACGACGACAACGGGCACAGCCACGTGCGCGCCTGCCTGGTCGGGCCCTCGCTTTGCCTGCCGATCGTCGAGGGTAAGATTCCACTCGGAACCTGGCAGCAGGTCGTGCTGCTGGACTTTGACACGCGCCCGCGGAATCGGACGGTGGTCGTCAGCGTGGTGGGTGAATAGAGGCCATGATCGAGGCCATTTTCGAACCCTGGCCCTGCCTATGAGCACTATTCCCGCAGACGTTCGCGCTCGGCTCGAAACTGAGTACGATGGCGCGGATCTCATAGAGGCCTTGGAGCTGATCGAGGCTCTAGACTTCGGAGACCGCGTGGCCCGCTGCGTGGTATTTTTGGCGAAGGGCGGCCTCCTGGAGCTGGCCAGCTACGCAGAGGTGGCGCGCATCGACTGGCGGGACGTGATCTTCTGGGCCGAGTACATTGACCTTAACGCAAAGCACCCGAAGCAAGTCCGCGATATGACGCAGCCGTTTGCGCAGGAGTAGGCACCTGTGCTGGCCACTGGCGGATTCTTCCTCAAATCCGCATCTACCCGAACGACTTTTTCTCGCGCACAGGCGCTCCGACGGAATTTGCCCGCAACGCAGGACTGACATACCGCAGTGAAGCACATACGAAACATCGCCATCATCGCGCACGTCGATCACGGGAAGACGACTCTGGTCGATCAGATGCTGCGGGTCACCGGAAGCTTTCGGGCTGGCAAGGACGTCGGGACCCGGGTCATGGATTCGAATCCGCTCGAGCGCGAGCGGGGGATCACGATCTTCTCCAAGAACGCCTCCGTTCGCTGGTCGGCCTCGGCGGGTCCCAATGCCGGCGAGTCCTACAAGATCAACATCGTGGACACGCCCGGGCACGCCGACTTTGGCGGCGAGGTGGAGCGCATTCTCCGCATGGTGAATGGTGTCTTGCTGCTGGTAGACGCGTTCGAGGGACCGATGCCGCAGACCCGCTTCGTGACCCGGAAGGCGCTGGAGCTAGGTCTTCAGCCGGTGATCATCCTGAACAAGGTCGATCGACCCGACTCGGATCCTGACCGCGCGCATGACCAGGTCCTTGAGCTGCTTCTGGAGCTGGAGGCGAACGACGCGCAGCTCGACGCGCCCTTCCTGTACGCTTCGGCCAAGGCCGGCTGGGCGGCGGCCGAACCGCCGGGGCCGGGTGGCGAGCACCCGAGCGACCTCGAAGCACTCTTCGAGGCTGTCGTGCGGACGGTGCCTGCGCCGGCCGGGGACCCGGCGGCTCCGTTCCAGATGCTGGTCTCGACGCTGGACTATTCGCCGTACCTGGGCCGCATGGCGATCGGACGCGTGGAAAACGGCACGCTGGCGGTGGGAGACAGTGTCGCCGTGTGGCCGCTGGACCAGGACGCTCCGCTGGCACGTGTCCGGGTTCCAAAGCTGTACGGCTTCGAAGCCATGGAAAAGGTAGAGACGGAGTCAGGTTCGGCCGGCGAAATCATAGCGATTGCGGGGCTGGAAGGCGCAGAGATCGGAAGCACGATCTGCGACCCGGAGCAGCCGACGCGAATGGCCGGGATCGCTGTGGAGCCGCCTACGCTATCCGTCGAGATGCGCCCCAATACCTCTCCGTTCTCGGGCAGGTCAGGGCAGTTCGTCACTTCGCGGCAGATCCGCGAGCGGTTGGAGCGCGAGGTACTAAGCAACGTGGCCCTGCGCGTTGAAGATACGGACCAGCCCGACCGTTTCCGTGTCTCGGGCCGAGGCGAGTTGCACCTGGGCATCCTCATGGAGCAGATGCGCCGCGAGGGATTCGAATTCTCCGTCTCCCGCCCCCAGGTGATCACGCGGCCCGGTGAGGGGGGGCGGATCGAGGAACCGTATGAGGAAATGGTCGCGGATCTCCCCGAGAGCATGATGGGTGTGGTCATCCGGAAGGTCAGCGAACGCCGCGGCGAGATGCAGCACGTCGAGCATGCGGAGGGAGCCATGGTTCGGCTTCACTTCCTCGTTCCCACCCGGGCTCTGTTCGGATATCGGTCAGAGTTTCTCACCGACACGCGCGGCGAGGGAACCATGCACCGGCAATTCGCACACTACGGTCCGTGGGCCGGCGACCTGACTGTCCGGACGAACGGCGCAATGGTCTGCATGGCGGCCGGCACGGCGACAGGCTACTCGCTGTTCGGGCTCCAGGAGCGCGGGACGCTGTTCATTGGGCCGGGCACAGCGGTGTACGACGGAATGATCGTGGGAGAGAACGCGCGCGAGAATGATCTCGAGGTCAATGTCACCAAGGGCAAAAAGCAGACAAATGTCCGCTCGTCGGGCGCCGATGATGCAATCGTGCTGGAAACTCCCCGGGAGATCACCCTCGAGGGGGCGCTTGAATTCATTCGCGAGGACGAGTTGGTCGAAATTACTCCGGATGCGATCCGGCTCCGGAAGCGCGCCCTCACCACGCACGAGCGAAAGAAGGATCGCAGGGCCTCGCCGGGAGGGTAGTCCCTCCTTTTCACCAGCGAACGCAGCGGGCTAGGTTGTTCTTATCGAGACAGTCCTTCGGCCTCTAACCAGAATCATGGAAGCGTGATCCGAGAACTCATCAAGCGGCGTGTTCCCCAGATCTTCGGCCTCTACCTGATCGGTTCCTGGGGATTGGTCCAGTTCGTGGACTGGGCGGTGGCGCACATCACGAACTTCGTGGTTGCCCTGCTCCTCCTGATGATTCCGTCCATTGTGCTTTTGGCCTACCGATACGGGCAGCCAGGAGATGACACGTGGACGCGCGTAGAGAAGATCGGCGTCCCGCTCAACGTGATCGCGGCGGCCGGGATTCTCTACTTTGGTTTCGCCGGAAAGGACCTCGGCGCGGCCACAACCACGGTCCTATTAGAGGACGAATCCGGAAACGAAATCGTACGGGAAGTTCCGAAGCAGGCCTTCCTCAAGAAGCTGGCCATCTATCACTTCGATAACGAGACGGGTGACGAGGGGTTGGACTGGCTCAGCTACGGCACGACCCTGGGTCTGGGGATGGACCTGGGGCAGGATCTGTTCGTGAGTGCTCAGGGTCCGCTCGACGGCGGGGGCGTCGGCGGAATCTTGCTCGACCTGCAGGAGGCGGGTTTCCCGGACGGTGTCGGCGTTCCCCTCACTCTAATGCGCGAGCTCGCGGAGAAGAGGCACCTCGAGTATTTCCTCTCGGGCTCGATTTCGCGCGGCGAGGACGGTCTCGAGTTGCAGTCTGAGCTGTACGAGACGCGGCGCGCGAAGTTGCTTCACCGGAGGACGTTCATCGGTGGGGAAGCCCTCGAACTTATCGACATGATGTCGGAGCAGCTTCGGCGTGACCTGGGAGTTCCTGAGTACAGTCTCGAGGAATCCCCAGATCTACCTGTCTCGGAGCTGCTGACCCACTCCGTTCCCGCCTTCGAGTACGCGGCACTGGCCTTCCATATGGCTGCTGGGGGCGATGTGGCCGGCTCGGCGCCACTGCTAGAAAAAGCAGTTGAAGCCGACCCGACGTTCGCGCTCGCCCAAGCCCAGCTGGGCACGGTCTATTTGCTCTCCAACCGAACTTCAGAGGCCGATTCGGCGATGCAGATGGCCATGCGGCACCTCTATCGCCTGCCAGAGCGGTCTCAGTTGGGTCTCCGCACCCTCGATCAGTGGCTGTTCAAGCAGGATGCGGAAAAGGCCTTTGGCACGGCCAGGTACTGGACGGAACTGTTTCCGGACGACATCCAGGGCCACCTGTTGCTGGCCGAGATTTACAATGCCCGGGGGGACCGGACGCTCGAGATCGAAGAATACGAAACGATCCTTCTGCTCGATCCGTCACAGTACGATTATAACCGCCGAATTGGCGGCCTGTATGCGCAGGGTGGTGATTTCGATCGAGCCCTTGACTACTACAACCGGTACGTAGAGCTCTTCCCTGATGACTGGCGTTCGTACACGGGTATCGCCAGCACCTACCGGAACATGGGCGATTACGAACGGGCAAGATCGGCGTACGAGCGGGCCGCGATTGTGGACCCGGCTGAGCCCAGTATCCCGATTTCGCTTGCCCGGCTCGAGGTGGACCGTGGAAACTTCGAGCAAGCCCTCGACTTCCGGGAGCAGGCGCTAGCGGCGAGCAAGAGCCCGCAGGACCGATTCGCCGTGTACGAGCTCGACGAGCTGTTGCACGGACGTCAGGGCCAGTTCGACGAGCTCCAGCAGGACTACCGGCGACGCTCCGAGGTAGCGGCTGAGTTCATGAATCCGGTGAACCTCGTGATCAACCGGGCCAACTCGACCGCCCTTCAGTACGCGGCCGACGCAGGCCGCGAGGCGGAAGCGCTCCGCGAACTCGACCGACTCTCGAGCGAGATCTCGGCTCCGTTCGACGCCTTTACCGCGATCGCGTACCTGCAAATATATCAGACGCTCGAGAACAAGGAGCAGGTTAAGGTCCAGATCGACCGGCTGAATGCCTTGATCGAAGCGATCGGGTTCGCGGCACTTCGCCCGATTGTGCACCTCGGCAACGGGCGTATCACGGAGATAGACGGCGACTGCCGCGAGGCAATCGACAGTTACCGGAAGGTCATGGAGTCCAATCCCGACTCGCGACCGGCGCAGCTGGGGATCTCCCGGTGCCAGCTGGCGCTCGGTGAGGCTGAAGAGGCCGAAGCGACTCTGCTCGAAGTCCTCCGCATCACTCCGGCACATCCGCACGCTCATTACCAGCTCGCCCTCGTGTACGAGGAAACGGGCCGCACCGCCGACGCAATCGAACAGGTCGATGCCGCGCTCGAGGTGTGGAAAAACGCCGACCCAGAGTACAAGCCGGCACAGCGAGCCCGGGAGCTAAGGGCGCGGCTGTAGGCGACAGCGAAGTCGGAGCTGCGCGCGCGGCTTTGACCTTCCGGGCGCCTAGTCCGAGTCGTCGGGCGTTCGAATGAGCGCTGGACGGCTGCTACTTGATCCGGGCGATGAACTGCACGTCGCCGGTGTTGTCAGGCGCGACCGAGATCAGCGGGTTCAGGAGGGTCCAACGGATCTGGGTGACGCAGGCGTCGTAGGTCGCGGGGGCACCACAGCCAAGTGAGACCGGCGTGTAGGACCAGTTGCTCCCACCGTCATTCGAATACTCGACGGTGACGCCGATACCGGCCGGGAAGTTGTTGACGACACTCCCCACCTTGAACTCGACCTCCGCAGGTAGTGCGTCGACGTTCACCACACTCTCGGCCGCCTCACTCCCGGTGTTGGTGAGGGTGACGGTGTAGGTCAGGTCCGTGCCCGGTGGTGATGTGCCGGTCGGGTTCACCGACTTGGCTGTCGTTAGGTTGGGTCTGACTACTGTCAGGTCGGCGAAGCCGGTGTCGCTGACTGTGCTGGCGCTCGCCGCCGTTGCCCTCAGGAACAACGTATCGGCGGTGCCGGCGGCCACAGCACCGATCGAGTACACGACGTCGATGGAGCGCGGTGTTCCGGCGGCGATGCTGACGTCCGCGGTGTCGCCGGCCACTCCGTCAACGGAGACGATTCCGGTCGCCCCACCTGGGATCGCGAAAGCCCTGAGGCCAAAGGTGTCGTCACCAGTACCGTCATTGGTGACCGTGAAGGTAAACGTGTAGTTCGTGCCGTTGCTCGGCAGCAATTCCAGGCTTTGCCCCCCGTCGGGCGAGACGGAAGAGCCAGGAGTGGCCGGCGCGATGGCAAGGGTCACCGTCCGGGACTCCTCGGCGGCAGTAAGGCTGAAGTTGGACGTGCCGCTCGGGCCGGCTGCGGGTTGGACCACGTAGCCCGCGCCTCCCGACGCGTTGGTAACTGTGAGGAAGAAGTTGGTATCACTCTTGTCCATCGTGATCGCGGCGTGTCCTGAGAGGCCAGGACTGTCAACCAGGATGTCGTCGTCTTCGAAGGCTCCCAGGCGGAGGATCAGCGTGTTCGCGATCGTCGTCGTCACGCTGGGACTGGTCGGGGACGAAGACGAGCCCTGGCTCTGCGCACTGAAGGCATGGATCGGAGTCACCGGATCGTGCCCCGTGAAGCGCATGATCCAACCGTACGCCTCCTGACTTCCGGACCACGTGAACTGATGGCTCGGGGATTCCGGGGAATCGGCCAGCTTCCACCAAACGCCCAGCGTCACGTTGCCGGACTCGTTGCCGACATCGATGAGCGCCCAGCCCTCACCCGGGGGCGGCCCCAGGGATGACGAGGTGTTGTCGTGGGTCGCGATGGC
>JAZDDE010000249.1:0-2274 GCA_036679495.1 Gemmatimonadota bacterium | reverse complement strand
GTGCTCTCGGTCGTGCTAGGGCTACCCTGAAGCCAGCGAGAGAGGCGGCTACTCACGCCTTGAAGTGTACGCGACGCTATCGGACCTGGGAACCATGAGCCGTGTCCACCCTGCGGGAGTGTTGGCTCGCGCCGCCCAACGGACATGGCCTTCAACGGTCCACCGGCCTGACCGGCGAGATGCTGAATCGCCTGAGGACTTCAGTATGGCAGAACCCAGGATTTGGTGCCGAGCCCAGGCGGGTCCGCTGCAAGGCCTTGTTAGGCCGCAGCCACCCGAGGGAACTGAGTCGAAATCGCGGTGTCCTACTGGTATCGACAGGGGAGGTTCGTCATGGCCAGCGGACTGCGAAGACACGGGTTTACGCTCATCGAGATGATGGCGGTCGTCCTGATTCTTGGGCTCGTCATGAGCGTCGCTGTTGTGAATGTGATGGATCGTGTGGAATGGGCCAAGGTGCAGACGACGAAGGTGAAGATGCGCGCTGTGGAAGGTGCGCTAGAGATGCACCGGATGGAGCGTGCGACATACCCAGGGACGGACCCCGGCTTGGTCGCGTTGCTGGAGCCGGGGTCCGGTGGCGGACCCCTCGTACGAGATGAGGAGTCGCTAAACGATGCGTGGAGGCGGCGCTTCGGCTATCGGCATCCCGGAGACCGCGGGCGAGCTGGTTACGACCTTTGGTCCCTTGCGCGAGATGGGAGCCAAGGTGGCGCAGGCCCAGACGCCGATATCACGAACTGGAAGAGCGCTTCGTTCGAGGAGTAGCGCCTGCGGCCTAACGGACCGGAGTTCAGCTGCACCGACCGCTACAAAGTTTCGCCAAGGATACCAGGAAGCTCGCCGCCAGACGCGGTCCCATTGCCGAAGGAGGTCAACGAGTGACGGTGTCCGCTGCAACGACCATGTTAGACGGCAGGTACAGCTTCCGGGAACAGCTGCGAGAGTCCACGCATGATTCCGCGTCGGTCTCGCGCACCACAAGTGAGCATGTACACACCGCTGAGAACTGCTGGGGCCGCGAGGATCAGCGTTGGTGCCAAGAGCTCGGCTGGGGCCGTGAAACCGTACAGCACAAGACCGATAGCTCCTGCGAGACAAACAAGGCCGCCGCGGATGGCGCCCCGGAAGAAGGATGCGTGAAGCTCCGCTTGGGACCCCGATTCCGAAACGCGGACATGCGCGAACGCATGAAAGCTAGACCGAGGGCGGAACGATAACGAGACAACGAAGATGTCACCCGCTTCATACCCGTAGAGTGGGTCGGTCGTCAGCGAGATTGCGGAGACCGCAGCGCTCTCCGGGGATCCACTCAGCGCCCCACGCAATCTCCCCCGGACGGTGTCGGCTCCTAATCCGATGCGCCACTTCAAGCGCGATCTCCTGCCGTCTAACGGACATGGTGCTCATCGGCCTGGCCCGCTGACCGCCAGCGGAAATCCACCGAGAACCGACGCCAGAAGGTTACCAGCCTAGCTGGGAGCGCTGCTGTAAGGCCAGCTGCAGCAGCTCTTATGTTGCTAGGCGTGATTGAATGAAGTGACCGATGGGCAGCGCAACTACCCATCGGCCTTCTTCAACCCGGAACGGAAGACCGAAAGCGCCTGGGTCCCCTGTGAGACCGCTAACAAGCTCGGGTCTCCGTGAGACCGCTAACAAGCTCGGGTCTCCGTTCCAACGCTGCAGCGAAGCTCGAACGATCGCCTGGGCCGCAGTGCGAGCCCGTATCGAGAGCCCGAGTTCGTTGCTCTTTGGAGTTTACCATGGACATCAATGTCGGGATCGACGTGTCGAAGCACAGCCTGGACTGGAGCGTTGGATCCGAAGGAACCATCCAACACGCATGCAACGAGCCGCGGCCCATCGCCCAGCTCACCCGCCGCCTGGTCGAGATCAACCCCAAACGGATCGTCGTCGAATCCACCGGAGGCTACGAACGGGCGGTGGTCGAGAAGCTCGCTGAGGCGGGCCTTCCGATCATCGTCGTCAACCCACGACGTGTACGAAGCTTTGGCGAGGGTATGGGCTTCCTTGCGAAGACCGATGCCATCGACGCTCGTCTGCTCGCGCTGTTTGGAGAGAAGGCCCAACCTCCTTTCCGCCCGATCCTGCAGGGTACGGACCGTCTCTTGGCCGATCTCGTGGCTCGGCGCCGTCAGGTCGTCTCCATCATCGTGGCCGAGAAGAACCGCCGCGACACAGCTTCGCGCGTCGTCCGGCGCACCATCGACCCCGTGGTCCGAACACTCGCCAAGTTGGTTCGCGATCTCGAGC
>JAZDDE010000248.1:0-2239 GCA_036679495.1 Gemmatimonadota bacterium | reverse complement strand
AGACTCTCGACTAGCTTGGCCTTCCTGCTGATGGCCGGCTGCGCCGACATCGAGGATGTCATTCCCCAAGATGGGCCCACGATGCTCCAAATCTATGAGCAGCAGATCGCGGACACCCGCCCCCAGGACCTGCGCCGTGCCAAGACCGTGCCGGAGAATCGCCGGGAGGACGGGGACGATGATGGCAGGATCGAGGAAATTCGGACGTCCTACGATGGTCCGTCCTATCTCGAGATGGTCGCCTACACCAGGGAGCCCGCAAACGAGATCGACAATCTCTTTCCGGCCCTGCCCAACCCGGTGCTAGTGATGTACGTCTTTCCCCACTTGGCCGGCGAGGAGCAGATGCCGGTCCCGGGCTACACGACCGCCTTCAGTCTCTTCAAGCGGACGCACTTTGCCCTACCGGGTGAGCTTCAAAACCAAGACACGCCGGGAGTCGACACCTTCTTAAGCGCACCGCGCCGGCAAGAGCCGCTCTCGGCCGGTGCCCAGCTTGGCGCGGGGGACTGAGCCTTGACGAACATTCTCCCCAGGCCATTGATGGGCTTTTCCCTATTCGGAGGGCGCGGCGCCCGCTCCGCCGGGTCGAAACGAGACGCCGGCCTCGATACCGAGCCCATCGATCTGGGCATCGATCTGGGCTGGCACAAGGCCCAAGAGCCGCCGCGCCAGGAGAGCTTCACCGACTTCCTGCCCTGGATGGAGTATTGCCCGGAGCACAAGACGGTTCTCCTGGAAGACGGCCGCAGCGTCGGCGCGGTCTGGGAGATCGAGCCGATCGGCACGGAAGGCCGGGATGAGGCCTTCAAGCAGAACCTGCTCGATCGCACCATCAACATCGTTTCCGACACCATTCCGGAGCTGGACCAGCGGCCCTGGGTCCTGCAAGTCTACGTGCAGGACGAGACCGACCTCGAGGACCTGGCCGACCAGATCGCCGCCTACCGCTTTGGAGGGGCACGAGGCTCCCAGTTCTCGGAGAACTTTTCCGCCTTGATGCGCAGCCATCTGAAGGCCGTGTGCCGGGAAGGCGGACTCTTCAAGGACGAGATGTCGGACACCAACTGGCGCGGCCGGGTGCGCCGCGTGCGCTTCGTGCTCTATCGCCGGATCGGCAAGGAACGGCTGCGCGAGGACCTGACGCCCGATGAGGAGCTCAACGACCTGGCCTACAAGCTAGAGCTCAGCCTGCAGAATGCCGGCGTGGGATTCCGCCGCTACGAGGGAGCCGACATCTACAAGTGGCTGCTCCGCTGGTTCAACCCGGCTCCGGAGATCACGGGTGGGGATTTCAGCCGGCTCTTGGAGATCGCACCCTACCCCGGCGACGAGGAGATGCCCTTCGGCCGGGATTTCTCCGAGCTGCTGTGTCTCTCCCAGCCGGTCGCCGACGGGGAGCGCGGCATCATCTATTTCGACGGCCTTCCCCACCAGGCGGTGACCACCCTCGGCCTGCGCCGTCAGCCCAAGGTTGGGCACTTCACGGGCGAGAACCGGGCCGGCGACCGGGTCTTTGCGGTCTTCGACAAGCTGCCCGAGCACACCATCATGGCGCTGACCATCGTCTTTCGGCCGCAAGATCTCATCGAGGCCCACATCGGCAAGATCCAACTGGCCTCGGTCGGAGACCAAATCGAGGCCATGGCCGCCAACGAGGAAGCGCACAAGGTCAAGGAGAAGATGGGCCAGGGCGACACGCTCTATCCCATGGAGCTCCTGTTCTACGCCCAGGGAAAGGATGACGCAGATTTGCGCCGGGCGGTCAAGACGATCGCCAATCAGCTGGTGGCGAACAACATATCGCCAATCGGCCAGCCCCAGGAGCTCCTGTCGCTCGACCGCTATCTGTGCAATCTGCCGATGGCCTTCAAGCCGGACGACATGGCGGTTAACCAGCGCTCCAGGCTGACCTTCGGCACGCACCTGGCTGCCATGCTGCCGGTCTATGGGCGCTCCCGAGGCACCGGGAACCCGGGCCTGGTATTTTTCAACCGCGGGGCCGAGCCGCTGGTCTTTGACCCGCTCCATCGGACCGACCGGAAGAAGAACGCCCACACCTTGATCCTCGGGCCCACCGGCGCCGGCAAGAGCGCCTTGCTGGTGCAGCTGATCATGTACATGGTCGCGGCCTACCGGCCCCGGGTTTACATCGTCGAGGCCGGCAACTCCTTTGGGCTCTTGGCCGACCACCTGGCCCGTGAGGGGCTCACCGTCAACCAGCTGCAACTGAAGCCCG
>JAZDDE010000247.1:0-6692 GCA_036679495.1 Gemmatimonadota bacterium | reverse complement strand
ACGCCTCTCGACTTCGACGCCGAAGCCCTGCGACTCGAGAACTACCATCAGGTCTCGGACGAGATCCTGCCGGTGTGGGATCTGAGTGGGATTGCCCGCGACATGAAGATCCTCTTCGCCGCCGCCTTGCAGGCGGCCAACTCGGACGATCCGCCGCGCTGGGTCCCTGGGCACGAGTTCGAGGAGGAGTGGAAGGCGCTCTACGGTCGGCCGGCGGACTGACGTTTGCGGCCCCTTGTTCCCCAGCTCTAGAGGAACCGCTTTAGAGCACCGAGGCCGCGTACCTCGTGCTTGTTTGTCCACCGGGAGAGACTCACCTTGGCGCTGACATCAACGATCTACACCTTCGACATCGACCTCGCGGACGCCGACCGCGGCGTCTACGAGAGTCTCGAACTGCGCGTCGCCCGCCATCCTTCAGAAACGGAGGAATATCTCCTCACGCGTGTTCTGGCCTACTGCCTGGCCTACGAGCCAGGCATCAGCTTCACCAAGGGACTTTCTGACGGCAAGGAACCCGCGATCGCGGTCCGTGACCTCACCGGCGCACTGAAGGTTTGGATCGATATCGGAACTCCCGACGCTGCGCGGCTGCACCGGGCGAGCAAGGCCGCGTCGCGGGTCGTGGTCTATACGCACCGCAACCCCGCGCAACTCGTGCGTAAATGGTCCAACGAGAAGATCCACCGCGCGGCGGACTTGGAACTCTACAGCATCGATCAGGCACTCCTGGCAGGTCTCGTCGCGCTCCTGGCACGGCGCATGGCTCTCGCGCTCTGGGTATCGGATGGCTCCCTTCAGGTCACGATCGGCGACCAGTCGCTGAACGGTGCCGTCACCGCTTTTCTTCACAACGAGTAGCCTGTCACCGCTTTTCACGACAGTAAGTGAGGGCTTTGGAGCCAGGCTGGGCCGCGACTCAGTTGTCCGTCGCGTGGTTCCCACAGCGGATGTAGATCCGCTCGGTCTTGCCTTCGACGACCCGGACGTTCTCTTGTCGTTGTTCGCCGTAGCATTCGGCGTTGACCACGTACCGGCCTGCTGAGAGCCCTTCCCAACCGGCGTAACGGCCATCCGTCACGATGGGCTCTGCAGGCAGGTCGGCTCGCGCGATCGACCAGGAGAAGCGGAGCGGATCGTGCCGCCCGCGCTCCGGAAGCGCCCACACCTCGAGCCACCCGGAGCGCGGCGGACGTTCCCGTTCACGGCACGCCTCGAGCTCGTCGAGAGCCGCCTGAAGACCAAAGACGCCGACATCCGTCACGAAATCACCGCCCAAGCTGACTCGCAGCCACTGCGGTTCAAGCCTCTGCAGGGCGTTGAGAAGCAGCTCGGCCGTGCCGTCCTGCGCCCGGTAGTTGCCGCGCTGATGGGGCGAGTCGCGGCGTTCGCCGATCTCGTGGCACTCCCCGCCGACGTCGATTCTGAGATCGCGCGAATCGTCTGTTAGCGGGAAGGCGCGTTCTCTCTTGGGAAAGAACCCGCCCATCACGAAGACACTGTTGTCGATAGTGCTCACGAGAAGCTGTCCCGCACCGCGAGGGCCGCGGAAAGGCTTGCTGATCGCGCAGGACGCGCCGGCACGTTCTCGAAACAACCACGGATCTGCCGGGACTGTCATCGACTTGGCTTGCTGAGATCTGAGGGCGGCGAGGTGAGCCTCCGCTCGCCCGGTGTCCACGTACCGGTCGGCCTTCAGAGCCAGACTGCCGCCACAGCCACCGGGCCAGCCGGGAGTGCTGCTGTTCTCCCTCGATGTTGGCAGGAAGAGGAGCCACCTCTCACCTTCGGTGAGCCCCATGCTGCCCGAGGAAAGCATTCGATCGTCCCTGAACAGGCTGAAGGACTCCAGTTCAGGCCCTTTGAACTGCTCCTCGACCCGCAGGACCACTCTTGTGCTCGAGCCTTGTCGGTCGAAGATGTCGACCGACGCGACAACCACCCAGGTCGCCCGCTCGAAGCTCGAAGTCAACGTAATACCGCGAGCGCAGGAGCAAGCGCGAGACGCGGTGGCACCCACGAGGGGAAACAGAACGAGAGCAAGCACGAGAGGCAGGCGGGTAGGGCGGTCGAGGCGATGAAGCTGCATGTTCAGGTAGACCCCTCGACAGGCTAGATAATTCCCTGGTCATCCGCTCGGTGATCTCGCCGATCGCGGTGTCCCAGTCGGACGGCTTCACGTTGGCCTCGGTCAAGAAGAGCAACGGCTTGCCGAAGGGGGCGAAAACGAGTCCACCAAGTCGGGGCAGCGTCACAATCACAACCTTCCGTCTTCCGTGTAGCCGGCGATCGAGAGCGCAACTCGCTCGCGGAAAAGGGTGGCACCTCTCGGGGGGTGCGCTAAGCCATCGGCTCCCAACTGCAGACTCGGCATCGACTCTGGAGAAGCGTCAGGTCATCCGTGAATCCCCAGCAGTTCGTTGAGGAAACCCACGAGATGCTTCCACGCCAAGTAATAGACGATGATCGCGGCCGAGACGGCCACCACCAAGAGGGTGCCCGCGAAGGCCGGAAGCTGGTGGCCGAGGGCTCGGGCGATTCCGTAGGCCAGGAAGGGCAGGATCACCGCCAGCAGCGCTCCGTGCAGGCCCAAAGGAAGCCGCCTCTTCGCTGCCAGGGCGACATAGAGCACGTTCCAGACGCCCCAAGCATTGGGGACGAAGGCCATGGGAAAGACCGCGACCCGCTCGACGGGGATCGAGAGCTCGAAGACATGCCGGGCGACGACGAGAGCGCTCAACACCATCAGCAGGAAAACAGTGGGTACCGCGATGCCCGCCAGGTAGGCTCTCAGGTAAGGATGGGGCTTCACGTCTCGACTCCTCTCTCAAAGGTGATAGAGCAACAGCAGCAGAGCCTCGGGAAAGCCGAAGAGGAGACCAACTGCCAGCGCCGCCAGTAGCCAGTCGAGGCCACTCACGGGGGGACGACCCCCCGCGAGGCGCTGTTGTGCGCGCGGCCAAAGGTCGGTTTCCGGCACCGTCTCACCAACAGGTGGCAGCGCTTCTCGAACCAGAGCCGCGAGGGCGAGTTCATCGTTTCGACGGTTCATGGCCTGATCCCCCTCGAGCGCAATCTCTGTCGCAGCTGCCGCACAGCGCGGAAGACACGGGACTTGACGGCCTCTCTCGACAACCCCAGCCCGTCGGCGATCTCCCCGTAGGGGATCTCCTCGACCAGCGCCAGGGTCGCGACCAGCCGGAGTCTTGGCGACAGCTCGCCAAAGGCGCAGGCAATCTCCTGGCGAAGCACCCACCGTTCCATGACGCTAGCCGTCTGGACCGCCCGCGGCTCGGTGGTCAGTGACCGCTGCCGACCCCAGCTGCGAAGGCGATTCAAGGCCAGGTTGGTGGCGATTCGACGGGCCCATGGGCCGAATTTCCGGGTTGGGTCGAAGCGAGCCCGGGCTCGGTAGATCCGCATGAATGCCTCGACGGTGAGGTCCTCCGCTTCCCCACGATCCCGGACGATGCGATAGATCCAGCTGTGCACGTCGCGCTGATGCTCGCGAAAGAGGACCTCGAACGCCTCGGGGTCCCCTTGGGCAAATCGTTCTAGAAGCTCCACTCGTTCCTTCAATAGACTGCCTTGCTTCCCCCGCCGCCGACCAGCTCATTCCTCGACCGGCAGCTGGTAGCACGCCGCCTCGCGATTGTTTCGCACCAGCAGGTAGCGACCGGCGAGCGCCGGTGGATTCCAGGTCTTGCCGTCGAGCGCCTCGAGGCGGGCAAGCTCGCGATGCTCTTCGGGCGTCGCCTCGACCAACACGACATCACCTTTCTCGGTCTGGACGAGTAGCAGATCACCGACCAGCACCAGCTGGCCGTGACCGTAGCGTCCGCGCTTCCACAGCCGCGCTCCCGTATCGGGCTCGAGAGCGGTCAGTATCCCGTCGTCGAGCCCGTAGACGATCCCCTCGTGGAGGACCATGGAGGCGAACTTGGACTTCAGCCGGCGGCTCTTCCATAGCTCCTCGACGGCGAAGCCCTCCCGACCGGACTGGATGCGGAGCAGCCGGCTGCCGGTACCATAGCCCGCGGAGACCAACAAGCGATCGTCGCCCAGCAGCAGGGGCGGCGTGATCTTCTCGCCGGGTTCGGGCCAGGCCTCACGCCACAGGAGCTCGCCGGTCTCCGGCCGGTGGCCGGCGACGCTCCTCTGGTTGACGATCAGGATCTGCTCCGTTCCGGCGATCGTAGCCAACACGGGCGAGCTGTAGCTCCCCGAGTCCTCACCCCCACGCCAGGCCAGCTCGCCATTGGATCGATAGTAGGCCGCCAGCCCACGGTCGACCCTCGCGATCTGGACGACTACCAGATCCCCCACCAGCAACGGCGACGACGTCATCCCGTAGTCGGCAACCCGGCCCGGGTGGCCATCGAGAACGTTGCTGGACCAAACGAGCTCGCCGGTTTCGAGTCTCAGACGGCTGAGGATGCCGGTAGCGCCCAGAGTGTAGACCTGCCCGTCGGCGATGGTCGGAGTGGCCCGTGGACCCCGGCCGCCGACTGTGGTGGAAAACGCCGCCGAGTCGACGTGAGCCCAGACCTGGCGGCCCGTCGCGAGCTCATAGCGGACCACCACTTGCTCATCAGCGCGTTGCTCCTGAGTCACCGCGGCCGAGCCTGCGACGGCGAAGGAAGACCAAGCCTCTCCGACGGCGCGGCGCCAAAGCTCGCGCGGCGGACTGGCCTCCCAGTCGCGAGCCAGCCGCGGACCGGGGAGGCTGGCGTCGCGCCGCGGTCCATAGAACTGCGGATAGTCGCCGGGGCCCGGCACGATTTCCTGGCTGATTTCCTGGCCGATGGCCTGGCCAGGAGCCGTCTCGCCCGTGCCTGCGAGACCGCTCTTGCCGGCCCACCGCCACTCCAATACCGGCACCACGTTGCCGCTCACCCCGGTGATGCGGACCGTCGACCGCAGGACCGCTCCGCAGGCCAGCACGGCAACCAGAATGGCCCACCGTGTCCGACCTGGCAGCCGTGAAAAAAGCAGCGCCCACAGCACAAGTAGCAGGCCGGTCACGAACATCACCTTGAGAGTGGGTACCACTCGTGCTTGGGTGCTCGGCGCTGCTCGTAGCCAGACGACGGCCAGAAAAACCGTGGCCAGGGCGAGGATCGTCGCCGCTGGCCACCAGCGAACACTGTGGCCGGACGCGCGCGATCCTTGAGTCGTCATGGAGACAGTCCACCCCTTCCTTCACTACCCTTACCCATCTCGAGGCTCCGCGGTTGCATCGGCCGGAGACAAGTGCGGAGATAGGCAGGGTGGCACCTCTGAGCAGCACCTCTGCTCTCTGCTCTTCGCGAAGTGGGAGGCACCCTTTCTTCAAAGCAGCGTCCGATATCCTCGCGCGTAGCTACCCGGCCGTCGCCGAGTCGATGAACTGGAGGGCCTTGGATGAGACGCGTGAAGGACATTGCGATCCGCGTTCTGGTGGTGGGCGCGGTGTGCGTCGGTGCGGGCCGGGCAGAAGAGTCTGCTACGCAGTCGTTGGCGGACCCCTCTGTATTCGTCGAGGAACTGATGAAACAGGAAGGTCTGCCGTCGTTGTCGGTCGCAATAGGCCGTCTTGCTTTCCCATCTGGGAGGCATCCGGCACTACAACTACCGGCGTTTTCGAGAAGAATTCTTGAGCGCCAGACGTCATGAATCGCTGGATGACGCGCTGAGCGTTTTCAAAGGCGATCCGCTGGTCGCAAAGCCAGGGGGAGGAGTATCAATACAGCAGTTACGGGTACGTCTTACTAGGTTGCGCGCTGGAAGGGGCAAGCGGCGACTCGTTCGCCCAGTATCTAGAGGCGAACATCTTCGAGCCTGCCGGCATGACGCAGGCCAGACTGGAGGTTCCCGAGGAGATCGTCCCCAATAGAATTCGAACCTACACGAGAGCGTCATCACGACCGGAACGTTCACAGCTGATGCCAGGCGCACGGGCACCGCGAGTCGCGAAAACTCGCGGGATCGTCGACCTCGAGGCCAATCAGGCTGCTCTCGATTTCCTTCTCTTCACTGCCACCGCTGCCGAGATCACGAGTGAAGGGCACTACGTGAATCCCAAGGGCTGTTGCCGAGGCTTGGCGGGAGCACCCCCACCGAGCGAAATACTTCTGGAGAAACCGGGAGTTCGGTATCGAGACGGCAGATGATGCGATGATCTTGACAGAGTTGAAGTCGCAGAGAACTCGGTGACGTGACCCCCGAGAGCCCGAGAGAGGATGCCCGAGAGAGGATGCACCCTTTTGTTCGAAGAACCGTTGACGGCGCGATGTGGCCAGCGGCAGGGAAGTGTCAGGGGAATACTGAGGCCGGCGAAAGTGGGCTCCAATGGAGCGAAGCAGTGGCGGAGGCCCGATCAGAGGTACCTCGTGAGCAGTGCGCGAAAAGGGTGGTGCCAGCAGGATGAGGTGCCACTCATTAGGCAGCACTTCTTTCGGGCGGCCCCGATTGGTGGACACCTGAGAAAGGCGGCGACAGGATACTCATTGGCTACGACCAGCAGACAGGAATGAGTATCGGCTTGCCCGGTCACGGCACCGTGACCGACCACGCCGAGGTGTCGCCGGTCTCGAAGCCGTCCTCGAAGAGGGACTGGCTGCGAATCACAATCGAAGCACCGGGTTCGGATCCGATGGGGGTGCCGTACCTTGGGACGCCGACGGCCAGGTCCTTCCGACCTTCGCCTGCCC
>JAZDDE010000246.1:0-3905 GCA_036679495.1 Gemmatimonadota bacterium | reverse complement strand
GGTAGAACAGGCCGTCGGTCATCGCAGTGGCCAGACAGGGGCTGAGGTCGGCATGCGAAACCTGAAAGTCGTCCAACGTGCCTCGGATCGCGCCGGTGAGCCCCGCTGGATCGAGCTGGTCCTGACTCAGGCCCAACGATTCAGCCTTGCCGGCCCGCCGGGCGGCGTCCAACTGGTGCACGTCCGGAATCAAGATGAAGACGTAGTCGAAGCCGAGCGCACGCGACAGGCGGGCGGCACGTGTGAGCTCCCTGCGCAAGTGGTCGAGGGACTCTTCCAGGTAGGGCGAGTCCTCTCTCATCACCTGGAAGACCGGTTGCATGAAGCCCCCCGGCTCTCGATTCGCCAGCACTAGCGCCTTCTGACGGAGGAACTGGATGGCATAGATCCTCCTCAGGATCGGATGGCGGACGACGTACACGTTGGCCCGCCATAACCAGCCCTGGCCGTCGTCCACCTTCACGCCGGCATTCGCGGCCGCCGCGACTGCATGGCGTTTGCGGATGTCGGTCAGGTCGTTGCCCATGAACATCACGAAGACATAGAGCTCCGGAGAGCCCAGGCTTGCGTGACGCATCTCGACAATGCTGAGCTGATCGTGGAGTCCGCTGCCGGGAACGCCAAGATTGAGCACTCTTCGCGACAGAGACGGAGCGATCAGGGAGACAAACGTCTCGGAGTCGTCTACCCCGAGCCCGAAGGTAAACGAATCGCCCAGGAACGGGAGGATCTCCTGATAAACCGACGGATGTGGGGTGACGCGGCCGCCGAGGTCGTCGATCGTCACGGCATGCTCGTATTCGAAGTGACGGACCATGAAGGAGGCCTCCGGGACGAACTGGCGGAAGGAGCCGTTCTCTCGGATCGCCGGCCATTGCTGATCCGATCCGGCCTCAAACGGCTCTCCGGCGTTGAGCTCCCGCATGCGCTGATCCAGCCAGACAGGCGCCCACAGCCTCAACCCAGCCTCCAGGAAGATCGCTGAGAGCGTCGTTCCGAGGAGCATCGCCAGCAAGACAGACACTCGCTTGCGGCGCCTAGTCATACGGTGTGTCGTCAAGTGGCTCCTCGGGCTGCGCGTCGGTGATCCGAGACTTGGCGAGGTCGGCGACAATCGCGGCAACGCGGTCTGCGACAAGCGCCAGACCGTTGATCGACAGGTGGATGCCGTCAGCGAGGAAGATCTGCTCCAGATCCTGACGCGGTAGCGCGGCAAACTGGCGGTCGAGGTCGAGCAGTGACCAGCCACCCTCGACGGCAACTTCTCTGACGATCTGGTTGTAGGTCCGGTGCAAGGCGATGACCGTCTCCTTGTTAGTCGCCAAGCCCTGGTCGACCAGGTAGTCCGGGACACCGAGGCGATCGTGCGCGCTGGGGAGCGTCAGAAAGATCACTTCGACCCGGCGCTTGCGCCAGTAGTCGCCAAGATAGACCAGGTTCTCCCGGAAGCCAGCGGGCGGGACCCTGAGCTGGGGGTCGGCTTCGTCAGATCTAGTGCGGAAGAGGTAGCGCGCCGCCTGCGCTATGCGCGACCGGCGAAAAATGGCGGTCGTCAGCCGCCCAGCCGGCCCAGGGAGTCGAACGGCCGGTACAGGGCGAACGACCCGCTTCTCATCGGGGCCGCCCGAGTCGAGCCAGTGATCGTTCCAAGCGTAGCCGATGACCACCAGATCGGCTGCCAAGGCGTCGCCATAGGTATCGGCAACGACCCGGCCCTGGTGGGAGCTGTAGCCGGCGAGCGACATGTTGATGATCTCGAAGCGCGGCTCGCCACCGCGGTTACTGAGCAGAGTCGCGGCTATCTCCGGATACCCTTGATAGGCCAGCGAATCACCGAGAAAGACCACTCTCACCAATCCGGCCTCCTCGAGCCGCGGCAGCGGCAGCGTTCTGAATCCTTGGGGATTGACCCCGGGCGAGTCCCGGGGCAGGGTCCAGAACAGGCTCTCGCTCTCCACCAGGCGAACAAATCTCGAAGACCCGTCCGACCTGCCCTGCCAAAAGCCCGACTCGTAGCGGAAGCCCGCCAATCGGAGACCGACCTCCGGCGCCAAGACCAGGAGGTGCAGGGTGGAGAGACCGAGGAATGCGCCGGCGCGCCAGCCCTGGAGACCAACCTTGCGCTTCGCCAGCGCCATGAGGCCCATGCCGAGGAGGCCGTACCAGGTCAGGGCGGCGGCATGTGGCCAGTACGCTCGGCCCGAGGCGACGAGGGCGCAGACCCCGACGAATGCGGGCAGGAGCGATCCAACGAAGAGGATAGCGGTAAGGCGAGCTGCTCCATCGCCGTCCCCCGACGCTGCTCGGCTATCATTCGTGGCTGTTCCCAAGCCCATGCCTAAAGACCCCAACGACCGGTGGTTACCTCTGATTCTGTGCCTCTATGCCTTCGGAGTCGGCGTCTGGCCGCTCGCCGCGGGTATCGAAGTGACGGCAGAGGATGGCTTCTATTATCTCAAGATCGCCCAGAACATTGTCGGCGGGGCGGGCTCCACCTTCGACGGAGAGCATCCAACCAACGGCTATCACCCTCTCTGGCTCCTTTGCCTGCTGCCAGTCTTCCAAGCAGCATCCAACTCGCTCCAGGCCCTGGTTTTCGTCAAACTCCTTCAGGCGGCCTTGGCCGCCCTCACCGCGTTGTGGCTATATCGCGTGGCCCGGACTTGCGCCGGCCCGGCTGCCGCGGTGATCGCAGTTCTGATCTGGGTCGAGCTCACCCATCGCCTGTGGCTCTTGGGCCTCGAGGTTGCACTACACGCCCTGATCCTCGCCGCCGTCCTGCATTTCTACGTGCGTCGTTTCGGGGTTGCGCTGCCCAGATCCGAGGTGCCCTTCCTCCTCCTGGGCTCGGGTTGCGCCCTGGCGTTCCTGGCTCGGCTCGACGCGTGGCTCCTGGCCGCGGTCCTCGGTGGAGCGATGCTGGTCTCCCTCGGACGCACGGGCTTCGACCGCTCGGCCGCGCGTCGTCTAGCCAGTTTCGCCGCGCCGATCGCGATCGCGGCCTTGGCCTATGTTTCCTTCAACCTTTATCACTTCGGTCATGCCCTCCCCATCAGCGCCGAGGTCAAGCGCGACTGGTCGGAGACTTTGCTGCACGGCGAGCGGTTCTACCTGGACCACGGCTGGTTAGCGGAGAAAGGACGGGCGCTGCTGCGACCGCTGAAGATCGGCTGGGGGCATCCGAACCTACGGCCGCTCGCCTTCGGCCTGACTGTCATCTTCGCGTGGCTTCTCGGGCGTACGGGAGCCCTGCGGCGGCGGGGTGTCGGCGTCGCAGCCGACAAGAGCTCGGCACTCCGGTCGCTCGTCCCTTGGGCTTGCTACGGCGTACTGAGCTTTCTCGTCTACGTGTTTCTGTACCACCGGGGACTCAGTCTGGTTCCGAGGTATTACCTGGTCCAGCCGATCGTCGGAGCGTTGCTCGTGGCTTTTGCTCTCGACCGTTTCGCCGAGCGTTTCGCCGAGCGGCACCGTCTACGGAGGCTGGTTCTCGGAGCGCTCGCGATCGTGTTGATCGGGACAACGGTCGGGGGCAACTTGGAGCGCTTCCGCGCCGAGCGTGAGGGACCTGGGCGGCCGCTCGTCAACGCGGCGCTATGGACCGTCGAAGAGCTGCCCACTACCGCCCGGATCGCCTCTTGGAATTCCGGCACGATCGCGTTTCTTGCCGACCGCCAGGTGGTCAATCTCGACGGCCTGGTCAACTCCTGGGAGTTCTTCGAGAAAGAACGGCAGGACCTGTGCGGCTACTGGCGCCGGCAAGGAACCACCCACTTGGTCGACCTCTTTCGCCAGGGTGAGAGCCGAGAGGAGATCCTACCGATAGCTCCGGTGCCCGTCCCTATTGCCTGTCGAGAGAATCTCGAGCTCCTCTGGCTGGACGAGCGCTACGACCCGGCTTGGTC
>JAZDDE010000245.1:0-8690 GCA_036679495.1 Gemmatimonadota bacterium | reverse complement strand
GCGGTGGAAAAAACGCCAGAGGACTGCCCAACGCCCCGGTCGTCGAACCGCAGGACCGCGACGCCCATTCTGGTGAGGTGATCGGCGAGCACCAGGAACGGCTTATGGCCGAGTATCGTCTCGTCCCGGTCCTGTGGTCCAGATCCGGAGATCAGTATCGCGGCGGGATGCGGGCCTGCGTCCGCAGGCAGCGTCAGAGTCCCAGCCAGCCGAATGTCGGCAGCCGCGTTGTCGAACTGCACCTGCCGGGACTGATACGGAAACGGCTCCACCGGATGTTGAGGACGAACGAACCCGGCCGCCGCCTCGCCTTCGATCACGCGGGTCAGGTCCAGCGGTAGGGATGATCCGCTCTGGTTCCATTCGCCCGCAATTCGCTCTCCGTCCCACGTCCCTTTGTATCGGCCTCCGATACTCGCCACTTCCACCACGAGCGTGTCTCCGCTGACCGTAATTTCGCTGATCGGGATTCCCTCAGCTCCTTGGGCCGGGCTGTCGATGCTGCCCGATAGGGTGCCGGCCTCGCCAGGTAGGAAGTGAAACACGATGGGCAGCTCCATGCCCTGCACAGACAGGCTTCCCGTCCAGTCCCCCGCGAGCTCGAAACCCGAGACCGCGTCCTGCGCTTCTGTCCTTTGTGGATACATGAGACCCCACATCGCCGCAAAAGCGATTGCCGCAACCGATACCTTCAAAGTTCCCTCCTCAGGCGTGACTGGATCGAGGTGTCGTCGAACCGACGTCCTCTCATTCTAACTTTTCCGCCTCTCGCACCGTAGTACACCCGTACCGGCTGTATATTCGAGGCTTTGCTGGTCCGCGTTGCCTCGGGTAGGTTCCGAACCTCGGGCGTGGGTTCGTCCGGATCCGGCCCGCACAAGGAGAAGACCCGCCTGAGCAAACGAATCGACCCGTGAGTGTGAGTCAACCAGCGTCGCCACCGGCGGCCGGCAAGGGTGGCGGCCCGAAGGCAAAGATCCGTGTGGCGCTGGAGTCAGTGCGTGAGCGCACTCTCCAGCTCACGGCTCCGCTGAGTCCGGACGCAATCGTGCGCCAGCACAGTCCGCTGATGAGTCCGATCGTGTGGGACCTGGGACACATCGCGGCGTTCGAGGACTTGTGGCTCGTGCACAGTTTGGGCGAAATCACGAACGAGTCAGGGCTGGAGCAAACGTACGACGCATTTCGAACTCCTCGGTCCGACCGTGCCGCTCTGGATTTACCGGACGGACAAGCGGCTGCGGACCACCTGCGCGCGATTAGAGAAGCGTCCCTGGCCCAGTTGGAATCCATCGACTTGACCGCCGCCAACCGCCTGCTCCAGGACGGATTCGTGTACGGTATGGTTCGGCAGCATGAGGCACAGCACCAGGAGACGATTCTTCAAACAATACAGCTCATGCAAAGCGAGCCGTACGAGCCGGCGGAACGTAGGTCTCTGCCCGAGCCGGAAGTGCCCGTATCTGGCGAAGCGGCCCGGGAAAGGATCCGAATACCTGCCGGAGCGTTTGATCTGGGTGCGGTGCTTGGTGGATTTACGTATGACAACGAGAGGCCGCGGCACGCCGTCGAGGTCGCCGAATTCGAGATAGCGCGCTACCCGGTGAGCAACGGAGACTATTTGGAGTTCATGCTGGGCGGCGGATATGCAGACCGTGCTCTGTGGACGGACGAGGGCTGGGCCTGGAAAGAGCAGGAGGGCCTTGTGGCGCCACTCTATTGGCAGCCGGACGAATCCAACGAACCAGAAGCTACGGGCTGGTCTCGCCACACGTCGCTCGGAACCGAGGCGTTGCGGCTGGACGAACCGGTGATTCACGTCTGCGGATACGAGGCAGAGGCGTACGCTCGATATCGAGGTTGCCGGCTCCCCTCGGAAGTCGAGTGGGAAAAGGCGGCGGCCTGGGATCCGGAGACGGGCCAGAGCAGGAGATATCCTTGGGGGAGCGCCTGGCCTGACATCGATCTTGCCAATCTGGACCAACTGAGCTTCGGTGTCGCGCCATTAGGAGCGTATCCCGGCGGGGCGAGCGCCCTGGGTTGCGAACAAATGCTGGGTGACGTCTGGGAGTGGACATCCAGCACTTTCGGCGGGTACGAGGGATTCGAACCGTTCCCGTACGCCGAGTATTCCGAAGTGTTTTTCGGTGACGAGTACCGCGTGCTTCGCGGTGGCTCCTGGGCCACTCGGCCTAGCGTGGCACGGAACACCGCCCGCAATTGGGACTATCCGAAGCGGCGCCAGATCCTATCAGGCATTCGGTTGGCGAAGGACATTTGATGGCAGACAAGAACATCGTTCTACTCGACATGCTGGAGCACCGGGACACTCCGTTCGACCTGGCCGCTGACGCTCGGGCCGGTCTAACAGCCTCGCCGAAGACTCTTTCTCCCAAGTATTTCTACGATGCGGTAGGATCGGACCTCTTCGAGCGAATCACCGAGCAGCCCGAGTACTACCAAACGGTCACTGAGAAACGAATTCTGGAGCGCTGTGCGCCAGGCCTGGTCGAGCGACTTCGTCCGCGCGTTCTGGTCGAATTCGGGTCGGGGAGTTCGTACAAGACCCGTGTCCTTCTGGATGCGCTCCAAAACGCCGGTCTTCTGCACGGATACGGCCCGCTAGAGGTCAGCGAAGACGCCGTGCGGGCCGCGGCGGAGGCGCTCATCGCGGACTATCCCGGGCTCCTGGTAGAGGGAGTGATCGGTGACTTTGAGCACCCTCACGAGCTGCCTTTCCCTCGGGAGCGCAGACTGCTGGCCTTCCTGGGCTCCACGATAGGCAATTTCGAGCCGGAGGTCGCGTCTGAGTTTCTCAGCAGCGTGGCTGCCCGAATGTCACCCGGCGAAGGGTTCTTGATTGGATTCGACCTGGTCAAGGATCGGGAAATGCTGGAGGCGGCCTACAACGACGCCGCAGGCGTCACGGCCGAGTTCAACCTCAATATGCTTCGCGTTCTGAATCGTGAACTCGGAGCGGATTTTGATCTCCACGGCTTTCAACACCTGGCCCTGTACAACGCAGACGATCGCCGGATTGAGATGCATCTGGTCTCGCGTCGCGCCCAGCGCATTTCCCTCCCGGAAATCGAGCTGGAGGTAGAATTTGCCAAGGGGGAGACGGTGCGTACCGAGCTGAGCCACAAGTACACTCGTGAGTCCGTCGAAGATCTTTTCCGGAAGGCCCGGTTGAACCTGGTCGGCTGGCAGACGGATCCAGACAATCTGTTCGCGCTGGGACTGGCCAGCCCGGAGTTCCAGATCGCGTAGCCGTCGTCTACAGCTGCCGCACCTCTTCGATGAGTCGGCCAATCGAGTCGGCCGCGTCTCCGAACAGCATCATCGTCTGCTGCCGATAGAACAGCTCATTGTCGATGCCGGCAAAACCGGGGCTGAGACTCCGTTTCATCACCAGGCAGTGGGCCGCCCGGTCAACTTCGATGATCGGCATGCCTGCGATCGGGCTCTCAGGCTCGTCCCGCGCCGCAGGGTTCACCACATCATTGGCGCCCACTACGACCGTCACATCGGTGCCGGGGAGTTCGGGATTGATATCGTCCATCTCATACAGCTGCGTATAGGGCACGTTGGCCTCGGCAAGCAGCACGTTCATATGTCCGGGCATGCGGCCGGCCACCGGGTGGATCGCATACTTGACCTGGACCCCCCGCTTGCTGAGGAGATCGGCCAATTCGCGGATCCTGTGCTGGGCCTGGGCCACAGCCAGCCCGTAGCCGGGGACGATGACGACCGTTCTTGCGTACGCCAGCAGCATGGCGGCGTCTTCTGCCTCCACGGCGTTCACATCGGCCTTGGTTCTCTTCTCGCCCGGCTTTGCACCGCTTCCGCCGCCCGCCGCGGCTCCGAAGGCCCCGAACAGCACATTGGCGAGCGATCGGTTCATGGCCTTGCACATGATCCGGGTAAGAATCAGCCCCGAGGCCCCGACCAGCGCGCCGCTGATGATGAGGACGTTGTTGCTCAAAACGAAGCCCGCTGCTGCAGCTGCTAGGCCCGAGTACGAGTTGA
Organism: Gemmatimonadota bacterium; assembly: GCA_036679495.1. Lineage (GTDB taxonomy): Bacteria > Gemmatimonadota > Gemmatimonadetes > Palauibacterales > Palauibacteraceae > JAZDDE01. Next base: position 4,661 of record JAZDDE010000245.1, on the reverse strand, counting down.
GGAGCGAGACGACGACCGGCATGTCCGCGCCGCCGATCGGAATGACGAGTAGGACTCCGAGCAACAGAGCCGCCGCCGATAGCGCCAGATACAAGTCCCGGCTTGGCGCCCCGATCACGATCAAGACCGATACGGCAAGGATTCCCGCCGCGAGAACGGCGTTGAAGATCCTCTGGAGCGGGAAAGAAATGGCTTTCTCCGATACCACGCCCTGCAGCTTGCCGAACGCGATCATGGAGCCAGAGAAGGTGACCGCGCCGATCAGCGTGCCCGCTGCGATCGAGATGCCGGCATCCAGCGGCATCGCCGCGCCGCCACTGGCTGCCACGTAGCGCAGGTACTCCGCCGTGGCGACGAGTCCGGACGCGGCTCCCCCGAACCCGTTAAAAACGGCTACCATCTGAGGCATGGCCGTCATCTGAACAAGCCTTGCCATCAGCAGCCCGACCAGACCTCCGGCAGCCAGCCCCGCGATGATCCAGCTGTAGCTGAGAATGGACTGGTCGACGAGCGTGGCCACTACCGCGAGCAGCATGGCAGCGGCCGCCAGCTGGTTCCCGCCCCGCGCCGTGTCAGGGGAGCCAAGACGCTTGATTCCCAGGATGAAGAGCACGGCGGATAGCAGGTATGCGATCTGTATGACCTGGGCGACCGTAGCTTCGCTCATCCGGCGTCAGCGCCCTCGCCGCCCGTTCCCGGCTGGGGTTCGGTTCGCCGCTTGAACATCTGCAGCATCCGGTCGGTTACTAGGAATCCGCCCACCACATTGATCGTGGCCAGGACCACAGCCACGAAGCCAATCACCGTCAGAGCGGTGGACTGGCCCGTCCCGGCAATCAGCAGAGCCCCCACGATCGAGATTCCGGAGATCGCGTTGGCTCCGGACATCAGGGGCGTATGAAGGGTAGGGGGCACCTTCGTGATGAGCTCGAACCCGGTGAACATGGCGAGTACGAAGACATACACACTGACGAGGAGCGTCCCGGTCATAGGGTGCACCGCACTTGTCGGCCACTCACTGTCCCCACCTCACAGTGCCCATGTGGGTAACGCACGTCGCGGTGGTGATCTCGTCCTCGAGGTCGATCGTCAGGTCTCCATCAGGGGCCAGGTGCTTGAGCAGCGCGGATACCGTCCGGGCGTACATTTCGCTCGCGTGAACCGGGAGGGCGGTGGCCAGGTCCAGCGGGCCGAGGATCTTCACGCCCTCGCGCTCAACGGTCTCTCCGGGCACGGTCAGTTCGCAGTTGCCGCCCGTTGCCGCCGCCAGATCCACGATCACAGATCCTGGCCGCATGGCCGCCACCATGTCCGCGGAGATCAGTCGGGGAGCGGCGCGGCCCGGCACGGCCGCCGTCGTAACGACCAGATCCCCGCCGGCCACGTGCTTGGCCAGGAGCTGCTGCTCCCGTTCCTGTTCGTCGGCGGTAACCTCAGCCGCGTAGCCGCCTTCCGTCTCCAGGTCCGCCTCCTCCTCGGCATCCCATTCCACGAACCGGGCACCGAGGCTCTCGACCTGCTCTTTGGCAGCAGGCCTGATGTCAAACGCCTCAACCACGCCTCCCAGCCGGCGAGCGGTGGCTATGGCCTGGAGTCCCGCGACTCCCGCACCGATCACCAAAACCTTGGCCGGTGCGATCGTACCGGCGGCTGTCGTGAGCATAGGAAGAAACTTGTTCATCGCCACGGAACCGCGGAGTACTGCCGAATAGCCGGCTACGGTGGCCATCGCGGATAAAGCGTCCATGCGCTGAGCAACCGTAGTGCGGGGCATCAGTTCCATGGCCAGCGCCGTAACGCCTCTCTCGGCCAGGGATGACATGACTTCGGGCTCGCCTCCGGGCTTCAGAAACGAGATCAGAACGGCTCCTTTCGGAAGGCGCTCGATGTCCGCCGCCATCCCGGGTCGCGGTCCCACGACCTGGACTACCACGTCCGATCCGGCGAAGAGCGAATCGGCATCCGGTGCGATTGTTGCGCCGGCGTCGCGGTATTCGGCGTCGCTGAAGGCTGCGGAGGCTCCTGCGCCGCTCTCGACCACGACCTCTGTGCCGGCCGCGATCAGCCGGCCGGCTGCGGACGGAGTGATGGCCACCCGCGTTTCGCCCTGCGCTAGCTCTGTAGGTACGGCCACTCGCATCGATGCTCTCCGGTCCGCTTGATTCAGCCTGAGTCGCTTGTGCCAACGTTTGCTGCTGAATTTGCGCCTGAGGACGCCCAGGGTGGGCTAGCGCCGCGGCCAGCCTAACAGGTGGTCGCGCCAGAAGGTAGTCCGCTGCCCGTTCGCTTGACACTTTCCTACTTCCAGCGCATACAATTGAAAACCGCGCTTGCGCCGCGTCACCCTGCACGGGTGCCTTGCAGCCGAGCCAGCAACCCGATCTCCAGAGGTGTTTGTGTCGATAGCCGCGATCAACAGACTGAGAGCCACGGCCAGTTCCGTGTGGCTAGCCGCCGCATTCGTGTTGCCAGCCTGCGTGGGCGCCCAGAGCGTCGGGTCGGAGAAGCCGGCCGCGGAGCAGATTGCGGAAGCCGTGGCGGCGGCGCCGAATCCGCTGCAGGCCGGCGCAACTGTACTCGGCTACGGCGGTACGGACCGCCCGGACGACGCGCTGACGGTGCTTCGTGAGGGAAGCAACACCCTGATTTGCCTGGCTGACGATCCTGCCCGCGACGGGTTCCACGTGGCATGCTACCATCAGGATCTGGATCCCTTCATGGCCATCGGACGCCGCGCCCGCGCCTCCGGGAAGAGCCGCGAGGAGATACAGAGTGCACGATACGCGGCCCTCGCCAGCGGCAATCTGACCATGCCTGATCGGGCGATGCTGTTTTCGATCACGGCCGATGAAGGGACGTTCGACGCTGCAACCGGGCACGCCGCCGGAGCGCGGCGGCTAGCCGTCGTGTATGTGCCCAATGCCAAGCTGGATGAGTTAGGCCTCCCGGCCCGGCCCGAAGGCAACACGCCATGGCTCATGCTTCCGGGCACGCCGTGGGCCCACATCATGATCAGCCGGTAGGGAAGGACCGAGCGGCTTGGCTCAGCTCACTCGGCACCAGATCGGCGCCACCCTTCTGGGCGCGCTTCGACACCAGGGCCTCGGAGTCCGCGACCTGTTCGAGGGACGGCAGGAGCCCTCTTCGTGGTTCTTCCGTTGCCTGGCGTTCGACCAGTCCGAACTGGACATCATGGAGTCGGGCGCCGTCGAGGCCCTACACGCTCCGTCCGCAGTGGTCGAGCTTCTCCTGGACGAAGTCGCCCTAGCCGGGGCCAATCTGGGCGCGGACGGTATCGCCACCTATCTGGCCATCAGTGGTCCGTACCAGGAGGAGGCCGACCCGCTCCTGGGGGCGCTTCCCGAGGCTCCGCTAGGCCTGGATCTCCAGTTTCACCCTGAATCCCTGCTGGGCTACCTGAACCTCGACATCGCTCCGCCCACGTTATGGCTGGACGAGCGGGACGCTGACTCTCAGGCCAACGAGCGGCTTGCCGGGATGCTGGCGCAAATGGCCCAGGACATAGGTACGGACAGCGACACTGTAGAGGTGCATATCGAGGGTGCACTCGACGCCACGGAAGGATGGGCGGACACGTCCCGGGTCAGGCCCGCCGGAGTGTCGATCCACTTCACGTTCGAGATTCCGCTGCCAGGCGTGAACGAGCGCGAACTAGGCCACCAGTTCGCGTCATCCGCCCGCACGGTCTCCGCAGCTCTGGAGCGAATGCGCGGTGTGTTCGGGAGACCGGGCTAGCCTGATCGGCGAGTGGCCGGCAGCGCGAAAGCCCGGTCCGGCTACTCTTTCGTCCAGACGGCGATGACTCCGCACCCGAGTAGACCTCTACCGCCATCAGATCCTGCGGCGAGATATCGTCAAACTCGAACGCCGGCATGGCCATTCCGTCGAGGTACACGATGGGGCTACAAGAGGAGAGGCCCCGGCCGATCTTGATGGTCGACCGACCCAGACGGACAGACGTCACGATCAGGCCAGGGATTCTCCGCAGCACGTCGGCCGTTCGCTGCGGGGCGATACGCTCGATGTCCATGGGCCCCAAGAAATGCCCGAACCCGCGGTTCCGGCGCTCTTCGAATCGGGCCAGCTTTCCCGCGGCGCGCAGCGGCTCCACCTCGACCCGGAGTTCAGCCAATTCCAGCACGCTTGGGGTCAGCAGGAACACAGCCTGTGTCAGGCGCTGGCCGGTGATGACGATCACTTCATGATTGCGCTCGTATCCCAGGTAGCGGACCTCGACCGAGTCCGTTCCCGGGTTGAGGTCTTCGATACGGAAATAGCCAGAAACATCGGTGAGGGCCGAGCGTCCCGAGCCTAGCATGATCACCTGGGCGCCTTCGAGCGGCTCCCCGCTCCCCCCGGAGTATACGATGCCCGCAAACACAGTCTTCCGTGCCTGGGCCAGCGCCTCGTTTGCCACAAAAGGAGCCAGCGACAGCACAGAGCCCGCGATCAGTATCGCCCCCCAAGTCGCCGCCCTCTTATGACTCATTTGGCCCGGGCTCGCAGAATCGTGTGCCCAATGATTCCCCCTCGTGTTTTCCACATCTCGTCTGACGTTACCACCGGCATACCTTGCTTTCCCACGCTACGTTCCCATACAATAGCCGGAACACCGGATTTTGGAACAGAATATCCGGCTA
>JAZDDE010000244.1:0-4336 GCA_036679495.1 Gemmatimonadota bacterium | reverse complement strand
CTACAACAACATGCCCGAGTACGGTCTCGCCAAGGCCACGCAACTGCTGTCGGTAAGCGACGCCCTCGATTCCGCCGCCGCCAGGATGGGTGCGCGTGCCGAGGGCAGCGAGTCGATGGTTCAGCGATGACGGTCTCGTGTTCTCAGGTATCCGATGCCTGCGCGAGCTAGTCGGGTCAGCCGTCTAACAAGGCGCTGCAGCTGACGAGCCACAGCTCGTTCCAATCCACCTTTGGTAGAGTCTGGCATCGAACTTGGGCGCTTCGATCGAGCCGCGGAGGCGCTGTGGCTCGCAGCTGAGCGCCCGATCTGTTATACGGCGTGAGCGAGCTTCGGCGCCGAGATGTCACTCGCGAAGCGGAGGCGTATGCGCACTCCAAGCACATCGGAGACCGCCCGGAAGAACCTGGTCGTCGCGACAGCAGCACTCCTTGCGGGCACCGCGCTGGGCGGCGGTCTCGTGTACGGCGCGGCGTTCGGACTTAGCGGGTCACATTCACTGGCGGCAATCTTCGCAGGTTTCGGCCTCGCATTCTTTCTTCCCATCACCATTCTGTTCGTTGCTGCGAATCACCGCGCCAACAGTTGCTGCCTAAATGGCTCGCCGCCATCCGAGCCGAGTCCGAACGATCTCGTTCTCGCAGTCGCGTACGCGTTATGCACGGTTCCCGCCTGGTTCGCCGGCATCTCGTTGTTGAACGGCCACCTCGTGTGGGGCGTGATTCTCGCGACAATCTGGGTAGCAACGGCCTACGCACCATTGCGCGCGGCATACCGAGTCCGCCTCTGGGCCACCTATTCTGAACTGTCTCAGGCACTCGATTCGTAGCTCGCCGCGAACCGCCGTATAACAAGGCGATGAAGTCGGACGTTGAATAGCTCGGTTCAATTTCCCGCTGTACCATCTGGCAACAACATTTTCAGGCTGGGCGACCACGGCGGCGCCATTCAACGCCGCTTATCGCCGATCCGTTAGGCGGCGCGAGGAACCCCATGCACCTCGGAAGCTGGATCTTCGGTCTTCTCGCTTTCGCTTCGCTGGCCTCGGTCGTCGTTCGGCGTCCTTGGACCATGATCGTCGCGCGCCGACACAATCCTCCGGAGGTCTGGTCCACGGATCTATTTCGCGAGACCAACATGCTCCTAACCTCCGGCTGGGCTGTCCTCTTCGCGAGTGCTGCGATTCTGGCTTCGTTGGCTCCCTTGTCACTCAATATCGCGTGGGGTGCCGTCCTCTTGGTTCTCGGACACTTCTCGCCCAAGCTGGGTAGCCTGTACGCATCGCGACGGCTCCGGGCGATGGGCCTCTCGCCTCCCGAAGACGAGCCACCGAACCGCGTCGTCTAAGACGTCGTTTACTACTGCTTCAGCCGGCCTCCGCCTAACAAGCGGTTGCAGCTGACGCCCACCAGCTCGTTCCAACCGATCCGTGGTACCGTTCTGGCGGCGGGCGCCGTGCCCCAGCGCTGGCGGTCAGCGCTGCTGCGCGCAGCTGAACCGCATATCCGTTAGACGGCACCAACCGATTCCCGAGGAGAACGTGGGGACGAAATCAGAGCATGGGAACATGGCAAGGGCGCTCTGGGCTCGGGGCGTGTTTCCACACCAGTTCTCGTGGCTCATCGACAACCCGCTCAGGCGTCTAGTTCTCGCGCCTGAGACGCTGGCCGAGCGATTGCCTCTGTCGGACTCAAGCCGGATCTTGGAGCTTGGCCCGGGGTCTGGCTACTTCAGTCTCGCTCTGGCTGCCCGGGTTCCGCGCGGCCGCCTAGAACTGTTCGATCTACAGCCTGAAATGCTCGCCAAGGCTGAGCGGAAACTTCGGTCGGGTGGTCATCAAAATATCGGCTACACGACCGGTAACGCCAGCGAGGATCTTTCCTTCCCTGACAGCCATTTCGATGTGGCCTTCCTGTCGAGTGTCCTCGGCGAAGTGCCAGACCAAGAGCGCTGCCTTCGGTCGTTGCACCGCGTCCTGCGTCCCACAGGTACGTTGGCTTTTCATGAGTCCATTCCCGATCCCGATCTGATTCGTTTCGCAACGCTGCGAGGTCTCGTCGAACCCCAAGGTTTCAAGTTTCAGCATCGCTGGGGCCAACCGTGGAACTACACGGCCACCTTCGTGAAGTCCGAGTCCAGCGAAGCACAGGGTGACGTCTAACAAGGCGATGAAGACGGACGTTGAATAGCGGGGTTCAAGTGACCGCTGTACCGTCTGGCAACAACCTTTTCAGGTTTGGCGACCTCGGCAGCGCTATTCAACGCCGCTTATCGCCGATCCGTTAGTCCGCAACGTCGGAGGCCTTGCGATGCATGGTCAAGACTTCCTGCGAGCGCTTCTTGTGGTCGCTGGCGTATACAGCATCGGCCAAGGTCTGGTCTGGATCCCAGCAGCCCTCGAGCTCAACGATGTGCTGACATCTGGCCCCACTGAGGGGTGGCTACTCCTCGGGCGTGTCTCGCTTCCCATCTTGTACGGTGCACTCTTGGTGGTACTGAGTGGTTCGGCAAGCCGACTTCTCATGTCATCAGCAACGACGGCACCGCCCTCGGGAATCGCCGGCTTCGCCGAGAGCCTCATCGGTGTCGCGGGGATTCTCCTAGTCGGTCTTGCGCTGGTCGACCTCGCTTCGCTCTCGTTTCAGCTTACGGTCCTGGATGCGAGGCAGGAAATGCTCAACGAACCTCGAGCGCCCTACGCCGTGGGCCCCTGGCTTCAGCCATTCGGGAGACTCGTACTTGGGGTTATCCTCGTGGCCTCTCGAGGTTCGGCGGCTCGGCTCGTTGCCTCCCGTCGTTGATCGGTTGCGGGCTAACAAGGGCTTGCAACTGACAACAGACAGCTGGGCGTTCGTGAATTCGGTAGCATTCTGGCGTCGGGACTCTTTGGAACGGCGTTGATGGTCAGCGCTGTCTGTTGCAGCTGAAGCCCGATCCGTTGGGCGGCGTAGCGGGGATGGAAGCTCAAGTTGACCGATGCGATGAGTGTCATCTCGTTGCCCGCGTGAAGAAGTACAGAGTTGCGGCCGCGCCGCGTCAACCGGGCTTCCTACAGACGCCATCCCGCCTCCGACCGCATTCCGTAGCGAACGCAGAAGTCCAGCTGTGCGTCCGGTGCCGATGGAAGGTTCTCCGATCGGATTACCTCTGGATGAGCGCTGGCATGGTGGTACTCGTGCTCGCTGGTCCATGGCTCGACAGCGACTCAACTCGACTCGGGCCGATTGCCTTGGTCGTAGCAATCGTGATCTTTCCTCTCTACTGGTTCTCGCCGAAAGCTCGAGCGTCCGTGCAGCGGTACCTCTTCGAGTCCCGGCGCAATGAAATGGCCCGGCAAGCTGGCTTGCCTGCGAAGAGCCTGCTTCCAATCCTCGATCCGTAAGGGTTCGACCGGCTGTCCTCGAAACTCCGACCACGAGCCATACGCCGCCCAACAAGGGCTTGCAGCTGACAACAGACAGCTGGGCGTTCCCGAGTTCGGTAGCCTTCTGGCGCCGGGACTTCTGTGGCGTGGCGCTGACGGTCAGCGCTGTCTGTCGCAGCTGAAGCCCGATCCGTTGGGCGGCGCGAGCCATGACGGTGGTTGAAGTTGAGATCACCCGCTTCATTGAAGGCACCGACGACTCCTACCCGGGTTTCGTCGAGTTCGCGCTCACCGACGCACGCGGCTCGAGGTTCGTCTTCGTCGATAAGGTCCCGATCGTGACATCCGACGACCTCGGGCCGTCAAGTGAGTATCCGTGCGTGGGCGAGATGCGTTGCACGGTCGTTGAGCCCCACTCCGACGGCGTAATCATCAATACCGAGCTACCTGATTCAATTGAGTCGGAGTGCGGCCGGTCGATCTTCGTCGTCTCTCCGGCGAAACTGAGCGCCGCCTGAACGGCGCAGCCGCCATGTGCGAGCCCGGTGTCGCCGCGAAGCGCCGCCCAACAACGGCATGCAATCGGACGTTGAAGGGCTTCGTTCCAATTTCTGCTGTACTGTTTGGCACTAACCTTTTCAGGTCCAGCGCACTCGGTGGCGCCCTTCAACGCCGCTGATGCCTGGTCCGTTATACGGCTGAGCGAATGGACGACGCGGCTAGCCACTTCACGACCGTCTTCATGGCCTTCTTCGCAGTTATGAACCCGATTGCGAATGCACCCCTCTTCATGGGACTCACCGAAGACCTTGATGCCCGCACGCGGCGGGGAGTCGCGCTGCGCTCTGTTCTTCTTGCGTTTGTAATCGTCGCGCTGTTCACGATTCTTGGTCGTCAGATATTTGACTTGTTTGGCATCACTCTTCCCGCGTTTCGCATTGCGGGCGGGATCCTTGTGGGACTCGTGGGGTA
>JAZDDE010000243.1:0-3081 GCA_036679495.1 Gemmatimonadota bacterium | reverse complement strand
ACCGCCTCCGCTCGGGCATTCAGCAGATCAGGTTGGTGCCTAGTAGCCTCCCCTGCCGCCGCCGTAGCCGCCACCACCGCCGCCGCTGCGGGCGGGGCGCTCGTTCGCCTCATTCACTTTCAGGTTTCGACCGCCATGGTCTCGACCATCCAGTGCTTGCATCGCCTTGGATGCAGCCGCCGCATCGTTCATCTCGACAAAAGCGAAGCCTCTTGGGCGTCCCGTCTCCCGGTCGGTGATCACATTGATCGACTCGACGGAGCCATGTGCCTCAAACAGCTCCCGGAGATCGGCCTCGGTCGCCGAAAACGGGAGGTTCCCTACGTACAGTTTCTTACTCAATCGATTATCCCCATCGCGTCCCTCTTGATGCGTGAGACGCGGCATTCGCCGAAATCCGACTCGGGCCATCCGACGACGCGATTCCAAGCGACATACATCCCTCCCAGCTATTTGGGACTGAGAGGAGAACGCAGACTTGATTGGGAGAAAGAACGAGACAGTTGAGCCTATAGGCTTATGGGCGTCAGGCTGGAAGTGTCATGGATCCTTTGCCGATCAGGAGTGCAGTTCAGGCGTCAATATACTATCTATGAGTGTGTCAACTGCGGTGAATCCTTAGTGGGGTTGGCTTTCTGGAGTCGGGCCATGGCGCGACGATTCCGGGCCGCAGCACGTCGTTCGGCTGCGGACGCTGGCTCAAGCGGCGGTAGGTGTGCTTCATCGTACACGGTATCGAGGGAGATCGGGGTGCTGTCGCGGCGGGCAGCTTTTCTGCCAGGCGTGGCGGCGCGAAGCTTGCGCTGGGTTGTTTGCGGAGCGGCGTAACGGTACGGCAGCTGGTTTCGGAGCAGGTACCAGATCAGTACGATGAGCTTGCGTGCGAGCTCAGTGACGGCAACGTTGTGCCCCCGCTTCCGCAGCCTCTCCAGCCCCGCGCGGATCGCGGCGCTGTGCTCGGTCCCGTGATGAGTGATGAACTGCTGTAATGCCGCAATTTCATCTACTCCTCGAGGCCCCTAGGCAGGCTACCTAACCGCCTGCTGCTCCCGGACGGGGCAAACGATCAGGGCCAGACCGGCGCAGGAATCGACACTAGTGGGCGTTAGTTCCGGGTTAACTTCCGGGTGCCGGCTGACGCGACCCGGCTAACCCCTCGAAAGTACTGGTAGGCCCGAGGGGACTCGAACCCCTGACCGATGGATTAAAAGTCCACTGCTGTACCTAATAACGCCGGTAACTTGCGGACTTTCGCTCCGCAAACTGGCTCAGATCGGCTCAGCCACCGTCACAATTCCGACACAGCGCGGGCTGAAAACTCCATCCGGGGATAGAGAACAGGGCGGGTGTGGGCGGACGGAGCCGGTACGAGATCGCGTATGGCGTCTGGCCGGACATGACGGAGCACGGCTGGGAGCGGGACGACTGGCCCGAGATCCTGAAGAAGGTCATCGACTCGGACATCCTGGTGATCGGCTCTGCCATCTGGCTCGGGGAAAAGACGTCCGTCTGTCCAGCGCATCCGAACCGCAGCACCCAAGCGAGGCTCTGACCTGAGGGGCCGACCGTGGGGATGCTGGCGGACCAGGAGCCCGGTCTTCGAGGGCGTCTTCGCGGCGCAGGGATTGAGTGTCTTCTCCGCGCACGGATTCAGCGTCTTCGCTGCCCAAGGATTTAGCGTCTTCGCCGCACAGGGGTTCAAGATCTGGTGCGCTTCAAGAACGCGGTTGCGCAGCGCGAATACCTCGACTCAAAAAGCTAATGGTTCAAGCGGGTACCGCTTCGCTGGTGGGATCAGTGCATCACGGCGTGGGCGATGAGCTCGCTGGTCACCGCCGCGAGTGCCACCACGGAGAGAAGGACGCCCAGCCGAATCCGACGCCTCTCCAGCCGCGTCGGTCCCGCCCCACCATTGCCGTTTTGCCGTCGGGCCCTTGATGAGCTCCGGCGTAGGGCCACCAGGTTCGCGAGTGCGGCCGCTGTCGCCAGGGTCAGCAGCGGCACGCGCACGGGCGACTGATCGAAAAATGCCGCTGCACCGGCCGTCACGACCGCTCCGAGGCCCGCCGCGATGGTGAGCGGATTCAGCAGCAGGATACCGGCGCACGGCGCTCCGACGATCGCAGCGAGCAACATCGCCGCGCGCAGCGGGCGAGCACCCCGCTCGGTCTTGGGCTCGGTCACCGACACCGTGCCCTGTCCGTGCAGGCTGATAGCATCGACTGGCTCGGCGAAGCCCTTGAGAGGGACTCGCTGCCGCGGGGCGTTCGGGTACTGTTCGGCGACGCCCTCGTACACGGCCGCGTCGACCAGGATCCCGCCCGGCTCCACGCGGGCCACGAGTCGCGCCGCGCGATTCACGACGTCGCCGATGGCCATATGGTCCTTCACATCGTCTGAACCCACTCGGGCGTGCCCGACCGCGATGCCGACAGTGAGCTCGAGCTGCTCGCCGAAGCGGCTGGACAGCTCGCCCATGCCCACCTGCAGCTCCGACGCCGCGCCAACGGCGCGAGCGATGAAGTCGGCGCGGCGCAGCGGCACGTTGAAGTAGGCCATGACCTCGTCGCCGACGAACTGCGCCACGGAGCCATCCCACTTCAGAACCACGTCCCTCGCCATGCGGCGGAAACCGTCGAGAATCCGGTGCGTCTGCTCCGGCCCGAGATCGTGCGTCAGCCGCGTGTAGCCGGTCAGGTCGGCAAAGAGAACGGACAGCTCGACGATGCTCCCCTCCTCGATGTGCCCGTTGCACCGGTTGCACACGTTGGGGTTCTGCCGGCTGCGGCGAACACCACCGAGCCGCGCCAGGCCCCCGTACAAGCCAGACAGCGGCGTGCTGCACACCATGCAGTCTCGCGCTGGCCTCCGGGTTGACGGGCCACTCACAGGAGATTCCATCGGATTCTCCCCGGGGGCCCTCGGATGAGCCGGGACTCTCCGCGCCCTGATCCAGCTCGAGAGAGCCAGCGTCCGATCCTAACCCCTATTGGGACGCGATTCAGCGCTGATGGTTCCACAGTTCCAGTCCCAGCGGAAGGCCGGATGCGGGGGCCGAAGGGGCGGCAGGCGATCCTCGCC
>JAZDDE010000242.1:0-19167 GCA_036679495.1 Gemmatimonadota bacterium | reverse complement strand
AGCCCGGGGCCGCCTCCGGCGCTTTTCATGCACCGGTCCGCGATCTCAGTAATCTCGAGCTCTACCCGTACGGGCCGCGAAACACGTACGATCTCGCCCGCGCGGTCCAGTAGGTCAATGAATTGGGACAGGGAGTTGATCGACATGACCGCAACGTTACGGTGGCCCCAGCGGAACAGCAACGCGACTTTACCGGGTTCTGTACACCATTCAGATTAGAACAAAGAGGCTGGCAGACACCTTCGAGTGACTCTTGCCGAGAGCACTGACCAGGATCTGGTTCGCCTTTGCAGGAACGGCGACCAAAGGGCGGCCCGCGAGCTCGTAGAGCGATTTCAGCGGCCCGTCTTCTCACTCATCTACCGAATGGTCAGAGACCGGGAGCTATCTGAAGATCTTTCCCAGGAGGCCTTCGTCCGCACCTTCAACAATCTGGACCGGTACGATCCTTCCTACAAATTCTCGTCGTGGCTGTTCAAGATCGCCTACAACCTCACCGTGGATCACCTGCGTAAGAAGGAACTGCGCACCGTCTCGATCCACGGATCTCCCGACGCGACGAGTTCCGACCGGCAGGAGGCCACGTCCTTCGACCTGGAGTCGCATGAGGACTTGCCCGACATGCTGGTGGAGTCTCTCGAGCTGGCAGGGGAGATGGAGGACGCCATCGCCGAACTCCGCGAAGAGTACCGTACCGCGATCCTACTTCGGCATGTGGAAGGCAGGGCTTATGAGGAAATCTCGGAGATCATGGACATACCGCTGGGTACCGTAAAGACATACATCTTCCGCGCCCGGAGAGAGCTGAGGCTGTCTTTAGGGCATCTTTCCGGGGAGGATGAGGAGTGAAACTACTGAAACCCGGAAACCGTAGGGTAAATCAGATGGACAAGAAACTATGATTAAGAGCAAACGACACCTGACACAGGAAGAACTCGAGAGCCTCTCTCACACCAGTGAGAAGCCGCTCGGCCGGCGCCGCATGGCGCACGTGGACACGTGTGCCCAATGCAGCGACGAACTGAGGGCACATCGGCTCCTGAGTCGGTCTCTGGAGGGCCTGGCCGGATTTGAGCCGGCGCGTGGTTTCACAGACCAAGTGATGGCGCGCGTACGGCTTCCGGCTCCCGCGCCCGCTCCGGTTCCGGTACGCACGAGGGCCATACAGACGCTTCGGGCGCACTGGCTCGTGGTCAGCGGATCTGCTGCAGGTGTAACGGTGACAGCAGGAGTCCTTTTGACCTGGGCAGCCCGGTTCCCACAGGCAAGTCCTTCGGGGCTGGTCGGTTTTGTGGCAGAGCGCACTGTGGCCAGGCTTGCCGGGGCCGCACTCAACGGAGCGCAGTGGCTCTACCAGTCCGGACTCGCGTCTGCGTTCGACCAAGTGGGAAGTCAGGTGACCGTAGGATCGGCAGTCGCCGGTCTGGCCACATTGACATTGATGGGGGTCGGATCGCTGAGCGTCACACGGCGTTTGATAAGCGAACCGGCAGCACAACTGACACATGCCCGATGAACGACACAGTGGACACGATGAATAAACGAGGGGTGATGATGATGAGGTGGGTGACGACACTCGGAGCTGCGGCAGTTGCGCTCGTTACGCTGGCGCCGGCAGCCGCCGGAGCACAGGACATTACACTTAGCGCACGATCGGTGAGTCTTACATCTGACCGCGCTTCGCTGGAGGTAGAGCTGGCGGACGGAGACATCAGGCTGATCGAGCTTCGGGCTGGTGAGCTGCAAATCGATGGGACTGCCCTGGGCACCTACGAGACCGGTGGCCAGCTGGATAACGCCTGGAGGGAGCTGCTGCGAAGCCCGGGCCTCCTCGGCAACACGGCGCTGACGAGCAGCGTTCAGGACTGGCTGAATAGCGCTCCTGAGTGGAGCTCTTCCGATCAGGCCGCCGGTAACCAACTCTCAGAGACGCTGGCCAACTTGCTGCAGGCCGAAGCCGGCGACCAAGCCGCTCAGGCGGCCGATGCCGCGGGCGTTCCCGAGGCCGCGAGTGTGCTGGGCGCGGGAGGAGAGCCTCTCACCATCGCGCCCGGCATGCTGGACCTCGATGCTCTGACGCTGAACTTGGATCAACTGCGGGGCGCACTCAGGCGGCTCGACCTGGATGCCGAGGCGGCCAATGAGAATCTGGCGCTTCTGATCCATGACGACTACGTGATTGCGGCCGAGCAGGTCATTCAGGGCAATCTGGCCCTTCTCGACGGAGACCTCTCTCTGGATGGAACCGTTCTGGGAGACGTGCTCGTCCTTGACGGCACCCTGGAGCTACTCCCCAACGCGGTGATCGAAGGCGACCTCGTCACGGTAGGCGGCGACGTGGAGCATCTCGGCGGCGAAGTGTTGGGCGAGATGCTGGCACTATCGTTCGCGGAGGGATTCGTGGCAGACTTTGCTCCGTTGGCCGATGAGCTTCGCGCCGACGCGGACGAGATGCGGGCGGAAGCGCACGCCCTGCGCGACGAGATACGGCGCGACCTGCGCGTCGGAAGAGGACACAACGGCCCGAGCGGCTTCTTCGGGCACATCGGACACAACATAGGCCATACGGTGGGAGGAGTTCTGGGAGCCTTGATTTGGTTTCTCGGACTGAGCGCCCTGGGCTTCGGGGTCGTGTACTTCTCACGCAAGCGGCTCGAGACCATCGCAGATGTCGTGCGCACGGACTTCGGGCGGAGCTTCGGTGTGGGACTAGGCGGAATGCTGCTGAGCCTTCCGATTCTGCTCGTGCTGGTGGTCGGAATCGTGACCTGGCTCGCCATCCCGTTCTATCTCCTGGCGATCGCCCTTTCGATTCCGTTGGCCTATCTGGCCGTAGCGCATGCGGCCGGGGAAATTCTATACAACCGCGATGTCAACGTGATGCGCCGGTTCCGGCCCGAGCGGCCGAACTCGTTCTACTACGTCATCTCGGGCCTGGCGGCGTTGATTGCACCATTTGCGGTCGGCTCCGCGCTGTATCTGCTCGGCGGCCTTGTGAGTCCGATTCGGGGGCTGATTATCTTCGCCGCTTGGGTGATTACATGGGTCGCTATTACTGGCGGCTTCGGCGCGATCATCCTCACGCGGGCGGGCCAGCGAAAGGTCGTTCCCGGGGGATATGACGCGGATGACTCGTTCGAGACCGCGAAGGCCAGTGGCTCCGATGTCTAGGGTCGGTGCTGCGCTCGGGATTCTCTGGGCCATGTCGGCAAGCCTCCCTTCGGCGGCTCTGGCTGTCCAGGAGCATGATTGGATTGAAGTTCGGTCGGCCAGACAGGTGGGATCCGTCCAGGCCATCGAAGCGGAGATTCATTACGGGATGGGCGAAATCACGATCACAACGGCGAGCAAAGGGCTGCTCTACGATGCGCGGCTGCGGTACGACGCGGCTCAGTTCGAGCCACTCCGGGAGTGGACTGTCAAAGGCGGACGTGCATACTTGAAGTTCGGTGTCGATGAATTCGATGTGGATTTTGATGAACTCTCCGAGGCATTCGACGAGACGGGGTCGCTCTACTTCGCCGTAAGCCGTGAGGTGCCGACGAACCTGACTCTTGAAGTGGGAGCGGTATCGGCGGACTTGGATCTCGGAGGTGCGGCTCTGACGGGTCTGACTGTCCGGACCGGCGCGTCTGAAACGAGCATTCGGTTCGACACACCTAATCCGGAAACGCTGAACGAGATGGTGTTTGAGGTCGGCGCGGCGGAATTCGAGGCCAGAAAGCTGGGGAACGCTCACTTCCGGCACCTATCGTTTGAGGGTGGAGTCGGTGACATCATGCTTGACCTGACGGGAGAGTGGCAGGAGAGCGCAGAGATTGAGATCAAGATGGGCCTGGGCGCCCTGGAGCTTCGCCTTCCGCGCGATGTTGGAATCCGGGTGACGAAGAAGAGTTTTCTGGCAGCCTTCAATCATGACGGCCTGCAGAAAGTGGACGGAGCCTACGTCAGCCCCAATTGGGACTCGGCTGAGATTCAGCTGGACATCGACCTGAAGGCGACACTTGGCGCTATCGAGATCAATTTCGCCCGGTAGGCGACAGACTGGCGTGGCAGGCCGCTAGATTTCGCGCAGCTTCCACTTGCCTCGGTGCCAGATCCAGCCCATAGCAATCCCTTTTAGCACGGCTGTAAACCCGATAGCGGACCAGATCCCGATCAAGCCGAGTGGGACGAGCAGCAGGGCCGCCAACGGTAACCTCAGAAGAGTCAAGCCGGCGGACGCCAGCATGGGCGGGATCGTATACCCAGCGCCCTCCATGGCGATCTGCAGCACGAGATCCAAGGCCATGAACAACTGCGCCGCGGATACGATTCGAAGGTAGCTGGCTCCCGCTTCGACGACAGCCGGGTCGCGCGTAAACACACCGATCAGCGGTTCCGGAAAGACGAGAAACACAAGCCCGACCACCCCCATGACCAGCGAGGCGTATCCAGTGGCGAACACGCCTGATTTCCGCGCCCGCTCCGGCTGACCGGCGCCAAGATTCTGTCCGACCGCCGTGGCGGCGGCGAGGCCAAATCCGACGCACACCATGAACCCCAACGATTCGACCTTGTGGCCCACTCCGAGCGCCGCAAGAGCGGGCGTTCCGAACTGGCTTGTCATGCGGGTCAGCACCACATACACGGCCGAGAAGACTACACCGGAAGCCGCCGTAGGAAACCCAACCCAACCGATCCGAAAGATCGCAGGCAGCCGGGGCCGGCAGCGCCGGATCAGGCCTCTCCGGGCCAGCCACACGTAGCCCAGGCCTAGGCCGACCGAGCGGGTCATCAGTGTGGCCAGGGCGGCGCCCATTACCCCCAGGCGCGGAAACGGGCCGATCCCGAGAATGAGAAAGGGGTCTAGAACGGTGTTCAGCCCCAGGGATATAGAGAGAAGAACGAGTGGCGTTCTGGTGTCGCCGGAGGCCCGGAAAGCGGCGTCCATGACGAAATACAGAAACACGATGGGCGTGCCCACGAAATAGACAGCCAGATACTCGGCGCCCTGTACAGTGACATCACCCGGAGTGTCCATGATTCGGAACCACAAGGACAGTCCGGCCAGACCGATCCCGCCTACGACCGCGGCGACTCCGATCGCCAGCAAAACGGCCTGGTAGGCAGCCTCGGCCGCGCTGCGGGCATCGCCCTCTCCGTGACGGCGGCTCGCCATTGCCGTCAGTCCGACCTCCGGAAGGTTGGCCAGAGCGAGGGTCATCCAGACAAAGAATCCGGCCGTGCTGATCCCGGCCAGGGCGATCGAACCAAGACCCCGCCCGACCCAAAAGATGTCTACGATGTTGAACAGTCCCTGGATCAACATCGCGAAGACCGCTGGCACTGCGAGGCGAAGTATGGTGCTCCGGACTGGGCCGGAAGTAGGGTCTACCCGTGCCGACATGCGGCTCAGTCTTTGGCCGAGAGCGCTTCGATCCGTTCGCGGGCGGCTTCGGCGACGGAGCGCAACGCCTCTCCCTCGGGAGAGTCCGGCCGGCCGACCACGGTGGGGGTGCCGCGGTCACACTCTTCTCGGACGGCCATCCCGAGCGGCACGAATCCGAGGAACGGAAGGTCGAGGGATGCCGCCAGCCCCTGGCCACCGCCGGAGCCGAAGATGTCATACCGCACGCCGGTGTCGGGAGCCACGAATCCGCTCATGTTCTCGACCACGCCGATCACCGGAATGTCGACCGTCTCGAACATACGAATCCCCTTCAGCACGCCTCCGACGGCCACATCCTGCGGCGTGGTGACCATAACCGCTCCCGTAACCTGAACCAGCTGCACGAGAGACAGCTGGGCGTCGCCCGTTCCGGGTGGCAGATCCACGATCAGGTAGTCCAGCTCACCCCAGTTCACCTGGCGCAGAAACTGTCGCATGATCCCCATGACGATCGGACCTCGCCATACCGCGGGCGTATTCTCGTCCACGAGAAGTCCGAGGCTCATGATTTTTACGCCGTAGGCCTCTACCTGATCGTCCTCCATCCGAGGCTTGTCGCTTACACCGAACATGGTCGGGATGTCGGGTCCGTAGATATCGGCATCCAGAAGGCCGACCCGGTGACCCGCGATGGCCCACGCTGCGGCCAGATTTGACGAAATCGTCGACTTGCCAACACCTCCCTTCCCCGAGCTGACCGCGATTACGTGCTTGACACCTTCCAGTGGCTCGGCCTCGGAGGGATGGCGGCTCGCTTCAGACCGGGGCACCGGCTTGGCGCGCGGAACTGTCCCCGGCTGTGCAGACACAGGTCCAGAGGGTCCTACGACAGGTAGCGTTCGGCGGCGGCTCGATCCGACGGCCCGCCGAGGAGTCGCGGGAGCGGCCTGATCCAAGTCGATGACTACTTCGTCCACATCGGCCACTCCGAGAGCCACGTAGCGTAGAGTATCGGCCAGAGAGGGCGCGTCATTCTCGCCCAGAGCAACCTGGATCCGCACGTTCCCATCCCGGGCCTCGATGGCCTGAATGACGCCCGAGCTTACCACATCCGCTCCGGAAGCATCCTGGATGCGTCCCAAGGCGATCCGAAGCCGCTCCTCTACCGTCTGCACTGCCATCAATGACTACTCCTGCGTCCGCGCGCCAAAGAAAGCCCCACGGTGATCGTCTCGCCGCGGGACTCGTGTATTTCCGCTACTGCGCCGCCCTGGTGCTAGACCGATTCGACGATTCGGACCTCCGGGACCTGCATTCTCAGACGCTGCTCGATTCCAGCCGTCAGCGTCAGGGTGGACATCGGACAGGCGTAGCAGGCTCCGACCATCCGGACCTGTACGCGCCCTTCAGCTTCGTCCACAGACAGCAGTTCGATGTCACCACCGTCCGCCCGAATGGCGGGGCGAATTGTTTCGAGCACGCTTTCAACGCGCTGTTCTATGCTCGTGGGTTCGGTCGGAGCGCTGTTCACAGGACCATTCTCTCTTGGACGTAGCGCCGGTCAAACTCCAGAATGACGGGCAGAATCAACCTATTTGCAGGTTCAATCAGGCGCCAGCGTAAACCGCCGAACGGACCTCGCGGCCGTCCGCTTCGGTTCAAGCGGGACCTCCACGAGCGAGCCATGGCGCCAGCGGGCATTTAGGCTGTGGTAGTGCCGGCTGTACGGGTTGCCACTCTGCCCGGCGGGGATCAGAAAGTAGCCAGCCGGCCCATCCGGGTTCAGCTCAGCCACGAATCGCTCCGAGGGACCGTAATCGCTGTAATATGGCGGTGTCCAGGCGGCTTCCGTGAAACCGCTCCAGCGGGCATAGTCGTCGGGGCTCACAGTGTTGGGACCACCGGCAACAGGATGCGGTCCGACATTGAGCCCGAATAGGTTGGCGAGCCAGGACGCTCCACCCAGGGCGTGCGGGTGGACTTCGTAGTGCAGCTCACCCCAGGGGCGGCTCCCGGTGACGCGAATGGCGTCCCGCATCGCCTCCGCTGAGAGCTCGGCAAACGTCTCTTTCTCCGGCGTCCGGATGTCGTCCACCCACGGATTCTCATCGCCTTCGATGACGAGCCGCTCGAGTGCGTCCGTCGGGAAGAACTCCCAGCCCGGAGTGGCAGCAAACTCATCCTCAACAACAAGCTGGCGCAGCCGAAACAGCCAGGCGTAGAACAGCGACGGAGCGGGCGAAGACATGTCTACGGACCGATTCCATTGACTGAGTATGGTCACTGCCTCGCCCACCTCGATACTGTTCGCGGCCTCCACCGCCCGGTGGATGAGACGATCGGCCAGCAAGCTTCGTACATCGTGCTGCAAGGCGTACATGTCGTCCACCGTCCATGACCTGCGCACTTCGAGGGCCTGCGTGAGGCGAAGGGCACGGTAGGGAGGCGCGTAGTCCACACTCACTGCCGCCCCGAGCCCGGGGGCCTGGAGGTTGTTAGCGGAGACGAAGTACCCGGAGCGCGGATTCAGAGCCGATGGGTGGTTCTCCTGCGGCCATACACTTGGCCAATCCTCTCCGATGAGGGACGCATCCACCGGTACGGAGCCGTCCCAGGTCCGTGCCGGGATCGTGCCGCTGAGCCGAAACCCGATGTCCCCGGCAGTCGTGGCGAACAGAACGTTCACGTGCGGCGCCGAAAACCCGCGCGTCGCTTCCAGGACATCAGATGCGGTGCGGGCCGCAGCCATGTCCCACTGGCCGAGTGTCGGAGCGTCGCGCGCGTCAGTCCAGAGGAGCGACAGCGGCGCATCCACGCCGTCCAGGCCATCCCCGATCAGAGGACCGCGCACCGTCTCCCGAATGTCCATTTCCAGCGGCTGGGCGCGGCCGCGCACGTATATGGTCTCCCGCCGTACAGTGAAATCGGCCCAGCCAGAGCCCTCGCGGTAGCGGCGGCCCTCGGCGTCCAGCTGTTCTTCCGCGAAATCCGCATCGTCGACCATGCCGTTGGTGAACCCCCAGGCGACAAAACGATTGTAGCCTACCGCGACCCCGGGTAGGCCCGAGACCACCCACGCGTTGGATGCCGAGCGCACAGACAGCCGGGCCACCGATTGGAGTGTCTCGAGCGGGGTTGGCGGGGTGGTGCGCCGCCCGGGCATCCCTCGCGTAGGTACGGCCAGTGGTGATGAGTCCAGCGCCTCAGCAAGCGCAGGCGCTCCGATGTCAGGAAGCGCCGCTGGCCGGTCGGAGGTGACCGGCTCTCCGTCCGCATACGGCAGGCGCAGATAGTCGAACTTCTCGGCTGACAGGTGGGGCCGGAGCTTGAAGCGAGCCAGATCTTTGTGCCAATGGGAGAGATCCAGCGTCATCACAAGACCGACCGCGATCGTTGACCTGGCAGTCCACGGCTCGGGAGCGAAACGAAGAATCTGGAATTCCGGCGGAAGGGGACTATCCAGCTGCAGGCGCGCGTTTACGCCTTCGGCATAGGCTTCCAGGAGAGCCCTCTCATCGCTGCTCAGCCGCTCCAACCGGCGGGCGGCCCGCCCGGACAGGTCGAGCGTACGCATGAGCCGGTCCCTCGTAACACCCCGTTCTCCGAATACCTCCGAAAGAGTCCCTTCTGCCACGCGGCGGGTCAGCTCCATCTGCCACAGCCGGTCGAGAGCGTGAACGTACCCCTGAGCACGGACCAGATCTTCCAGGTTGTCTGCGTACAGGCTGGGAACGCCAAAGGAATCGACCTGGATCGTTACCGGTGACAGCAGCTCAGGCAGCGGAAGCGTCCCTGTCGGTTCGACCAGGGAAGACGACAGCCGCATCCAGACGCCCGTGACAACCGCCCCCAAGAGCCAGAGCATCGCCCCTGAGGCGGCGACGGCCCGCGGCTGCCAGCGGAGCCGGTTCACGCTCCGGCCCCCGCGGCTCCCGCTCCCCCCATCGCGAATGCTTCCAACAGAGACACATACTCGTCGCCGCAGCGCCATAGCAGCCGGCGTCCGTGCAAGGCATCGAGGACGGGACGAGCACTCGGCTCTGCGATTCCGAGGGCGCTCGCCACCCGGGCCGAATCCGACCGGCGGTGTGTGCACACCGTCTCCCACGCCCGTCGCTCCGCCTCGTCCGCCGCACCAATGAGAATGGGCTCCCCGGAACTTCTCTGGGCTGTGGCAGCCAGATCCCGCCGCTGAAGCGCAAAGCTGATTGTATCGAGATGGTGCTCCTCTATTCCGCGAAACAGAAAGAAGCGCTCCTGCTCGTCGCCCCCATGCTCGACGGCCCCAAGCACGAGCTTGGCCACGACTTCATCCGCGCAGCTGAAGTCGATAATCCGAACAGACTGAAAATCCAGGACGATCAGAGAACGCCCTCCTTGCTCGGCGACCACCCCTTCGATTCCCGACCGGACGATTCGCCCTGTCTGCCGGGTAATCAGGTCACGCTTGTAGAGGGTCGTGACCGCCACCAAGGGCCAGCTATCCGCCGGTACCGGCCGGCCGCTCATAGAGGCGCCCCCGAGCCCGCCGAAACGGCCCTATCGGCCCGCGCCGGCAGCATCACGAGAATTTGCGCGCCCGGAAACGGTGCCAGGTCTTCTTGTAGCGGGGGCAGATCGTCCCAGGGCTGCACCCGCGCGATCATGGCGTTTCCACTGCGGATCGCCAGTTCGCCGTCCCAGCGCTCGACCTGCCGCCTGATCGCCTGAAGGCCGTGGCCCCGGCCCGGGTCCGCGTGACGAGACGCTCCGCGCAGCAAAGCTGCCTCGAGGGCTGCCGCTGCTGACCAGCCTTCGCCGGTCCGCCGTGCGTGTTCGGTGGACAAAGAGCCCTCGAAGCCGATCCCTACATCCATGACCGCCAGCATCAGCACGTCGCGGCCCAATCGCTCCCGATAGTGGTACGTCTGCGCACACACCCAACCGTCCGCCTCGGCGTGCTCGATGATGTTCTGACAGACCTCCGACAGCATCACGCTGAACTGGATGACCGACGTCTTGGGATGGTGGAGCCTCCTCTCCAGAATGGCGGCCGCTCGCTCCCGCACGCGATCAACCACGGCATGAACGTCGTGATGGGACCGGATGGGAGTGATCTCGAGCAAAGCATCTGAATCCGCATGTGTTCTCGCGCTAACCGATGGGAGGTCGAACACTGGAGCTGCCGCTGTCCAGAAGTCCATCCTCTCCATATAGGACCGGACCTCACGGAGTTCGGGAGCCTCGAGTCCTGGCGGATGGCCGGTGCGATCTCCCGCGACACGGGCAGCCGCGAGCAGGCCTATCATCCCGTACGGAGAGATCCACCTCACCCGCCGCGCATTGAAGAGGAGGCGCGAAGAACCGTCCGCACTCAACCGGTTCACGTCCGCGAGAAGTTGCTCGAGCGTGTGGTGGTTCAAGTCTTCGGGAATCACTACGATCTGACTCATGCAGCCTGACTCATGCGATCTGGCTCATGCAGTCTGATTCATCGCCCATGAGAATCTGGGGCAATCCGGTCGCGCCTTGTGTGGTCACATTGCGTCCGGCCAGGCGATTGGCCGCTTCCATGGACTCCTGGAGCGTCGATCCTGCCAGCAGCGAAGCGTAGCAGGCCATCCCCCATACATCGCCGCAGCCCGTAGGGTCTCCTCGCTTCGGTCCGCCGGGCTGCCCCACGCACCCCATGCGCACCTCGTTTGCGGCGGATGGACCGTCCGCGAGACGTGTTCCGGCGGCAGCCGCAGACCAGGCCGAGCCGTGCCCGCCCAGCGTGACGAGGACGGCGCGTGGAAAACAGCTGCCGCTGCGTCCACCGTCCGCCGCCAGGGCCGCCGCTGTCTCCCAGGCCGGCGCGGTCTCATCCAGCATACGCAGTTCGTCCTCGTTCACCTGGACGATATCGAAGCATGACAGCCATTCGCGCCACCTGGGGAGCGGGCGCAAGCGGCGAACGCCGTCTTCACCCAAGCTCAGCATGAGGGAATGGATGTCCGCGTACATAGGGCCGGCGAATGAGTCCCGGAGCGCGATGGCCGTCTCCAGATCCAGCTCCCACCCCGCGATGAAATTCACATACAGGGCGTCGCAGGTCTCGATGGCGGGCCTGAGTTCCCCGATATCCCAGCCGGGCACGCCACCGCTCAGATGCTCGCAGCGGCGCAGCTCCTCTTCGTAGTACAAGGTCACCCGGTTGTTCGTCTCGGGCACGGTCCGCAGGCCACCGGCCTCGGCTGACGATAGAGAGGCAATATGCGTGTCTGCCTGCCCGCGAAGATCCTCCCCGACCTTTACGATCGGGAGCTGAGTCCAGCCGCTGGGCCCGACAGCCTCGAAAGCGGCCAGGCTGTATCCGATCCCGCCCCAGTCCTGAATCTCCGCAGGATCGGATTCAGAGTCGTCCGCAGCTTGCCGCTGACGGATCGTATCCCACACGAGAGTTCCAATAACACCCAGGCGGGGCATGCCTAGTCCTCTTCCAGCCGGTCGACGCGGAATGTGCACGCAGCGCCGATCACACCGGCCGTGACGCCCAGGTCGCTGCTCACGATCCGGCAGTTGTCGGCGGCGTTTCGAAACGCCCTTTTTCGAACTTCCCGGCGCAGGGGCTCGAACAGGTAGTCCCCGGCCCGGGTCACCCCACCGGAGATCACTATCATCTCGGGATTCAGGACGTTGATCACGTTGGCGATTCCGATGCCCAGGAAGTGCGCCGTGTCTCGCATGACGTCGCGGGCGTACTCATCACCGCTCACTATGGCCTCAAAAACGGTCTCGGCGGTGACGTTGGCCAGCGTTCCGCCCGCCAACTGCGCGAGAGTGCTTATTTCGCCCGACTCCAGGCCCTCAATGGCCCGGGCGGCGATGGCCGGGCCGGAGGCGTACGCTTCGAGGCAGCCGTAGTTGCCGCACTTACACTTACGGCCGGTGGAATCGATCGTCGTATGTCCGATCTCCCCGGCTATTCCTCCCGCGCCATGGAACACCCGCCCGGCGAGCACGATACCGCCTCCAATCCCGGTTCCGAGCGTAATCCCGACCAGCGTGTCCACGTTGCGTCCGGCCCCTACCCACCATTCTGCAAGCGCGTGGGCGTTGGCGTCATTATCCATAACCGCTTCCAGCCCGACCGCGTTTGCGATCAGATCGCGCAGAGGAAAGTTACGCCAGCCAAGGTTTGGCGACTCAATGACAGTCCCCGTCACACGGTCAAGCGGCCCGGGAGCGCCGAGTCCGATGCCGAGAATCCCGCCGTCCGAGATCGCGGCTTCCACTTGGGCTTCAGCCATGGACGCCTTGATCATCTCGATCATCCGATCCACGACGAACTTCGCGCCTCGATCCGACTCGGTCGGCATCGAACGAAGGCCGAGCACGGTCGCGCCATCGGTGGACACGACCCCCACGTTGATGGATGTACCTCCCAGATCCACGCCGACGATGTACTGATCCGTAGTACCCACGTTCTAGTCTCCCACCTGTAGGAGCGCCAAGAAAGCCTCCTGGGGAATCTCCACCGATCCAACCTGCTTCATCCGGCGCTTCCCCGCTTTCTGTTTCTCCAGCAGCTTTCTCTTTCGCGTAATGTCACCCCCATAGCACTTCGCCGTCACGTTCTTTCGCAGTGCCTTGACCGAGGTCCGCGCGATGACGTCGCGCCCGATGGCCGCCTGGATCGCCACGTCGAACAATTGTCTCGGAATCAGCTGCTTGAGCTTGGAAGCCACCTTTCGGCCATAGTCGTGGGCCCGGTCACGGTGCACCACAACGCTCAGGGCGTCTACCTCGTCTCCGTTCAGAAGAATATCCAGCTTCACCAGATCTGAGACTCGATTCCCGACGAGTTCATAGTCGAGTGCGGCATATCCGCGAGAGGCGGACTTCATTTTGTCGTAGAAATCGAGGACGATCTCCGCAAGCGGAATGTCATATCGCAGTTCAACACGCTCCGTGTCCAGGTAGTTGAGCGCCAGGTATTGGCCACGGCGGTCGTGACACAGCGCCTGCAGTCCACCGATGTACTCGGATGGCGAGACGATATGGACCTGAACGTAAGGTTCTTCGATCGTGTCGATTCGGCCTCGGTCGGGCATGTGGCTCGGATTTTCGACTGAAACTACCTCGCCGTTCGTCAGCGTCACGGCGTACTCCACGTTCGGTATCGTCGTGATCAGATCCAGGTCGAATTCCCGCTCGAGCCGCTCCTGAACGATCTCCATGTGCAGCAAACCAAGAAACCCGCACCGGAACCCGAACCCGAGAGCTCCCGATGTCTCCGGTTCGTATCGAAGACTGGCGTCATTTAGATGGAGCTTCGCCAGGGCCTCTCTGAGCTCCTCGAACTTGTCGGAGTCCGTCGGATAGAGACCGGCGAACACGACCGGCTTGGCCTGCTGATAGCCCGGCAACAGTTCGACGGCCCTATCACCGGCATCGAGCAGCGTATCTCCGACCTGGGTGTCCGCCAGTTTCTTGATCTGGGCGGTCAGATAGCCGACCTCACCTGTCCGCAGTACGCCGGTCGGCTGGTAGCCGAGCCGAAGATAGCCCACCTCATCCACCTCGTACTCGGCGCCGCTGGCGCCGAAGGTCACCGTCATGCCGGATCGAACAGACCCGTCGACCACTCGAACGAAGGGGACCGCTCCCCGGTACTGATCGTAGAGCGTGTCAAAGATGAGCGCCCTGAGTGGAGCTTCCGGGTCTCCGATCGGTGGCGGAATCCGGTGTACGATCGCTTCGAGAATCTCTGCGACCCCCCTGCCGTCCTTGGCCGATGCCAGGAGCACCTCGTCCGGATCGATTCCGATGAGCTCGCTGATCTCATCACGGCGGCGATCGGGCTCGGCAGCGGGAAGATCTATTTTGTTGATGATCGGAATGATTTCCAGGCCCGCGTTCAAAGCGAGGAACAGATTCGAGATCGTCTGCGCCTCGATGCCCTGGCTGGCATCCACGACCAGAAGCGCACCCTCACAGGCCGCCAGACTACGGCTAACCTCGTACGTGAAGTCCACGTGACCCGGTGTGTCGATGAGGTTCAGCTGATACTCGGTGCCGTCACTCCCTATGTAGGGAAGGCGGACCGCGTTCAGCTTGATGGTAATCCCCCGCTCGCGTTCCAGGTCCATAGAATCGAGGATCTGGGCCTTCATCTTTCGCGGCTCCACCGCACCTGTATGCTCGAGAAGGCGGTCGGCAAGCGTCGATTTTCCGTGGTCGATGTGAGCGACTATGGAGAAATTCCGGATTGTGTCTGTGGGCACGGATGTCGCTCGTTGCTGAAAAAGGGACGACCAGGGCGGAATATAGAGGCGGCGAAAATAGCCAGCAATCGGCCTTTCGAGTGGATGCTAGACCTCGATGACGAGTCCGTCGTACGCTGGCTCGATATTCGGTGGCAGTCGCTCCAAGAGCTCGCCGTGCTCGACCCGGTGGGTCATGTGAGTGAGGTACGTGCGATCGGCGCCGAGGCGAGACGCGACGTCGATCGCCTCTTCAATACTAAAGTGGCTGGGATGCGGCCGACCCCACCACAGTGCGTTGATGACCAGTACCCGCACGCCCTCCAACAACTCCATGGCGTCATCGGGCACCGACTTGGCGTCCACGACTACGGCAAGATCACCCGTGCGAAAACCGTAGCTTTGAAACGGACCGTGAGGAAAGGCGATGGGCATGAGTTCGAGAGTACCGGCCTGGAGGACGGCCCGGTCCTCGAACGGTATCAGATCCAACTCCGGAATCGATGACCCTGGGACCGCTTCGGCGCCCGGACCCCAAAAGTAGGGGAAGCGGTCCCGCATGACCTGTTCATATTCGGCGGCCAGGAAGACCGGCAGGCGCGGCCCCGAGCGAGCCGTGAAGGCGCGCAGATCATCGATGCCGTGCACGTGATCGGCGTGCGTGTGGGAAAGAAAAACGGCGCTTACATCGGTGATGTCCGCCTCCAGGAGCTGGAGACGCAGCTCCGGTGGCGTATCCACAAGAAGCGTCGTGTCTCCGTCTTCGACCACCAGGCCATGCCGGCTGCGCCGATTCCTCGGATCCGTCGAGGTGCAGACAGGACAGGAACAGCCCACCACGGGCACGCCGAACGACGTGCCGGTTCCCAGAAACGTCAGCCGCATCGCGCCTCGAGCAGACCTGAACCGCTCGTGGTCACGGGAGAACTTCGATCTTCATCATGTTGGTCGTGCCGGCCACGTGGAACGGAACGCCCGCCGTCACGATGAAACGTTCGCCAGAGTCCCCGATGCCAGCCTCCAAAGCGTGCGTGCAGGCAGCGCTGAGTAGGGTGTCGTAATTGATCTCATCGCCCTGAACGAGGATCGGTACGATGCCCCAGACCAGCGCCAACTGCCGATAGGTCCGCTCCTGATCCGTTACCGCCAGGATAGGCACTGGCGGCCGCTGGGCCGCCACGACTCGGGCGGTAAATCCGCTTCGCGTAAAGGACACCATGAACCGGCAGCCCAGCCTGGTAATCGCCTCCACGGACGCCGCCGCGATGGCCGCTGACGGCGTGTGCTGGACGGCCGCGAAATTGCGTCCTGGCGCCATGTCCGACGCATCAAGGATGAAGGTCTTCTCGCGCTCGATCCGCCGGATGATGCGGTCCATGGTGGCCACGGCCTCTACGGGGTAGTCGCCGGTCGCGGTCTCCGCCGACAGCATGACGGCGTCGGTTCCGTCAAGCAGGGCGTTGGCCACGTCCGATACCTCGGCGCGAGTTGGCCTGGGAGCACGCGTCATCGATTCGAGCATCTGTGTCGCCGTGATACTGATCCGGATCAGCTCGCGGCCCAGCCGTAGGGTACGCTTTTGTACGATGGGGACTTCTTCGTACGGCAGCTCGACTCCGAGATCTCCGCGTGCCACCATGATTCCGTCCGCCGTTCCCATGATCTCCGGCAGCGACCGGACGGCCTGGTCCTTCTCGAT
The DNA here is from genome assembly GCA_036679495.1 of Gemmatimonadota bacterium. Taxonomy (GTDB): domain Bacteria; phylum Gemmatimonadota; class Gemmatimonadetes; order Palauibacterales; family Palauibacteraceae; genus JAZDDE01. The sequence goes on along the minus strand of JAZDDE010000242.1, from coordinate 2,870 downwards.
CTTGGCAATGAGAAGCGGCCCCTCACCCACGAGTTTGCGCAGCTCAGCAACGTCCGACGGCCGCCTGACAAAGCTGAGCGCCAGATAGTCGACGTCGAGTCCGGCGCTCAACTCGGCGTTCGCCCGGTCCGCCTCCGTCATGCTGGGAGCCTGCACATCTACGCCGGGCAGGTTCATGCCTTTCTGGGCCTGAAGGAGGCCGCCGTTAAGTGCGGTTACCTCTACCGCACCGTCTGCGACCGCCTCTACCCGGAGCTCGAAGTTCCCATCGTCAAGGAGAATCCGGTCGCCCACCGACACGTCACCGGCCAGAGCCTCGTACGTGGTCGGAATCCGCGTCGGTTCCTGAGGGTCGTCGCTGCCTGCGTCCGGGGACTGCGTGACGATCGTATAGCGCCGCCCTTCCTCGAGCTGCAGGGGCTCCGGGAGGTCTCCCACTCGAATCTTGGGTCCCTGCAGATCGGCCAGAATAGCCAGCGGGCGGCCCTCTTCGGCGGCTGCGGAGCGCGCTTGATCTATGACCTGCTCGGCCTGTTCCTGACTTGTGTGTGAGAAGTTGATGCGGGCCACATCCATTCCGGCGCGAAGCATCTGACGCAGCATCTCGGGGCTCCGCGACGCGGGACCGATGGTGCAGACTATTTTCGCACGGCGAGTGGGGGCTGTCGGATCGGTCAAGATCAGGTTCCGTTCGGGGTTCGAGCGCCCTGGAGCGGGCTATCGGGAACTACTGGACAGGATCGCAGGTAGCGGCGCTGGCCGCCACCTGCGGTAAAGAATTGGAAGCGCTTGTCTAGGCGGGTACTGCGCTCTCGAAGAACAACTCGGGCCGGTGATCAGCCAGCCACATGTGCATCGTCCGAAGAACGGATAGCGGAACAGAGTCCAAGGCATGCGTCTCGAGACCAGGAACGACACAGGCGGCGGCACGCCGGAAGAAATATTCCCTCTGAACCGTCCGCTGATCGGCACTGAGGGTGGTGCCGCCTGGAATGTCCGGAATCGGCTCCAGCAGTCTGCGGTACGCAAAAACTTCCCGGGGCGTGAAGTACTCCGGTACTCGGTACTCGTGACCCTCTACCTGGAAGGATCCATCGCAGTCGATGACTAAGTCGCCATCCATACGTCTCCCCCGTTCATCGTGTCGATCCTGTGCTGCTCGGACGGATCCCGGCGCGGCGAGCGGCGCCCTCGCCAAGGGCGAAGCGCAACTGACGGGCTACCCATAGGGCTCGTTCTGCCCGCCGGGCGCCGATCGCACTATTGCGCCGTGTCGCCCCGTATGAAACCCGAAGCGCACAACATCTGGTGCAGGGCCGAGAATACCACACCAATATGTTGTGGTCAAGGGAGCCGGCGGCTGTTCTCTGCTCGCCGGGCAGAGAGGCGGCTTGAAACCGAGAGGTCCGACCCCTATTTATAAGGGGATGCGTTTGCCAGAACTCTCCCGGTATTGGTAAGGAAGGCTCGCCGCCACGTTTGGGCGGTGGGTTCTTTTTTTGTACCCAAGCGGAGGCCCAAGCATGAATCGAGTAAAGGGCAAGGTTAAGTGGTTTTCCGTTCCCAAGGGATACGGATTCATCGCACTGGACGATGGCCGCGAAGCATTCGTTCACTACACGGCTATTGAGGGCAGCGGTTTCACAGAATTGCTGGAGGGCGAGGAAGTCGAGTTGGACCTGGTCGATAGTGAGCTGGGCCTCAAGGCCGCAGATCTGACCAGATGTACCGAGAAAGTTGCCAGCAGCTGACGGCTCTTTCGCGGAAGGCAGAGCACTCTTCGCCGGTAGACATAGATACGGAGGCGTACCCATGGCTAGGGAATCTGGCTTGGTGAAGTGGTTCAGTAACGAAAAAGGATACGGTTTTCTGAGCCGTGAGAGTGGTGGCGACGTGTTCGTTCATCACTCGGATATTGAAGGCCAGGGATTCAAGACCCTGCGCGCCGGGCAGAAAGTTGACTTCGAGGTAAAGTCCACCGACAGAGGCCTGCGCGCTTTCGGACTGGAAATGCCTGAGGGCGCGGGCTCATCTGAGCGGCCGAGACGCAGTGCCGCCAAGGGTTCGGCCGGTTCGGCTGGTCCTGCACAGTCGTGGCGGGCTCGGGTTTGGGAAAAGCTCGGATTGTCGGCGGGGAGACCCTAGGGCGACCATCGGTTAGGTAAAGCGGCACGTATCTTGATGTTTGAACGCCCGACGGTATATTGGTGATTCGCAGTATGATACGCCCGCAGACGTGGCTACGGCGCGTCCGCGGGTTTGTTTATGTCAGGCTACAAATGAGGGGGTTGAGGAGTTTGGAAATTCAAATCGAGGAAGGACATAACCTCGAGAAGGCGCTGCGGCAGTTCCGCCGTAAGGTCCAGAGGGCCGGTATCCTGGCCGATATGCGGCGCAAGAGGCATTACGAGAAGCCCAGTGAAGCCAAGCGCCGAAAGGCCAAAGCGGCCCAGCGGCGCCTGGCCCGAAACGCCAGGCGCAGGCGCGTCTAGCCGTTCCCTGACAGGGCTCGTAACGGCACGGGCTTACGGACGACAGTCCGCTACACCGGCTCGTGTCACGTAGCTACGAGGAGCCCTGACATCTCCGGAGAAGATCCCGCATTCGGAGTCTCCAAAACGCGCGATGGCGGAATATCCGGCCTGGTCGCCCTGCAGCACATCTAGCTTGATTCCGCCTCTGGGCGCGAACCCAAGACGGTCCGAACTATCGGCGAACCGGTCGTGTTCCGTGTAGTACTCTTCCTGAGAATCGGCGAATCGGTTCAGCTCCTCTTGGAGCACTTCGTCGTTGGCCCGATCGTTGACCTGGTTTGCGCCCGAGGACGCGGGAGATGTGTCAGTGCCCACTACCACCGTGCGCGGTCCGCA
>JAZDDE010000241.1:0-8708 GCA_036679495.1 Gemmatimonadota bacterium | reverse complement strand
ATGATCCCGACCGCCATCAAGTATCCGATCAAGCGGGTGGCCGGAGCTGCTCTTGTTCGCGCTCTGCTCGCTATTTCCAGGGGACCCCGTGGACAATCGTCGGCACAGGGAGACTTGATGGACCGCCAGATCCTTGACTACTTTCGGGACGGCGGCCAGCTACCCGAGCAAGAAGTCCGCGCCGGAGAGGCCGCAGACCGGGTCCTGGCTCAGTCCAGACGAGCCTAACGAGTCCCAGTCGAAGTCGGCGCGTCGCTGCGGCGTTCCGCCACGACGAGCATCATGTGGGAAGCGATTCGGGGACTCACCCAGTCGAGCACAGAAGCGACCCGGCGCAGCCGACCGCTTCGCAGTTTCTCTGGGTCCCGCGGGTCCGCGAAGAGGATGCGGAACCAACGAGCATCCGAAAAATCGTTCCGTAGTGAGACGTGCGAATGATGCAGAAGAACTCGTCGGATCACGAAGCCATCGGCCGCCAGCAGCTGCTCGAACTCAGCCGGGTCGAAAGCGTACTGATAGAAGACGAGGTCCCGGGGCCGTCCCAGCTCCCGGCGAAGCCTCCGCCACGGCTCGCGGAACTTCCGTATGAGGTTGAAATAGGGGACGGTGATGAACAATTGTCCACCTTCTCTCAGCACGCGAGCAGACTCTGAGAGGAGATCGGAGGGACCGGCCTCGAAATGCTCAACGACTCCGAGCGAAATCACCATCCCTACGGAACGGTCGGCTAGTCCCAGGCTCCGTGCGTCCTGGACGCTGAGGCGCAATTCCGGACATGCCTGGTGGGCCGATTGAAGTGCGTCCGCAGCGAAGTCGATTCCCAGGACCTGTCGGCCACGGTCCTGGAGAAGCTTGACGAACTGCGCCACCCCACAACCGGCCTCGAGGATCCATTCGTCCCTACCGACCCCGTCGAGGCTCTCGAGCAAGAGCGGCCACCAGGCCTTGCGCGGCCCTTTCTTGACTTCAGCTTCAATCTCGCGGCCGGACCAATGGCGTTCCCAGTGCTCGTGTTGAGAACTCGCGGTCATGTAGTAGATGGCCCGTTCGAACACTGGTTTCCTTGGCTTCGGAGACGCGTGCAGAAGCTAGCGACACCCGGGTCGAGGGGCAGAACCGCCCCCGCGCTCCACTAGCTTCGACTCCAACCCCCTAGCGAGCACGCCATAGAGTTCAGCCATGCGACCCTCCCAGCCGTGACCCTGGGCGACCTCCGAGCGGATGGCACGGGCAGCACGCGGCTCAGCAAGAGCTTCGCGAACACCGTTGACGAACTCGCCGAAGTCCTTCGCTGGCCACACACCTTGAAGTTCCCGCCGAATTGCCGTCGTGCACGGAAGATCCCGAGAAACGATGGGCAGACCCGCGGCAGCATACTCCCAGAGTTTCAGGGGGAAACAGGCACGCGTGTGCGCGTTGTCCTGAAACGGCAACAGCGCGACGTCGCAATGGGCCAGGAATGCGGGAAGGTCTTCCTGTGGGCGGGCGCCCAGCTGGTGGAGATTCGGTAGCGGCTCGAGCTCACGCCCATCGCGCTCGCCCATTCCGGTTGCACCGACCAGCACCACTTCGAGTTCGGGCATCGACCGCGCGAGGCTCTCGACCCATCCCATCTCGATCCGATAGCGTGCGAGGTTCCCCATGTAGATGGCACGGGGGCGCCGCAGTCCCTGGAGATCCTGCGGCTCGGCGAGCGTTGCCAAGGCCGCCCGACTGAACATCTCGACATCGGCGACATTCTCAACGAGATGAACGTCGGGCCGTCGGGTTCCCAGACGGTCTGCGAGCGGCGAACTGGTTGCCAGCACGAGATCCACTTGCTCCAGAATCCGGGCCTCCATTGTGTCAACCCACTCAGAGTCGACCCCAGGATTTGCGGAGTACTGGTCTACACATTGATAGATCGAGAGCCTGGGCTGAACGCTGGGAATGACCCGGAAGCCACTCGGGAGAAACGACCAGAAGATCGGCCGGGAAAATCCCAGACGGCGCGAGGCCCGGCCGGTCTGCCAGGCGATTGCCCAGAGTGACAGGCGCCGAAGCCAGCCGCTCGTCGCACCCGGTAATGCAATGGGTGATGCGACGTGGAGATTCTGCGCCACCTCGCGAACACCCCGAACCGCGTCGCGAACGCGCCGCAGGATGCGTGTGAGATCGTGGCCCGACGAGAACGGCCTTGGCAGTCGGAGCCCCGTGGACTCGACGAACAAGACCGGATTGCCGTGGGCCGCCAAGCGACGAGCAATCTGGTGGGCGTTGACTGGATGGGGGGACTCCCAGGTCGCACTCGCGAACACGACAACGGGTACACCACGCAAGCGCTCTGATACCCCCCCCGAGTCCGCCGTGAACGAGGCGTCCGGTGCAACAGGACTCATGGGCACCTTGTTCTCCTGAGCGCAGCCTCCGCGGTTGCAGATCGATGATCGCGATTCGATCTTCCTCGGTCAACGGAACTCGGCGACCGACCGCGACAACTGACCGGACAACGAAGCTCCGACAGCGATCGCATCACCAACCCTTGGATGCGCATCGGATCCCAGTCCTGCCCAGCGCGATGATCGGCGAAGGGAGCAGAGCCACGCGACGCTATTTCCGGACCTCACCGAGCAGCTCTCGCAGCCTCGGAATGAGGCTCTGCGTGTATCGGCGAGCGCCTCGCAAATTCAGATGGGACTGCTCCAGAAAATCGTCAAGCCCCAGTTCGACATCCGAAGCGCGAAGCAACAAGACACCCTCGGCCTGCGATACTTGCTCGACGTGACGGTCGAACCGTTCACGCGTGCCCGGCGGGTATCCGGCCACAAGTATGTCCGACAGTGGCAGCACCGCTAGCACGATCGGCACTCCTGCCTTTCTCGCCGTCTCGACGACCCGGTCGAGGGCCGCGGCTTGACGTGGGTCGAACGGGTACTCCGCGCCGACCATGCATCTCTCCAGGTAACGGCGGACACGAGCGGCGGACACCGGCCGGGTTCGCAAGGAACGGGTCGGCTCATGCGTCTGAAAGGGCGTCAAGTCTCCACGGATGTGACAGGAGGCCGAGGCAAGCTGAGGCGCCCCTTCGCCGCGACCGACGAACTCCCGGAAACGCGGCCGGAGCGCAAACGTGAACCATCGCCGCGCGAGCGAAGTCCTCAGAACCGCAGCCAAGTCGCGGGTGTTCGTCCTCCCTCCCGCCCATCCATCCCACCAGTCTCGGAGCGACCAGAAGCGGGCGTCCAGATCCGAGAGGTTCTCACCCATGGAGAGTTGGTACGGGGAGACGCCGTAGATCATGATCTTTGGCGGTGGATCGCGCTTCAGAACCTCCTCGACAATGAGTTCAACTTCTGTCGCCCGCGCACCGGATGCTGCAAAGTTTCCGACGGTTCGCAGCGGCGCGAGCACTGACCGGATTCCGCCGGCATCGAATGCCTCGCGAGCGCGACTGCTTCCGACGATCGCCAGATCGACAGGCTGCCAGCGCTCGAGGTGCAGCCGAATCGCGTCGTAGGTATCGGGTGCCTCTCGAGTACACGGCAGAAGCGCCGGACCGGAACATGTCCGCAGTGCGACTTCAAGCCCGACGAACAGCATGACTGCACCCAGCCCTGCCTTCGGAACCCGGATCGATCTAGAACTGGAAATAGATGAAGGCATCGCCACCGAACTCGCCGAACAGCAGGAATGAAAGACCCAGAAGCACGTACGCAATCGCTCGAACCGGAGCAGGAAACGCTGGAATCAGTTCCAGGCGGCCGCGACCAAGCTGGAAGAGCTGAACGCCCAGAAGGGTCGTCGCGGAGACCGAGATCATCACCAGATCTCCGCGATCCAGCAGGGCCGGGGTGCCCGCAAAATCCGTCAGGAGCGCGGATAGCATACTTGCCACTCTAGCCATGGAATCAGCGCGGAAGAACAGCCAACCGAGGCAGACCAGGTGGAAGAAGCCGAATACCCGCACGCCCCTCGCGAGGCTCCAGCCCGACTCAGCAGCCGAAAGCCGATCCGTTCCCCGGTAGGAGTGCCAGAATCGATGTGCGCAGAGCAAGGCGCCGTGATAGATCCCCCAGACGAGGAAGTTCCACCCTGCGCCGTGCCACAGCCCGCCCAGTGCCATGGTTAGTGCAAGGTTTCGGTAGGTCCTCGCCTCCCCAGCGCGGTTCCCCCCAAGCGGTACATACAGGTAGTCGCGCAGCCAGGTACTCAGGCTGATGTGCCACCGACGCCAGAATTCACTGGGATTGCCCGACAGATAGGGCAAGTCGAAATTCTGCATCAAGTCAAATCCCAGTATCCGGGCAATTCCACGCGCGATGTCGGAGTAACCTGAGAAGTCACAGTATATCTGGATCGCGAAGGCATACGTGCCTAACAAGACGGAGACACCATCCGCGCTCTGGCCTCCGTACACCTGATCGACCAACGGGGCCAGGTTGTCGGCCAACACGACCTTCTTGACGAGGCCCCAAGCGACCAGCGTCGCACCGGTTCGGACCTGCTCCCAGGAGATCGCGGAGGGAGCGTTCAGTTGTGGCAGAAGACGAGAGGCTCGCTCGATGGGCCCAGCGACGAGCTGGGGAAAGAACGCGACGAACAATGCAAAGGTGAGAGGGTCCTTCTCCGCCGGCAAGCGACCGCGGTAGACATCGATCGTATAGCTCAAGGTCTGAAACGTGTAGAAACTGATTCCGACCGGGAGCACGATCCCTAGGACGTACGGATCCGTGGACAGCCCGACTCCGTTCAGAAACTCCGTAGCGCTTTCGACCAGAAATCCCAGGTACTTGAATGTCGCCAGTATTCCCAGGTTCACGGCGAGGCTGACCGTCAGGATGGCACGTCGCCCGCTGACCATTTGGCGCTGGGCGCGCCGTTCGAGCGCGATACCGCAACCGTAGTCGACGACCGTGGAGAGCCAGATCAGCCCGAGGAATCTCCAATCCCAACACGCGTAGAAGTAGTAACTAGCGACGAGCAGCAGCCAGTTTCGCGCCGTGACCCGACGGCCCAACGCCATCGCGATCGGCGCGACGACGAGGAAGAAGACCAGGAAATAGAGACTGTTGAACAGCATACGTGATGGTCCATCCGAGCCTCGCGAGCCAACCAACCCACTCCGTTGACCCTCCGACCCCGGGGCCGTAGATTCACCCTGCCTTGGGGATGCGCGCAAGTCGATCTCGAAACGTTTTCTTGATAGGGCACTACGCATCGTTCGCAGGCGTGGGTCAGTTGGCGGCTGCCTTCCGCCAGCGCCCTGGTTGGGATCCTTGCCTGATCGTGGACCGCAAGGATGAGGGCCAGGAGTTCTGGCATGAATACGGCGCGACCTATTGGCCGGACATCGGTTTCTGGGAGCGGCGACGTCTCCGGAAGCGGCTCCTCGCAGCCGATCTCACGATCGTCGCAGGTACCTGCTCTCTCGATCTCTGGTCGCGGATCGTCCTTGGCGACGGTGATCGCCGAACCACCTTTGACCGGCTCGCGTTCGGCCGGGCCATCCCGAAGCTCGAGAGATTTTGCACGGAGCACCGCACCGCGGTGGCAGTTACCGACAGTCACCTCCTGCGTGAGCCCGAATTCTGGAACGACGCCTACTCGCGCCTTGCAGGCCTCCATGTCATGGCCATGCCCGATCTGATTCCCGTCATCGACCGATCGGACGTCGCCCCGTATTGGCCACCCGTCGAAATCACAGTGGCACCCGACCGCGCCCCAGGCGGCAGCCTGCGGATTGGCCACTCGCCCAGCAAACCCGAACGCCGTGGCCAAAAGGGATCGGACCTGATCGAAGCCACTTGCGCCGATCTCGGTGTCGAGCTCGAAATCATCAGCGGTCTTTCGCACCAGGAAGCCGTGAAACGGAAGCGTGGTCTCGATTTGTTCATTGACCAGGTGTCCGACCGACTGTTTGAATCCACCCGCTGGCACGGCGGTCTTGGCAAGAGTGGTCTCGAAGCCCTCGTGAATGGCAGTGCGGTCCTGACGAGCGGCTCACCCGCGTCGACTGAACCCGAGCTGGCCATGCCCCCGGTCGTCTGGACGAATCGCAAGCGCTTCGCCGGTGACCTGCGAGAACTTGTAAGAGACCCCGAACGAGTCCGGCTCCTCGGGAGCGCTGGACGATCATGGGCCGAGAAGAATCTCGACCCCAACGCGTTGATCGGCCTGATCTTGCGAACGACCGGTTGCGGGGAGTGACGCGTGGAATCATTCGGCTCGTTCTGGACCGGGGAGCCTCTATCACGCGATCGCGTTGTGCGAACGAGGCTCCCCCGGCCGAAGGCGGAGGTTGATGGGACCCGTCGAAGGGCACCTGTGGAATCCCAACGACAGCTTCGGTAACCGCGTCAGCGACCCGTCCGCGCGCGCTCATGACGGGCGCTGACATCGAGCGACGCTGGCTCCGCGGCCAGATCGACGGCGATCACCAGCATCGATCGGCCGTTGGCTTCAAATCGATCCACCAACTCGAGTGCGGGTTGCGCCAGCACCTCGGACCACCCGGCGGGTTCGAGGTCGCGCTCGGACACGACGACGTGGGTCGTTCCGGCCGCTCGAAGTCGTCCCGAATCGAGGGTGTAGGTCGACGGCTGGATCGGGACGTGCTGGGCCCCCGCGTAGTAGGCCGGATACCGTCGTGCTGCCGCCACGACAGGCCGAGCCGTACCGGTCGTTCCCACGATCGATTCGCCAGCCAAACGCTCCGCGAGGTGCCGACTCCCTCGGGTCTCCGAGAGTTCGAGGCCCGCACTCACGACCACCAAGGCGAGACCGGCGGCCACTTGCGACCATCGGCGGCTCCGGGGCAGGCGAACCAGACCCAGGAGGAACCGCCCTACGATGGGGACCCCGAGTGCGGCATAACCAAAAAGGGGAACCAGGGCGGGCAGGCAGTGCCGGCGACTCACATAGCCGGACGTCATCATCAGCCCGAACAAGACCACACCGTACATGGCGACCAACAGGAGATGGAAGCGCCCTCTCAGCCCGGGGCGTCCACGCACCGACCAGAGGCCAACCAACAAGAGAAGCAGCACTTCGTAGCGGAACGCCTTCAGCGACTTCTGGCCCAGTAGCTTGGCCGCACCCAATGCCCCAACCTTCGGTGCCGCCTCCCGAGACTTCGGTCCCCGTATCCCGGGCAGAGGCGCGCTCGGTGCCGGTATTCGTGCCTTTGGCGCTCCCGAGGGGTCGTCGATTCCGAGAACGGCACTGATTGACTTCTTATGGGTCAGCGTCAGCGAACCAGAAGCATTCGACATCGACCAGACGTAGGGTGCCGCCGTCAACGCGAGCCCCACCCCCAACGCGATGCCGCAAGCGAGGCCCTGTTTCCACGGGATTCGTCTGCGCACGATCTCGAACAGGCCGATCAAGCCCACCAGGGCCACCGGACCCAATCCCTCCGGTCTGACGAGGTAGGCGAGCCCGGCCAGGCAGCCACAACCGGCGGCCCAGCGAAGGGAGGGAGTCGAGACCACGCGCCAGCCCGTCCAGACCGCACCCAGGAACATCGCCAGGTAGAGACCTTCGCTCTGTACGTCCGAGGTAAAGTCGATCGCCCGCGGGTGGAGGGCCAGGATCGCGGCGGCGATCCAGGCTGGTCGCGAACCGAAAGCAGCATGCACCAGGGCGTACAAGAACAACACGGCGAGGGCGCCAGTCGCGATCGATACGGTGGCCGCCGCGCTCTCCCAATCGCCCATCCAGGACTGTACGACCGCGGTCAGGAGGGGATAGAGGGGGTGGAAATCGTCCGCAAAGACTGCGGCCCATTCGCCAGCGCCCGCCGCCTGCGCGATCTCGATGAAGCGGGGTCCATCGGCAAAGATGGCGTCCGTGTCGATCCAGCGCCAGATCCGGGCCGCGATCGCGATCGCCACGATGAGCGGCAATCGCCACGGCGTGGCGCGCTGCTCCGACGTCTGATCCTCCATTTCCCCGATTCCCCGCTCACCCGATGCGTCGCCGTCGAACCCGGCTCGCCCCACTGGCAGCGGCGATTCGGGTCCCCCACGACCAAGGATATCGCCTCTCACCCAGGGGGCACGCGCCGGCCGCCCGTCTGTGCCCGTCCGACGTCCTTTGTCGGACTCCCCGAGACTTGCGGCCGGGTCGGAGCGGACATTGGAGGACGCTGCGTCAATGCGGGTCGACCGCCTCTTCGCGCAATCGGATCGGGCTGATCTCGGCCGGGTGGCGACCGGGGAGACCCTCGTAGAAGGCGCGCATACGGTCCATATCCGCGACTGGATCGCCCGTCGTCTCGAATGCCGGGCCCACGCCGGCCACTTTGCGTTGGTAGTCGAGGAAGCCCGTAGCGATCGGAACGCCGGCCTTGTGTGCGATCCAGTAGAAACCACTCTTCCAGTTTTCGGCGCGACGTCGTGTGCCCTCGGGCGCGATCACCAGATGCAACTGTTCGCGCGTCTGGAACTCCTGGACGATCTGATCGACCACATCGTTGCGGCTTCGGCGGTCAACGGGAATGCCACCCAGGAACCGGAAGAACCAACCGGTCCAGGGTCCGAATAGCGTGTGCTTGCCGATCCAAGCGGGCTTCAGTTCGATCGACCAAGCCGCCGCCAACATGAACGGCAGATCCCAGTTCGAAGTATGGGGCGCCGCGACCAGGACGAAGCGCTCACCGGACGGTCGTTCCGCCTCGACGCTCCAGCCCGTGACCGCGAGCCAGAGACGCGCGAGGAGCTTCTTCATCT
>JAZDDE010000240.1:0-5913 GCA_036679495.1 Gemmatimonadota bacterium | reverse complement strand
GAAATCTTCAGCTTCTTGGCGCCGCTGCCCTGCTGTTCCAAGAAGTGGTCGGCCAGCAGCGGAATGTCCTCCAGCCTATCCCGCAGCGTCGGCAGCTCCAGAGAGATGACATTGAGCCGATAGAACAGATCTCTCCTGAACCGACCCTCTTCAATCTCCCGCTCCAGATTCTTGTTGGTGGCCGCGATCAACCGGACGTCAACGCTGACCGCATCGGTCGAGCCGACTGGGATCACTTCCCGCTGCTGCAGGACGCGCAGCAGCTTGACCTGGGTGGATGGCGAGAGTTCCCCTACCTCATCCAGGAAGAATGTGCCACCCGCCGCCGCCACGAATAGTCCCTCCTTGTCCTTGATGGCTCCGGTAAAGCTGCCTTTGAGGTGCCCGAACAGCTCGGACTCGAGAAGTCCTTCTGGAAGCGCGCCACAGTTGATCGAGAGGAAGCGCGCTCCGGAGCGGCTGGACAGTTCGTGCAGGTAGTGGGCGAAGACCTCTTTTCCTGTTCCGCTCTCGCCGCCGATCAATATCGTGGACTCACTCTCCGCCACGCTTTCGGCGAATTGAAGCGCCGCCAAGAAGGAGGGGCTGGCGCCGATGGGACGTCCGCGCGACTTCGTCTCCTGCTTCTTGAGTTCGCGCTTCAGTCCCGTGTTTTCCTTCTTCAGCGTGCCCCACTCCAGCGATCGCTGGATTACAGCTATCAGTTCGTCATTCTTGAATGGCTTTTGCACGTAGTGCGTTGCGCCGAGGTTGACTGCCTGAATTGCCGATTGAAGCGAGGCCTGGGCAGTCATGAGGACGACCGGGGTGTCAGGATTTGTCTCTCTAATCGACTCAAGCACCTCAATGCCGCTCATCTTGGGCATTCGAACGTCCGACAGTACCAGGTCCGGCGAGGTCTGCTTGAACTTCTCCAACCCGGCTTCGCCTGTCAGAGCGCTCTCCACGTCGAACCCTTCTCCCTCGAGCAGAACTGTCAGGGTTTCCACCAGGCTGCGCTCATCATCAACTACGAGGACGCTGGGCTTTTCTTTCTTGGTCATGAAGTCTCTCTCATCGGTTCAGTACGATGTGCTGTCGGTTCAGCATCAGGGGCACGTGCAGATAGTCGGCGCGGAAGAAGCACTTCAAAGGTGGCTCCTTGGCCCGGAAGCGACTGGACGGCAAGTTCTCCACCGTGCGCGCGGACGGCTCTATGCGCGATGGCCAGGCCGAGGCCGCTTCCGCCATCACGCTTGGAGAAAAAGGGATCGAAAATCCGGGGCAGGTCTTCCCGGGCCACCCCCGGACCGTCGTCGATAATTCGGATCCTAATTGGATGATCCAGCGCGTTTCCGGCCAAGCGTCGAGGGGGGAGCGCGTCAGCCACTAGCTGCACGGTCACCCGACTGCCGGGCTCACCTACCTGCAGTGCGTTGAGAAGGAGATTCAAGAGGGTGCGATGCAAGAGCCCCGAGTCACCCCAAAGTCCGTCCAGATTCCCCTCCACATGAGTAGTGATTGTCGCGCGGTCGCCGCTCGCCGGATGCTGGCGAGCAAGTTCCACGACCTCCTCAAGCAGACGGGCGACGTCAATGGACTCTCGCTGAATCGTTTCCATTCGCGCGAAGTCGTTGAAGTCCCCCAAGATCCGGTCCAAGCGATCCGTCTCTCGCACAATCAAGTTAAAGAGCCGCGTCTCGGAATCGCCTCCGGTACCTGGAGGGATCCGGCGTGCCAATAGCTCAACCGCGCTGCTGATCGCAGCCAGGGGATTCTTGATCTCATGGGCTAGCGAAGCTGATAACTCCGCTACCGCCTCGAGCCTGCTCTTTTGCATACGCAGCGATTCCAGAGCCCTAGCTTCAGTGAGGTCCTGGATCAGAGCCACGAGAGACGGAGACTTGGGTGGCCCAAGCAGGGATGTCGTTACTGCGACCGGACGACCTGGAGAGTCGGGATCTGCCGCGGACGTACCGGGAGACTGCAGGACTGTCTCACGTGCGACCGCTGTCCCGGTGTCCAAAGTCTGGCGGGCTACTCTGACCACACCTGGGGCTCTTTCCTCCAATTCTGGGAGCAGAGAGCGGCCTTGCCAATCTGATCCCGAGATATCCACATCCAAAAGACCGGCGGCGGCCGGGTTCATGTATTCGAGCTTTCCCTCGGGATCGAGCGAAATAACGCCGGTCGGGATGCCGTGGAGAATCTCTCCCGTCGTAAGGCGATGGCGGCTCAGTTCGCCCCGGATGCTCTGAAGCTCGCCCCGGACTACGCGGAGTCGTCCGCTGATCAAGCTGGCCGCGGAGGCCACCGCGGTGAACACGAACAACTGGGCTAGAAGAGCCCAGCCGACCTGCTCCGGATACGATAAAGCCACGTCGGCCAGGTAGGCGACGCCCGTAGCCAGGGCCACGATAAGCGCGGAGCGAAGTGGCAGGACCAGCGCATACGCCGCCGCCAGGGCAATATACAGGGGCGCCGCGAACCGGCTTTCGAAACCGCCCGTGATGTGTACGATGCCCGTGACAAGAGCCACGTCCAAGACGGCCTGAAGATAGAGGAAAGGTCGACTCGGGAACCTCTTTCTCCAGTGGCTGAACCAGTACGCCAGGGGAGTAAATACAGCCGCCGCGGTGAGTCCGAGTACAGCTACGTTTCGGACACCCTGTGGGACAACGTCCGGACCCCATAGCCAGACGTCGGCCTTGATCAAAGCCGCGCCGTACACTCCGAGGCAGAGAACCAAACGGCTGGCGTAGACGGAATACAGCACCTGGGGAGGTGCCAGCGCCTCGGCGGCCCGGCGGTCAGAAGAGGTGGTTTCCAGCAACACGCGCCTTGACTAGGGAAATCTGCTGCAAGGCGGGCCTGGATCTGCTCGACCCACGCATTATGCCGCCCCGTTCAGCCTATCATTAGGTTGACACTTGCAGGATGCAATAGCTGAAGGGCCCAGATCCGACGGTGAGATCATTGTGCGGGGCCGAGCCAGTCGGGCTCTTCGTCGAACACACAGAGGCTGGTGAACAGGCCGCCACGAATTGAAGCCGTGAGTGAATAGGTCACTCCGGAGGTTGCGTGCAGTGGACGGCGGACGAGGGGAACAGTCAGGGACTCTGCTTCTTCATCGGGAGCCGCCGCCGGCCATAGACCCGCGGCCCCGACAGCTTGTTGTAACGAGCTGGCACCGACCGCCAGCTCGAGGGTCCACGAAGCCACGCGGTCCGTAGCGGCGCTGAGCCGTACGCGAAGGCGGCCAGGTGCAGGCTCATAGATCAGCCAGCGATCCTGGCCGATCATCCGGTCTGCGAGGGGCAGACCGAGCCGCTGGATCACGGATTCTAATGGAAGTCCGATCAGCTCCAGGCCGGGAAGCGCCAGGTAGAACTCCTGCGGTCCACCCGCTTTACTGAATCGTGTTGATGATTCCGAATATAGGAAGATACATGGCTACGATCATTCCGCCCACGACACTTCCGAGAATGACGATCATCATCGGCTCCAACGCTTTTAGCAGCGACTCCACGGCCACGTCCACTTCCTCGTCGTAGAAATCGGCGATCTTGGACAACATCCCGTCCAGATCTCCCGTTTCTTCACCCACGTTGATCATCTGCGTAACCATCGGAGGAAAGACCCCCGAGAGGCGCAGAGGCTCCGAGATCGACTCACCCCCGGCGATCGAGGCGCGACTACCCATGACAGCATCGTGAATGACCCGGTTGCCGGATGTGCGAGCCGTGATCTCCAGTCCGTCCAGGATGGTAACGCCGGAGCTCAGCAGCGTTCCAAGCGTTCGTGTAAACCGGGCGACCGCGGACTTCCGGGCTAGATTCCCGAGAACCGGCACCTTGAGCAGCATGCGGTCGGCAATCAGACGGCCATCCGGGGTCGCGACCCAGCGCCGGAAAACGAAGACGGAGCCGCCGATAGCCCCCAGCATGGCCCACCAATAACCTTGCAGATACTTAGACATAGCGACCACGATGCGGGTGGGCAGCGGCAGTTGCTGCCCCAGACTCTCGAACATGGTGGCAAACGTCGGGATCACGAACAGCAGGAGGATGACGACCGCCCCGATAGCGACAACGCTGATAACAACCGGGTAGATCATGGCACCCTTAACCTTCCGGGCCAGGGACTCTGTCGCCTCAAGAAAACTAGCCAGCCTTAGAAGGATCGTGTCCAGGATACCACCGGTCTCACCGGCCGCGACCATGTTGATGTAGAGTGGCTGAAACACCTTCGGGTGCGCTCTCAGGGCGTCCGCCAGCGTATTTCCGGACTCCACGTCGTTTTGCACTTCGACGATTGTGGCCTGAAGCGCCTTGTTGTCGGACTGCTTCGCCAGAATATCGAGGGCTTGGACGAGGGGAAGACCCGCGTTCACCATCGTAGCGAACTGTCGTGTCATGATCACGAGTTCGCGCGTCTTGACTGGATTCCCAAAGCTGATCGAACCAAGCGACTTTGGCTTCTCCCGAATTTTGATCGGAATCAACTTCTGCCGCCGAAGATGACTTACGACGTCTTCCTTCGTACGGACGTCGATCTCGGACTTCTTGATCTCTCCGCTCGCAGTGCGCGCGCTGTAGGTCCAGACTGGCATTCGTCAGTTCTTTCCGTTTCGGGTCGATGTCCGCGTCGTGCTCATCGGTATCGCGGTTAGGCACCACGCCCGACTGCCGCGGGCTCAGCCTCGCCGACCATTCGCTTCAACTCAGTCTGATCGCCGCTGACACGGAGTGCTTCCTGCAGCGTGATCTGATCGCGCATGTACAGCGAATACAGCGAATCGTTCAGCGTCTGCATGCCGTACTTCTTTCCGGACTGCATCGCGGAATAGATCTGATGGATCTTGTCGTCCCGGATCTGCGCCCGAATCGCCTGCGTGGCCACCATGATCTCGGTGGCGACAACGCGACCGAGGCCACTCGCTCTGGGTACGAGCGTTTGGGTTACGACCCCCTCCAGAACGAAGGCTAGCTGCGCCCGAACCTGATCTTGCTGACCGCCCGGGAACACATCGATGACACGGTTTATGGACTCGGCGGCGGAATTGGTATGCAGCGTTGCCAGAGCAAGGTGGCCCGTCTCCGCGATGGTCAGGGCGGCCTGAACCGTCTCCAGGTCCCGCATCTCTCCGATCAGAATCACGTCCGGATCCTGGCGCAGTACATATTTCAGCGCCGAAGTGAACGAGGGTGTGTCGCTCCCCACTTCACGCTGGTTGACCAGGCAACCCTTGTGCTTGTGGACAAACTCGATCGGATCTTCGACCGTCATGATATGTCCACGCCTCTCCGTATTGATTTTGTCAATCATGGCGGCCAGAGTCGTCGATTTCCCGGATCCGGTCGGGCCGGTGATGAGAACCAGACCGCGGGGCCGCTCAGCAAGTTTTCCGATCACAGGCGGCAGGTCCAGCTCGTCGAAGCCCAGGATTTCGAACGGGATTTGGCGGATGGCCATGGCCGTCGTGCCGCGCTGGCGGTACACGTTGGCCCGAAACCGGGACAGACCTTTCACGGCGAAAGAAAGGTCCAGCTCATTCTCCTGTTCGAAGCGCTTCTTCTGCGCTTCGGTCAAGACAGAATACGCGAGCTCCTGAACTGTGCGAGGGTCGAGAGATTCCGCCAGTTCGCAGTCCTTGAGAGCTCCATCGATCCGCAGCTTCGGGTGTTCTCCGGTCGTCAGGTGTAGGTCGGAAGCTCTTTGAGCGATCATCTCCTCGAGAAGAGCTCTGAGCGAGAGATCCGTGGTCTGACTGGTATCCTGGGTCATGAGTTGGACGTCTCCTTGAGCACTTCTTCGAGAGTAGTGATGCCCCGAGATGCCTTCAGAAGTCCATCGGCCCGGAGCGTAATCATTCCAGCGTCGATGGCGGCCTGCTTGAGGTCGGTGGCGGGCGCGCCCTGCAACACCAACCGG
>JAZDDE010000024.1:0-8047 GCA_036679495.1 Gemmatimonadota bacterium | reverse complement strand
GCCAACGAGCGGGTCTTTGACGTTCTTCTGTTTCCGCGTCTTCTCCTTCATTCCAACGAATTGCCAGATCTCATCTGCTTGTACGTCCTTGACCGGCACGTCGCGCACCCACCGCTCTATCTTGGTCTCGCAGCGTTCGCCTGCGGTCACGAGTAGACGTAGGATCGTGTCGCGATGAATGCCGGTGATTCGCTCGGTGGCTCTGACCGAGTTGCCCTCGACCAGGAGGTTCAAGCAGAGCAGCACCTTGTCCATGGGGACGAGGTGATCGCCGAGCCGTTCCCGCGGCTCACCAAACGTGCGCTTGCAGGGATTGCACCGCCAGCGCTGATTCCCCTTGCGGTCCTTCCCATTCTTGGTGGCTCTCTCTTGGCAGTTGTGACAGACCATCGCGGACTCCTTGCGGTCCGCACTGCCCGAGGCGATAATGGAGTTGCGACACTCGTACCGCTTCGGCTGTGCGGATGTAGTAGGCCCCGGTTGCTGTTTCCGCAGCGGTCGGGGCTGTTCTCGTTTCGGGCTTCATGATGTACATATTGTAGGCCACGATAGTGCTTGCTGTCAAGACTTTTTGTAGGTTGACTTTGTAGCTTAGTCGGCCTACGATAAGCCGCATGGCGAAGAAGAAGAGGATGGGCAGGCCGCCGTTGCCAGAGTCCGAGAAGACCGGTGCCGCTCTTCGGCTGAGGATGCGGCCTGATCAAGAGGCTCTTGTACGCAAGGCAGCGAAGGCTGCGGGCGAATCGCTCTCGGCCTGGGCTCGAGAAGTGCTCGTCCGCGCGGCGCGCCGGAATCTGCGGCGCGGCTGACGTATCAACGAGCGGGGCCAGAACAGGCACCACTTTCCGTGTCGCCAAGGTCGATTGTCAGGGTACGCCCACATTGCCGCTCCTCTCGGGTTGCGGCGCAGGGTGCTTGGCGATTAGACTTCGGTTGTTGCGGTGCCAGGCGCTCTGTGCCTCGTCCCGTAGAAAGGCCCACCGGTTGCTCGGTGAGGTCTTTCGCTTATTGGGGCCACCGTTCTGCCCCTGCTGGGCCTACTTTTACACCCTGACCAGCAGGGTTGTCAACAGAAGTGCTCTGTCTAAAGGGGTTGCACTAGGACATTAATTCGAAGTTTCAGGACAAGAATTCCTAAAATCTGGCTCTATCGACTCATTTCCGGTCGATTTCAGGACAAGAAATGCTCGATTCAGGACATCAAATACGAGTTCCAGGACATTAATTCGGGTCGGTTTCGGGAGGCTCTAGGAGCTTCCTAAGCTGATCGGCGGACCAGCGGCGCAGAGGTGTCCGGCCGCCGATCTCTTCGACGCGAACTGCGGCGGATGAATCTTCGGCAACCAACCGTTCGGCTAGCGTCACGAGATTTTCGTAGTCTGCCACCGGGATCAGCAGGCGCCGAGCCATAGCGGCAAGCTCGAGCTCTCGCCGTTGCGGTCCGTAGAGTCGTTGAAGGTGGCGCGCGGTGATCGGCGCACCGTAGTGCTTCCGTGCCCACTCTGCGGCTGCCGTCTCGCTGCGAACGGCTTCCTGGCAGATGAGATCCGCCATGTCTTGGAGGTATCCTAAGTAGTTGCCGCCCGATCCTTTGGGGCGACCTCGCTTACGCTTGGTCATGCACTCCCGTCGGTGCGTTCCCGTAGTGGCGAAAGCGGCGCGGCGGGCCAGGTACGGGTGTCCCAGCGTTCGGCGGCCAGTCCTAGCCGCGCCAATGATCTTGGATCGCCCGATTCTAGTCTACGAAGTCGTCCAGGCCCTTACCGTAGAGCTTGGCGAGTCGGCGTAGTTCAACAGGATCGATTCGTCGCTCTCCGTTCTCGACCTTCGAGACGTAGCTCTGCGGCTTGCTGAGCATCTTGGCGACGTCGGACTGCTTGAGGCCCGCCCCGAGACGTGCTTGTCGGAGGCGATCGATCATGCGCCGGTAGGGCTTGGAGTGAGTTGTGCCTGCCACTCACAGTGTCTACCCCTCGGGCTCTTTGAAACCCAGTTTGGGATACGATCTCTGCAAACCTGAGAGGAGGGACCAATGACAAACGGACCGGAGAAGATGACGCCGGAGAACGTAGTCGTCGCGGTAGTGATCATTGGGGCCGCGATCATCTTCGGCACCATCGGCTACAACAAGGTCAGCGGGGACAGTGGGAAGCCGAAGCCGAAGAACAAGCCCGCCCCGGAAGTGGTCTACGAGCCCAAAGGGTCAGACGCCATAGTCGCCTGTCGCAATGCCGTCCGTGAGAGCCTGAAGGCTCCGCGCTCAGCCGAGTTCAAGGGGATGTTCGACAGCCCACAAAGCGACGTACAGGACCTTGGCAGGGGGCGGTTCCGAGTCGCCTCATGGGTAGACGCTCAGAATAGCTTCGGCGCCATGATCCGACAACGCTTCGAGTGCGTCGTGGACATGAAGGCGGGGCGCGTAGAGACGCTGACGATCGACTAGCGCAAAGGAAGCGCGCCGTCTACGGCTTTCGCGCTCCATCGGTCCCACCCACACACATTAGGACACCGCCCAAGGCCGCCGGCGCTTGACTTTCTTGGAGCCGAGCACGACTATCAGAGATTCGCCTGGAGCCCCTCGCACAATTCCAACTAGGACTGAGAGACCCCATGAGACACGCTATGAAGAGGCTCGACAAGGCCCTACTGACCGTCATCCTCCCGCTGGCTCTGAACGGCGGCTCGACCGCTCTCACGGCCCAGGATGCCGAGGTCCTGGCGACCGTCGCTGGCCATGAGATCACCGTCGCCGACATCGAGGCCAGCCTCGAGAGCCAGCTGGCGGAACTCGAAAAACAGCGGCTCATGCTCGTCGAGAGCGCAATCGGCCCCGCAATCGATCGCAAACTCGTCGAAGTCGAGGCGACAGCCTTGGGCATCACCTCGAACGCTCTGCTCTCCACTGAGGTCACGGCCAAGATCCCCCCGGTCACCGAGGCGGACGTAGACTCCTGGTACGAGGCAAACAGAGCGCGACTGCAACCGGGAACGACGCAAGAGCAGGCAACCGGCCGGATCCGGGATCTCCTGCAGCAGGAGCGTGGCGAGAGCCTCTACCGGGCTTACCTAGGGCGACTGCGAGCCAAGCACGAGACCAAGATTCTGTTCGATCCTCCGCGTACGGAGATCGACCTCGCCGACGCGACCTGGAAAGGACCCGAGAACGCTCCGGTGACATTGGTCGAGTTCTCGGACTTCCAGTGCCCGGCCTGCCGCGGCTTCAACCCGATCCTCGACCAACTACTCACGCGGTATCCCAACGAAGTCAGGGTGGCGTTCCTGCAGTTCCCCTTACGGTCGATTCATCCGCACGCCCAGGGCGCGGCGGAGGCAGCCTTGTGTGCACGCGATGCAGGGAAGTTCTGGGAACTCCACGACGAAATGTTCGCCGACCAGAGGAACCTGGGAATCGCGGGCTTGAAGGCCGCAGCGCGCAAGGTCGGGATCGATGGCGAGGTCTTCGATGCCTGCCTCGACGGCAACGAATACGCTCCGATGGTCCAGGCAGACTTCAGCCGCGCTGCGCGGGCCGGCGTGAGCGGGACGCCGGCGGTCTTCGTCAACGGCCGCGAGGTGAGTCCGGGACGGGTTCCGTCCTTCGAGGCTCTCGCCAACCTCGTCGAGGACGAACTGCGCCGGTCACCACCGGCCGACGGCTAGGCTCCGGGCTCCGACCTTGCGATCGCTGCTCTGAGAGAGAGTAACTCCCATGACTGAACCCAGCCGGCTCGACGAGCTGCGCCGAAGAAACAGCGAACTCGAAGAGCTGCTCTCCGAACGCTCGGCTGAACTCGTTGATAGCCAGCGCCGCTACCAGAGAATTTTCGAGCGCTCGAAGGACGTGATCATCGTCTCGACGCCCGATGGCCAGCTGATCGAGATCAACTCGGCCGGACTCGAACTGTATGGCTACGACTCGATCGAGGAGATGCGCCCACTCGATTTGAGGAAGGCGCTGTGGGCCAACCCGGCCGACCGGGACGAGTACGTCCAACAGCTGCAGGAGTTCGGCTTCGTCAAGGACTTCGAAGCCGACCACCTGCGCAAGGATGGGACGGTCATCTCGGCGACCGGCACCACCTCTATCGTCACCAACCAAGAAGGCGAGCTGGTCGAACTGCTGACGATCCTGCGCGACATCTCCGAGCAGAAGCGCCTGCAGCGCGAGCTCGAGCGGCTGGCGCGCAGCGATTCGCTCACCGGGCTCGCCAACCGCTTCGTGTTCCGCGAGCGCCTCGAGGCCGCCCTAGTAGCGGCGCACGACGGCGAGAAAGGGCCGGGTTTCGCCCTCATGATGCTTGATCTCGACAACCTCAAGGAGATCAACGACACCCACGGACACCCCGCCGGCGATGCACTCCTCATCGCCGTCTCCGAACGCTTTCGACGAAACATCGGCGAAAAAGACGTGCTCGCGCGCTACGGAGGCGACGAGTTCGCCCTGCTGACTTTCGATGCCGCCGACGATGACCAGGTCCTAGCAACCGCGGGCCGGCTCGTCGAGTGCCTGGCGGAACCCATAACGCTCGCCGGCGAGAGTCTCCAGACCTCCGTCAGCGTCGGAATCGTCTTGCCAAGCGAGCGCCGGCCCGCCGCGGGTCGGCTGATGCAGCGCGCCGACCGGGCGCTCTATCGAGCCAAGAGCCGCGGCCGCAACTGCCACTCTGTCTGAGCAGCCGCGCAAGGCCAGGCTGCCCGCTCGATCAGGGGACCGTCGAGGACCAGCCCGAAGTATCGCCGGACTCGAAACCGTCAGCGAAGATCTCCGGACTAATGCCCATGAAGACTTTGGTGCCGGCGCAGGTTCCGATCCACAGATCGATCGCGCCGTCGTCGTTGATGTGCATGGCCTGCACGTCGTAAGTACCGTTCGGTGTCCAGGGCCGATCTGCCCCCGCTAGCGGATCGGAGTAGGTGATGTTCGGCGGAGTGCCCTGACCCTGCAGGAACACCAGCTGGCGACCGCAGCCCGGGATGTCGGTATCAACGTCAGAGACGATGACGTCGAGCACCCCGTCGTCGTCGAGGTCGGCGAACGAGACGTTGCCGCCGAAACCGGTGGTATTGGGACTCGGACCCGCTAAGCTAATACTGAACTGGGCGTGGTTGCTCCCGTCGTTGCCGGTGTTGATCAGGTAGCTGTCCTGGCCATCATCGACGATGAAGAGATCGAGAGCGCCGTCCTGAGTGAAGTCCGCCGGGGCGGTCATGTAAGGCGCAGCCGCGTAGGGCACGTCAAAGGTGCTGAAGAAGCCGGGGTTGCCCGCACCGTCGTTGTACAGAATGATCACCGCGGGAGACGGGGCGCCACCCTGAACCAGGCCGCCGTTGGTGCCGCTCGAGTTGTTCTTGACGATGTCCATCCAGCCGTCGCCGTTCATGTCGGCGATGTCGGCGTCGGTGCCGAACGTCGAGTCCACCATGTTGGGGTCGGTCCGAGCAATGGTCTCGTCAGCAAAGAAGCCCGAACCGTCGTTGATCAGCAGGCGGTCTTCCATGTCGTTCTCGTAGTCGGCGAAGTAAAGGTCCGGCCGGCCGTTACCGGTCACGTCGCCCACGCCGAGACCACAGAACTTCGGCCCGTTGCCGTCTGGCGAGGTCAGGACCGGCAGCCGGCCCGCCTGGTACTCGAAGCCCTGCCAGACCTTGGCCACTTCTCCCAGATTCATCAGGATCCGCGGCTGCTCGTCGAACGTGCCGGCCGTGATGATGTCGAGCCACCCGTCGCCATCGACGTCGGCCAGCGCCACCTCGCGATCGTCGGTCGCGTCCAGGAAGTCGGGGGCGAGGGTGGCGCTACGGTCGGTCATCACGCCGTCCTCGTTCATGAAGAGGACGTTGCGCCGCGGACCGGCCACGGTGAAGGGGAGCTTGCGGACGACAATGAGATCGTCGTCGCCATCCTGATCGACGTCGCCGGCGATGAAGTCCTTCTCCTGAGTGTCACTGATGCCGACACTCGGGTCGGAGACAATTCGGGAGCTGGTCTGATCGGTGAAGGTCACCCAGTCGCCCGCGACCGTGATTGCCGGAGCACCAATTGAAACCGCCAGCAGGAGGACCAAGGCGAGTGAGGAGGCGAGGCCTTCTCTGGCAACGGGAGCGTCCGTTCTGGGCATCATGGCTGAATCTCCTAACAGCAACTGGATTCGAGGATGGGTACGGCTTGACCTGTGAGGGGCGGCAAGATCCGGCTGACTCAACACCTTGTACCCCGGTCTTGGCGTATTATAGGCGGTGTAACGATGTCACTGGCAAGAGGACATCCGACGGCAAACCCTAGAGCGGCCGGCAGGGGCACCACGGGCGGCGGCGGTTCGTCAGCCTAAACAACCATACGAAGGGATTCACGCAGCCGATGACTACATTCACGGGGTTCTGTCCTCGCCTCCTGGCCGCTCTAGTTGCGGTTCTGACGGTCTCGGCGACGCAAGCGCAGCTCCCGGCGCCACCCGAGCCGGCCGGCAATCCACTGACTACGAGCAAGGCCAATCTGGGCAAGGTGCTCTTCTGGGACGAGCAGCTCTCCTCGACCCGGACCGTCTCCTGCGGCACCTGCCATCTACCGACCGTGGGCGGCGAGGACCCGCGCTCCGGCGTCGATCCCCTGGCTGTAAATCCCGGTGCCGACGGCACTTTCGACACCGATGACGATGTCTTCGGATCGCCCGGAGTCCCCCTCCACGGAGCCAACGGCCTCTACGACTGGAGCACCCATTTCGGCCTCCTGCCGCAGGTCACCGGTCGGCGCACCGTCTCGGCGATCAACGCGGGCTATGCGCCCGAACTCTTCTGGGACGGCCGGGCGCCCGGAGAATTCGTCGATCCCGTCTCGATGATGGTGATTCTGCCCAGCGGCGCGGCGCTCGAGAGCCAGGCCGTTGGACCACCGGTCAGTGACGTCGAGATGGCACACGTCGCACGGACGTGGAACGAGGTATTCGACCGAATCGAGGAGTCGATTCCGCTGGCGCTCTCCCCTGAGGTTCCAGCTGACCTCGTCACCTGGATTGATGACCGCAGCTATGCCGACCTGTTCGACGAGGCCTTCCCACCCGCGTTTCTGGGCGCACCCCAGTTCAACGCGCCCAATATCGCCCAGGCGATTGCCAGCTACGAGCGCACGCAATTCACCGACGAGTCGCCCTACGATATCTGGATCGCGACCAACATGGGCCTGACGGCGCAGGAATTGGCCGGCCTCAGCGTCTTCGCCGGCGCCGGACAATGCGACAGCTGCCACGACCACAACCCGCCCGGCTTCCTCTTCAGCGACAACTCGTTCCGCTACACGGGAGTACGGCCTCAAGACGAGGATCCGGGCCGTATGGATGTCACCAAGGATCCTGCCGACGAGGGCAAGATGCGCGTCCCCAGCTTGCGAAATGTCGAGCTGCGATTGCCCGTCATGCACAACGGCCGCTTCGCGACGCTCGAGGAAGTGATCGAGTTCTACGATCGGGGTGGCGACTTCCCGAAGGAGCCTAACCTGGACCCCATCATGGAGACGATCGACCTCACCCAGCAGCAAAAGGACGACTTGCTGGCCTTTCTCGGTCGGCCGCTGACCGATCCTCGCCTCGCTCCGGAATTGCCGCCGTTCGATCGGCCGACTCTTTATACCGAGTCATCGCGAGTGCCGAGCGTCGAAGGGTCCGGGCAGGCGGGCACCGGTGGCCTGGTGCCGGAGGCCGTAGCGCTCGAGCCGCCTTTGATCGGCAATCCCAGTTTCACTGTGGGCGTATGGAACGCACTGGCGGAGGCCGAGGCCACGCTGGCGATCGACAGTCAGGACCCCGGGCTCACCTTGCCGCGCTCGGGTGACTTCTGGTTCGAGGTGGTTACTCTCGACGCTGACGGAACCGGCTCGGTGAGCGTGACGATCGCCAACGACCCCGGCCTCCAAGGGCAAGAGTGGTTCGGCCGCTGGTATGTCGATGACACCGGCGGGGGCAACCTCCACGCGGTGAGCAGGGTCTTCCGGTTCAAGACCTTCGGCGTTCAGCAGCAGACGGCGATCTTCACCGACGGCTTCGAGTCCGGCGAC
>JAZDDE010000239.1:0-10068 GCA_036679495.1 Gemmatimonadota bacterium | reverse complement strand
AGGCAATCTATCAGTTCTTACGGATGAGCTTTTAACGAAATATAAGTAACGGATTTTCAAAAAACATTGCAATATAGATTAACGGACCGGTTTTTTAAATGAAGTATTTTGCTATGGATCAAGAAGAAGAAGATCCACTGGAACGAGAGCAGGCTCGTGTAGCGCCAGATCTGGAACTTGTCCTTGCGATCGATCCCCCAGCGCTTGAGCGCGCCGATACCGAAAACCGTCATCAGCGTCGTGTACATCACGGTGTACCAGAACGCCCAGGGCCGGGAGAAGAACGACAGCGACTCGTACCCCCAGCCCCTGAAGGGCCAGAACTCGGAGCCCGATCCGACCTTGATGCCGTAGATCGAGTACCAAACCAGGAAGGAGAGTCCGAGCCACGACCAGCGATTGCCGCGAGTGCCACTGAGGATGATCCCGGCGACCGCCGCCAGGGCGACCAGCCCGCCGACGAGCGGAGCGCTGCCGGCCGGATCGACCTCGATCGGCATCGATCCCCCCAGCCGGCCACCGAAGAAGGCCAAACCGAGGAGCGTCGCCGCAGTCAGCAGAGCCGAAAGCCAGGGGGACCCTTCCCAGTCGTTCTCCAGCTTGATGCCGAGGCTCTTCAGAAACTTGACCGGCAGCTCGGCGCCGATCAGGCAGAAGACGTGCTGCGCGTCGATAACACGCTCTTCCCGGTGGCCTCCACGGTCCACCGAGAGGACAGCATCGCGGCCGCGGAATTCCAAGACCTTCGAGTTGAAGATCACTTCGATCCGGCCGTTCGCTATCGCTTCATCGAGCTGCTGCCGGTTGTCCTTGAATAAACGCGTGAACTCGCCTTTGCGATAGGAGAGGCGAACGCGGTTCCTCTTCGCCAGCGTGAGGGCAGCCTCGACGGCGCTGTTGCCGCCACCGATCACCAGGATCTCCTCGTCGTGGTACTTCGTTGGCGAATAGAGGCGGTGGTAGACGTGCTCATGATCCTCACCCGGGACGCCGAGCTTGCGGGGATTGCCACGCTGCCCGGTAGCCAGCACGATCTTCCGAGCGCGGTACTCGCCCTTCGGGGTCTCCGCTTTGAAGGTGCCGTCCTTCTGCCTAGTGAGCCCTACCAGTGGCTCTTCGGTCCGGACGTCAAGTCGGTTGTCGCGGACCATCCCGTTCCAGCGCTCGACCAGGTCCTCCTTGCGCGCACCGTCGAGCCAAAGCTTGCCCTTGGGCGGTATCTCATCCGGCTCGGCGTAGACCCACTTGCCCTCGGGAAAGTTCTCGATCGTGTTGGCGATCTTCCCCTTCTCGAGGACGACCGCGCGAAGGCCCTTGTCTTGAGCGGCCAAGGCGGCGTTGAGGCCAGCTGCTCCTGCGCCGACGATGAGCAGATCAAGACCGTCGCGCTCCCCCGGGTTGCCCATCTCCGGCAACGCAGCAAGGTGATCGACGAGGTCCACGGCCTGCGCCATCGCCAGCTTGATAACCGGTGCTCCAGCCAGGTCGCCGATGATGTAGAGACCCTTGACGTTGGACTCGTTCGTCTTCCTGAGCGCCGGTCGACGCTGATCGGTGCTACCGCTGGCGAGAAGAGCTTCCAGCCTGTGTCGGATCTTCAACAAAGAAAGTCTCCGGTCGTTCTCAGGCCCGGGCGGTCTCGGGCTCGACGGCGGGCTCCAACGTCTGGGCGCACGAGCTACAAATGGAGGCCGACGGGTGATCCGTGTGGCCGCAATGGGGGCAGGCTCGAGGGGTGAGGGTGGCCGGAATCTTGGCCAAGCCGGGCGGCGGAGGGGCGAGGGCGCCGTCAGCGACGGGCTTCGTCATGAGGATAGCCGCGAGAGCGGCAACGTTGACGAACAGTCCGGCAAAGAACCATCCCCGCGCCGGGAGCCCGCGGTTGAGCGCTATGTAGGAGCATCCGGCTCCACAGACGAGCCCGACGAGCACGTAGACACCGAACATCAGCCAGCCGGTTCTCATCGGCGGCGTCTCCATCGCCGCCTCGTCGAACAGCGCAGCGCGGGCCTGCAGCGTGTGGAAATAGCGGTCGGGATCCGCCTCGAACTTCTCGAGCATACTCGCCGCCACATGGAACGTACGCCCTTTGTAGCGCACCTCGATGATCTCGCCCTCGTGAATCGCCTGGCGGCAGACGATGCACTGCTCTCCATCGGCCGGTCGCTCCTCCAGCATCTCCCAGCTTGCCGGGTCGCCGGTCGCAGGCTTCGAAGCGACGCTCTGGCCAAACATCTGCGCGGTGAGTCCCAGCTGCAGGACAACGGTGCACACAAGACCCGCGATTGGGATCCGTGGGGACATCGACCGCCGCCTGCCGCCCGTGGTCAACGAGACGAGCGCCTCTTCTTCTGATCCGCTGTCAGCGCGTTCGGCATTCCCCCACCAGAATAGGTCCAACTGTTTGAAAAGTGTCTCTGCCCGACGAGCTCTTCGACACCATCGAGGACGAGCGGAAGAAGCGTTTTCGATCTCGATCGGAGTGGTTCCGGGAGGCTGCACAGCTCTACCTTGTGATGAGCCGTCCCCCCTATGAACCTACTCCCGAAGAGAGAAAACAGATCGACGCTGGCCGAGCCGAGATAGAGCGCGGCGAATACGTCGAGCTGAGCTCTCCCGAGCAAATAAGAGATGCCCTGGGTCTTACGGATTGAGAAGAAGGCCCAGAAGCGCCTCCGCAGGTTTCCGCGACCCGATCGTGAACGCATCAGGGCCGCTTTCGAAGACATGCTCCAAAGTCCTTTTGGAGGTGACGTTCGCCGGCTGCAGAACATGCGCGGCGACTTCCGCCGGCGAGTCGGAAACTACAGAATCTTCTTCTCAGTAGAACCAGCAAATCGCCTCGTTCACGTCCACGACGTTCGACGACGCAAGACGACTGCATACAAAAGCTAGCCATGTCAGCAACCATCATCGCAGTACTCAACAGGAAAGGAGGGGTCGGCAAGACCCGGCGATCAACCGGCTCGAGCGAGACATCGAGGCCGGGAAGGTTGGAACGATCGTCGTTTGGCGCAACGACCGCATGGGCCGACGAGCTCGTCAGCTTCTCGAGTTCCTGGAGCGGCTGGATGACCTCAAGATCGACTACGTCTCGCTTCGCGACGGCGGACACCTCACCGGCAAGAGCGCCTCGGCCAGGATGTTCCGACACATGCTCGTCGGAATGGCCGAGTACGAAAGCAACCTGATCTCGGAGCGCACCCGAGCGGCTCTCGACGCGAAGCGAGCGCGGGGAGAAACATGGGGCGGCCGCAAGCCTGGGAAGCGCTACAAGGTGACACCAGAGAAGCTCAAAAGCGATTCGCGCCCTCCTCGACCAAGGCATGCCAAAGACAGAGATTACTCGGCGCTTTCTGAGCCCAACCAGCAGGTAGGAAATGCCGGGAAAACCGTGGCTCGCTCCGGGTCTTCGAGCTCTCCGGAAGGTCGAGAAACAAGCTGCGACGGCCCCCTTTTGTCCCGCTTGCCCTGGGCGCTAGACTTGACCGCACAATGAGAGCACTTTGCATCGATCGCCGCCCGGGTATTCACGAGCTCGATCAAGTGCTCACCATGCGCGACGCACCCGTACCGGAGCCTGGGCGCGACCAGGTGTGCGTTAAGATCGCAGCCTCCAGCATCAACATCGACGACCTGCATATTGCAGAGGGAACCATGTTCGGCGGGTTCCCCGTGGCCCCGAAGCCTTCCCGGGAGCACCCGTGGATTCCGGGAACGGATTTGGCGGGCACAATACATTCGGTAGGACCCGGCGTTGTCGATCTAGTCCCGGGTCAGCCCGTCTATGGGATGCGGCCCCCCAAGTGTTCGGGGCCCTGGGCGGAGTACGGCATCACCAAGGCTTCCTTTGTTGCTCCCATGCCGGAAGCGCTCAGTCCCGCAGAGGCGGCGGCTCAATGTCTTGGTGGGGTGGTGGCGTGCAGCATACTGAAAGCGACGGGCAGCGTGCGGGGCAAGCGCTGCCTGGTAGTCGGCGCGTCCGGCGGCATCGGGACCCTAATGGTGCAAATCCTGGCCAGTGAGGGGGCCGAAGTATGGGGAGTGTGCAGCGGGAAGAATCGAGCGCTGGTCGAGGGACTCGGAGCGACGCGTGCGCTGGACTACCAGCAAGGGTCGTTTGGGACGCAGCTCAGTGCGCAAGTCGATCACGTTGACGTGATTCTCGATTTTGTCGGTGGTCGTGAGATCCAACGCGAGGGGCGAGCTGTCACGCGAATCGGCGGATGCTTCGTGACCGTCGTCGGACCGGAGAAGCACGTTGGGGAGCG
Organism: Gemmatimonadota bacterium; assembly: GCA_036679495.1. Taxonomy (GTDB): domain Bacteria; phylum Gemmatimonadota; class Gemmatimonadetes; order Palauibacterales; family Palauibacteraceae; genus JAZDDE01. The sequence continues at coordinate 5,797 of JAZDDE010000239.1, read as the reverse complement.
GCGCCTCAGTGTCACTGGGCTTGCGATGATGCTGTTGCACATCGGGTGGCGTTGGCTAACCTCTAAGCTGCGCGGCCCGCGCTACCTATTTGTCGGTCCACTGGCTCCGGATTTCGCAGAGATGGACCGCTTGATCGTGGCTCGGGGCATTCGGCCGGTGATCGACCGGTGCACCTCGTTTGATGAGAAAGAGGTTCATGAGGCAATCCGCTATGTGCGCAGTCACCGCTCGAAGGGCAAGGTCGTCATCACGACTGCCGGGGTTGACTGAATGTTCAGGAGCATCAGGACCATCGAGATTTTGCGCATCATCCGAGTCGGTGCACAGCACTAGTGATGGCGGTTCCTCGGGGATGGGCGCAGACATGGACGATCTGAGGCCAATGCGGTCCCTGGAACTCGTCGGCCTCTTCGCCGTGCCGACGGCCCTCAACACCCTCGCCTGTCGACTGGCCATTCCTACTGTTGATGGGTGGGACGTTCTGCCTATCGAGGTGACGTACTTCCTGTGCGTGGGTCTTCTCGTGTTGGTTCCGATGTTCGTGTGGGCTCTCTACCTGAGTGGGCGGGAGGTCGGGTCCTTCCGGGCGAAGGAGATCTTCAAGCGGATGCGTGTTCACCGGATCAAGGGCCAGGAGTGGCTTTGGACTGTGTCCACTTTCGTCGCGCTTGTCGCCTCCTCATTCGTCATCGCCAAGATCCTGATGCCGAGCTTTGGCCTAGAGGCCACTCCGTTCTTTTTTGAGAACATGCCGCTGGCACCCGAGAACATGTGGATCCTTGCTGTGTGGCCGGCCTTTTTCTTCTTCAACATCTTTGGCGAGGAGTTCCTTTGGAGGGGGTATATCCAACCTCGACAAGAACTACTCACCGGGAAATGGACCTGGCTCGTTCACGGTCTTCTCTGGGCCACCTGGCATCTGCCGATGGGGCTAGATCTGATCCTTGCGTCCCTTCCGATCTTCTTCATCCTTCCGGCCGTGGTCCAACTCACGCGCAATACGAGCATTGCGATCGTCGTCCACGCCGTCTTCGGGGCCTTCGGTTTTCTGGCTCTCGCCCTGGGGGCAGTTCATTAAAGGGGAGTCACGCGAACCGCGTGCAAAGAGTGAGGTCTCTGTTTCTCGCGCGAGACACCCTGAGGTGTCCCACAGCTTCGAGCGGTCGACTTCAGTGACCTATTGCAGCGGTGTCGATCCCGCGTTTGGGAGCGAGATCCTAGCGCGCCTGGCGGAGCTGGGAGGGATTCAGTGAGTTCTATCCAGCTAGCGCAAGAGTGGGATCGGTCGGGCGACCGCATCGGTTGACACTCTTTGTGGCGAAAGGTGACTCGCTCGCCCCCTAAGTCGCCCTTCTCGGTCGTCAGAACGCAACGTGCGCCGACTGCTCTGCCGGCGACGATTTCGTTTGGCCCGAGAAGCCGCGCATATCGGACCAAGCCGTCACTGCTCAGGGCCGCTCGAGGCGATAGGTCGCCGCAGTCTGATATGCGGTGCTTCTGACTATCCGGTTGCCTCAGCAAGGCACAAGATGTGGTGTCCGGCCATGTTCACCGGACACGACCGACTTTGCTTACCGGTAGTCGCGCTTCACGTTGGCCCTTGACACGCTCTGTACGCGGTTTCCGGGTACGTCGGCCCCGGCCAGGCAGGATTTCGATGCCTCCGAGAACCTATGTGCGCTGCGGCCCCTGGAGCGCAGTTAGATGTCCTCCGTGTACTACGGCAGGCGCGAACTCGCGACCACAAGATGTGGCACCAAGCTGAGGCAACCGGATAGTCAGATGCGGTGCTTATCGGGCGTCAGACTCTTAGTCTGCGGGTCCAGGGTTCGATCCCGAGACGGCCCACCACAACTCCAATAAATCCAGCAACATACGGACTAGCCGAGCAACCACTCGCCTCGGGCAACCTGTGCGCAGCACGCAGCCCCGCTGCCGCACCTCCTCGGGGCCGAAGGCTCTACTCCCGAGCCCCTCACTCCGCGGCATCCCCGGAGGAACTTACGTCCACCAGGCGGTCGAGGCCTACAGCCGGTGGCTCCAGGAGAGCCGGCTGCCGAAGCTGCTCGTCAAGGTGAAGCCGGGCGCGATCATCACGCCGGAGGTGGCCGAGTGGGTGGAGGACAGCTTCCCCAACACCGAGTCCGTCGACGTCGGCCGCGGCATCCACTTCATCCGGGAAGACCACCCGCGCGAGATCGGCGACGCCGTCGCGGAGTGGCTCACCCGAATTCTAGCGAGACCTATTCTTCGGCCGGGGCCATCTTCGCGGACTTGACCTCGACGCCGACCACATCGATCTCGCCGGCGAGCAGCTCCCAGGAGTGAACGTTAGCGTCGGACCAGAAGACCGTTCCCGGCCGAAGATCGAGGATCTGCGAAGTCCCGTCCTGCATGCTCAAACGGGCCCGGGCGGTTCCCATGCTGATCAGAACCATCGGGGGGTGGCTGTGCAGCGGGCTCTTGTGGCCGGCCGAAGCGATGGCCGTGATGACCCGGACGTGATCGTTCTCCAGGACCACCTGGTGGGCCTCGGCGTCGGCGATTGTAGCGTCCTGGACATCCTCGCCGTACGCTGGAGCGGTGCCGAGTAACAGAACGAAGCCAAGTAAGAAACCGAAACGTCGCATTTCTACCTCCTGTTCCAGGCTCCCGACGGCGAGCTGCCGCCCGAGACGGAGCCAGAGCTGGTTGGTTGCGAGAGGATCCTAGCAGCTGGCGCGCCCTCTCGGCGGGCTCAGATCTCCAGATTCTCGAGATCGTTGGTATCGACCCGCTGGCGAGCATCTACCGTGACCGGAGAGCCGACTCAGCCAAGCTTCAACTTGATGTCCTCCAGCACCAGCTGAGTGGCGACCAGATTGTCCACGTCGTCGGGATCGAGCTCGACGACCGCCTTGTAGAACTTCTTCGTCAACGCCTGGCGATTGTCGCTCTTGGCCTTAGAAAAATCGGCCCACGCCCCCTTTCTTCAGGTGAATCCTGACCCGGTCCCTCAGGCAGGCCACCTCGCGCAATCCAGCGGTTCTTCGGCTTCGCGAAGGAATCGGCTGATGTCCGAGAAGTCGCCCTTATCGGACATCCGACCACGCTTCCCGTGGCACTCTCCTGGCACAGTTCGCGCCAAGAACAGGCCCAACTGAACAACGCTCCCCAACAACCGACTCCCGAAGAAGTCCCGTGTCCGTTGCCGTCAGTACTGTAGAGCGTTGGCGACTGTTGGCCTCTGCCCGATTCGTAATCAGCAGGTCAGCGGTTCGAGTCCGCTCGTCGGCTCCATAACTCAAATATTCTCAGTGGACGCGTGCGATCTCGACGCACAGCTCACAATCGCGCTTCACGCGCGTTGGGACCCGCTCCGGGTCTCTCTCACGAGCCTTCTGCCCGTAGTACGTCTATGGGGCGATCGGCAGTACAGAGCAGATCGGCGCGGTTGTCATCGAGGAAGGGGGGCCGCAGCGGAACTTGCGGGCGCTTGCCGCGTTCTTAAAAGTGACGCCCTCGCCGCCGCTGGCCTAGACTTGCCCGTAAGGAGCTCACGACATGCGCCACATCCCGTCTTTCTCTCTGCCTCTCACACCGCCCCTGACTCTGGCTCTGACTCTGGCTCTCGCCTTGGTCTCGAGCGCACCCGCGTTGATTGCCCAGATGCCGGATTCGCCGACCGGCCGCATGGCCGGCGCCCTACTCGAGTTGGCCGCCAACCCTGACGACGCGAGCCTTGATCTGTTTGTCACCGAACGCCTCGCGGCTGCTGCCCCTCCCGAAGTGACCCGTTCGCTCCATGGTCTGCGCCGGGAATGTGCCGGCGGCGAGATGGCCGGCGCCAACAAGACCGGCGCTTCGTCGGCGACGCTGACCCTGGCGCTACCCGAAGGCCGCTGTGAGGTCGCGTTTACGATCGAGAGTGAAGCCCCCCACGGGCTCATCGGGCTGGTCATCAACGTCATGATGGGCGGGCCTCCAGAAGGTGGACTCGACCTCGATCTGCCCACCGGCGACGACGTAGCGCTGGGCGAGGTGCTCGACCGGCAACTGAAGAAACTCACCGCCGACGATGAGTTCTCCGGCGTGGTCCTTCTCGCTCGCCAGGGCAAGCCCATTTTTCATCGGGCTTACGGCTACGCGAATCGCGAGACCGGCCAGCTCAACACGGTCGAAACCCGGTTCGACATCGGCTCGATCACCAAGCTGATCACTCGAATTGCCATCGCTCAGCTGGCACAAGCCGGTGAGCTCGACCTGACGGCAACGGTGAGTTCGGTCCTGCCCTACTATCCGAATGCGGAGATCGGCGGCCGAATCACCGTCCAGCAACTACTCGATCACAGTTCAGGGCTGGGAGACATCTTCAATGAGCGCTGGGAGGGAGTAGACAAGTCTAAGCTGCTGACGCCGCGCGACTTCTTTCCCGTTTTTTCCGACCAGCCGTTGGGTTTTGAACCGGGGAGCAGCAGGTCCTATTCGAACGCCGGCTTCATCGTGCTCGGAGCCATTATCGAGGCGGTCTCGGGCGAGAGTTACACCGACTACCTGGCGCGACACATCTTCGCCCCGGCCGGCATGACCGCGTCGGGCTTCCCACTGCGGGACGGCAGCGACACCGGACTCGCCGTCGGCTACGCGGACGAAGACGGCGCGGGCCGCCGACCGAACTTGGGGATGCTGCCAATCCGCGGTTGCCCAGCGGGCAGCAGCTCGCACACCGCTGCCGATCTGCTGACTCTCGAGCGGGCGCTGCGTGCCGGCCGCTTGCTCGACGACCGCTGGACCGCCTGGGTCTACACCGAGAGTCTCGAGGACGCCGGCTCCGCACGCGATTGGACTATCGGCGTGGCTGGTGGCGGCCCCGGCGTCAATGCCATCCTCGAAGCCGACGACGAGATCACGGCCGTCGTCGTCTCCAACTTCGATCCGCCCACGGCCTCGCAGCTGGGGCGGGAGCTTTACGGCGCGCTGAGTCACTGACAGGGCCACCGAGGGGAATTCTCGCCACGCCTCGATGCTTTGAAGGAATAGACTGCGGGCAGGTCGCCATCATCCTCGCCTATGTGAACCTCCTGGTGTTCCTTTGGCGCACCTTGACCCGGTAGCCTGGCACCCCATTGTGCCCCCATATTTCAACCGCCTCATCTAGCCGTATCTCCCCATGACCCGGAAGGCATCGATGCGGGCTTGCAAACTCCCCCACCGCCCTTATCCTGAGCATGATGACTAAGACCGAACTTCAAGATCAGGTCTTCGCTCTCACTGAGCAAGAACAGCTCGAGTTGGCGGATGCAATCGTCGAACGGCTCTCTCCGATCTCGGAGGAGCAGAAGGCGGTCATTCGACGGAGGCTCGAGACCTACGATGTCGATCCAGGCTCCTGGCTCACGTGGGATGACGCTCGTGCCCAGCTAGAAGAACGTCTCCACAATCAGCATTCATGACGTTCCGCTTTGCGCCTGGTGTCCTCGAAGATCTCGACCGCATGTAGGGCCGCGCAGTCGGTGACGATGCACCATCGGACGCGACCGAATCCGGCGGGTCTGTCCTGCTCTGAAGACCGGGGCGCCGTCTCGCCTGACGGCGCCCCGGCCTGCTTGGTTTCCGAACGCTAGAAGCGTACGCCGAGGCCGACGGCCGCCATCAGAGGATCGAAATCGACCTCGACGCCGGGATCCGAGGCCTCGTCGGCGGCGCGAGCGTTGAAACTCGCTACCAGGTAGGTGAGCCGACCGCTTACGAACCAGCCGGAATCGCCCATCGGGATGTCCAGGCCGAGATTCAACCCGTAGGCCGTGTCGCCATCGA
>JAZDDE010000238.1:0-2165 GCA_036679495.1 Gemmatimonadota bacterium | reverse complement strand
GACGTGAAGACGATCCACTCTCCGTCCCGAGAGATTGTTGCCTCGGCATCATAGCCAGGCGAATCGGTTAGCTGGCGTAGGTTTGTGCCGTCCACGTCTGCAACGAAAACATCGAAATCGGCGTATACGGCCCATACGTATCCCTGCGAGAAATTGGGCTCCGGCGGGCACGCGGCGTCGCCCAAATGCGTCGAGGAGTACACGATCCGCTCACCACCCGGAAAGATGTACCCGCAGGTCGTCCGCCCTCGGCCGGTGCTGACAAGGCGCAGCCCGCTGCCATCGGTCCGCATGGTGTACTGCTGGTCACATGTGCCGCCCCTTGGCGTGGCCTGAAAGATCAGATGGCTGTCGTCGGCCGAGAAATAAGCTTCAGCGTTCTGGCCGCCGAACGTAAGCTGCCGCAGGTCTGCCAGGTGGGCCTCGGATGCGTGGAGGAGATGATCGGCCGGCTCGCTGCGGGTGCTGAAGCCGAGGGCGTCTTGCGGCTCGGCCTCGTCGGAAGGCACTACGGGATCAGGATCAGGTCTCGGGGAGCATGCGGCGAGGACCAGCACGGCAATCCAGGGCACGCCAAGCGGTACCGTTCGCCGGCTCAGTGTTCCAGCTCGGTCAGGATGGTTGTAGTCACCTGTTCCACGATCTCGCCCCACTCTACCTCCTCCGCCTTGGTAACGGTTATAAAGTTGTCGACGATGAGCAGGGCCCGGACACCGGAAATACCAAACAGGCGGGACGCCAATGGATCTTCAGAGGCAGAAGCGGCATCGAAATAGGATCGACTCGCCTGTGGAGTTCCGCATCCCACGAGCACAAACTTCGCCGCGTGAGGATTGGGCGTGCCCTCGACTGTGACTGTAGGTTCGAACATACAGGCCTTCTACCGGGTTGCGGCTCGCTGCATCCGACTGCGCTTCCTCTAGACGTCGCGGGCCTCAGCCCGCGGCGATCCAATGTATACGGGCCATTGGCCGGTCGCACGTTGCGCTGGCCAGGAGCAGCTCGGGTACACACGAGAACCGGAAAGACAGAACGTATGGAGCTGCCAGGAATCGTGGCGATGATCTCAGGTGGAACGCAGGGACTGGGGCTGGCTCTGGCGCGGCGCTTCGGAGAGGAGGGAGCAGCCGTCTCTATCTGTGGTCGAGACCCGGATAGGCTGGAGCGGACTCTCGGCATGCTGCGTGAAGAGGGCATACGCTGCGCCGGCGTCACGACGGATGTCACCGACGAAGAGCAGGTAGACACCTGGTTTGGCGAAACCGCAACCGCCTTCGGTGAAATTCATGTACTCGTAAACAACGCGTCCATTCTCGGTCCGCGAGCGCCCATTTCTGCGTACGATCCCGAGCAATGGAGGCGGGTCCTCGAGGTGAACCTTACCGGGGCGTACCTGTGCGCTCGGGCTGCGATCGCTCCGCTGACGGTAACGCGAGGGTCGATGATACACGTCTCATCAGGCGTCGGAGACCACGGCCGGCCCTACTGGGGAGCATACAGCGTCTCCAAGAACGGGCTTGAGGCCATGTCCCAGATCTTGGCCGGCGAGTTGGCGGATGTGGGCGTTCGTTCGAACGTAGTGGATCCGGGCGCCATGCGAACTGATATGAGAGCGACCGCCTATCCGGACGAAGATCCCACCACACTGCCCGTACCAGCGCAGATTGCAGACGTATTCGTGTATCTCGCCTCTGAGAGGTCAGCGGACACTACCGGTCAGCGGTTCCGCGCGAGGGACTACCAGTCGTAGACGGTCCACCCGCCGCAGTTTTCTCCCGGGCAGGCGAGTCGCACGCGGAACGGGCTCGATCCGGCGCGCGGCGCAGGATGCTTTTCGACATGACGCAGCATGGTCGTTCCGCAGCGCGGACACGCTGGTTCTCCGCCTGGAATCGGGCGACGCCTGTCTTCCGCTTCGAGCGTTGATGACTCGTCTGCACCCAGCAGGAACTTAGACTCGGGCTCCAAAGTTTCGTCGGGCGTGTTCGTGGGTTCAGCCATTCAGGGAGGATAATTCGCTGCCTGTGCGCCTCGCCACTCTGCTCTCAGAGCGGCGCGTGCGCCCACTAGTGCCTGGTGCTATCCTGTGGCAGGAAACTTGAAGGATTGGCCAGCGGGATTGAATGCGCCTAAAAGTTCGAAAAATCAGTGCTCGGTCTGCGTTC
>JAZDDE010000237.1:0-6639 GCA_036679495.1 Gemmatimonadota bacterium | reverse complement strand
TGAACCCGGGTCCATAGATCGCCTCAAGGCGAACCAGGACCGCCTCGACTCCGTCAGGAAATCGCGTGGGCCTAACCCCTTGGGCAGGCATACTTGCAGGATCGGCCCCTGCTAGGAGGCCGCTAAGTAACTCTGTCGCCCCGGGCCCCAACAGCGTAAATCGTTGCACGTCTTCGGCATCCGATAGCTGAGCAAGCCGCGGCGGTAGAAAGCGGCCGAGGTGCTCTTGCAGCGGTCCGTGGCTTACCTGCTCGCAGTCGATCAGGAGCCGGTCCCCGAGCAACAGTAGATTTGGACAAGCGATCGGCCGGCCTTTTGGGGTCAGAACAAACGCGTACTGGGCCGCCGGTGGCCGGAGGCTCGCGAGGTCATTCGACACTAGTCCGGCGAGCGTCTTCTGTACCCGAGTCCCGTTCACCCACAGGAAGGCACGCGAGTCGTCCTGGTATAGGCCCACGGACTCACGCGCCGCGCGATAGCCAGAGATTTCCGCGCTCTTCGCCCTTTTCAACGCTGCCACCCCGTATGATGGCACATAGTATGCCCCTTAATTCATGCTCGGCCTGTCAGCCAACACTCTGTCGATCTGGCAAGTCTATATGAAACTAGGAATTATCCGAGCACCTTACTGGAAATGTACTGTAGTAGCTAAGCCACACTTCTTACGCCTGTTGTGGCGCCGACCCGACACCGATCGAGATTCGGTGGGTAGGCACCGACACACGATTGCGCGCGGCCGATCCGGCCAGAGCCTCGTGGAAATGGCCCTCGTATTGCCACTACTTCTGACGCTCTTCTTCGGTATCTTCGAGATGGGTCGGCATTTCTACACCCGAATAACCGTGCGCCATGTGGTTGCCGAAGCGACCCGGTTCGCCGTGACCGGCAATGTGTTGCTGGATGCTAATGGCGACCCTCTCCCCCGCTCGCTCTCGATCCTGAAGATTCTCCAGGATCGATCCGCCCACCTGAACGTTACCGTGGATACCCTGTTTCTGGTACCCGCGGACGGTGGAGGTCCGGAGGAAATCGTCCAGGTCAACATGATCTATACATACCACTACGTGATGCCGTTAATGCATCGCTTCTTTTCATCGAGCACTCATACGATCCAGACCGCGATGCGCAATGAGCCCTTCTATCCTTAAGCGCGAGCCCTCGAGCCCAAGGCGCGCTCGAGATAGGGGCCTCCGCGGCGACGGCGGCCAGAGCCTTGCCGAGTTTGCGCTCGTGCTACCAATGATAATCGTGGTCCTTCTAGCCGTGATCGAACTCGGCAATGCGTTCACAGTGCAACATGCCATTACTACGATCAGCCGCGAAGGTGCGAACATCGCGGCACGTGGCACTACCCTCGACACCGTGCTACAGGTGGTCATGACCAATGGGTCAGACCTGGCTCTCGCAAGCCGGGGCGGCAGTATAGCCAGCCAGGTGACCATCCAGAGCGGTCAACCGCTGATCACCCAGCAGTTAGCCACTTTGGGATACTCCGGCCAGAGCCAGATTGGCGGTCTCGGCCAAATCGCCACTGGCCTCACTGGTCTCGGACTCACGGAGGGGTCCGATCACTACGTGGTTGAAGTTTTCTTCGGATATCAGGCAATCACGCCGCTGGCCAATTTCCTTTCAGGTGTGATACCCAGTCTGATGTATCAGCAAGCGGTTTTCTAAGAGTCTTCCCGGCATCACCAAGAGGAATATGATGATCGACAAAGCTCGAGACGACACTGGGACCGGAACGGAAAGGGGCGGATGGACCACCGCTGGCAGACTCAAGAATCAGACCGGCGCTGTTCTTCCGATGATTGCGATTGGAATGATCATGCTGCTGGCAATCGCAGGGCTGGCACTCGACTCGTCGCGCGGCTTCATCCGGCAGGCCCAGATGGCACGGGCTGTGGATGCCGCTGTACTCACTGCTGCCCGCGAGCTTCGCGCCGGCCAGAGCCAAGCACGGCAGCAGGCCCTGGCCATGGCCTCCGCAAACGGATTCACAAACGCCACCGGCGGCGTCAACCTGAACGTAGCTTTCGGTACCAACCCCGAGGGCGAGCAGACGGTAACGATGACCGGAACGCAGCCGATGTCCACGATTCTGATGAGAGTTCTGGGGATCGACCAGGTGACAGTGGCAGCAGCCGCTACGGCTGCGGTTCCGCCCGTCGATCTGACTCTGGTGCTCGATCAATCCGGCTCGCTCGGTATCATGAACGCGTGGGACGATCTGCAGGACGCCGCTTGGAGCTTCGTCCAGAATTTCGACGATAATCTCGACCAGGTAGGCCTCGTCTCGTTCCAGATCAGAGGGACGCTCCGCGTTCCGCTCCGGGATAACTTCACGAACCCCGTCCGAAACGCGATCTACTTCAGCGGCATGCGGTCGGTCGGCTACACGAACCCCGGCGAAGGTCTACGGTTGGCCTACGAGCAGATGACAGGACCGGAGATCCGGGACCGCTCGGTCAAAGCGGTTGTGTTCTTCACCGACGGCCGCCCGACAGCCTTCCGCGACCAGATAGGAGGGCAGGATCGGTTCATGGCGGTGCCCTGGGAGACCCGAAACAGGCTCATCGGCTACTGGAATTGGCCGGACTTTCATCCCACCGACCGTTACAGGAGCCCAAGCGGCTGTAGTAATTACTCCTCTTGCTACGGTTGGACCGAGCCTACCGCCCGGGCCAAGGGGCTTCAGGACGGACTCGACCAGGCAGACGCGATACGGAGCCTGGGGACCATCATCTACTCGATCGGCCTCGGCAATCCGGCCGCGAGCGACCCCATGCAGACTCCAGACATGAACTATCTGCAAGAGATCGCCAACGTAGACGGAGCCACCGATTCAAGTCAGCCGAGAGGCAAGGCCTACTTTGCGCCGTCGGCGAACGACTTGATCGCCGTGTTCAATGCCGTTGCACAGGATCTTCTGGTTCGGTTAGCCTCTTAACCCTTGCGGGAGGCAGACCGATGCGCGGTGCGGCTGACCTCCGGTGGGTTTGATCGACAGGGAGTTTCGCTAGGCCCCAGCCACGGAACCCGGCGACTAGAACAGCCGTCCGCCGTTGGGCACCGGTCGGTTCGGCTCAAGCAGAATCGCCTCACCCTCAGCGTCAGGTACTCCCAGAGTGAGGCACTCCGACTGAAATCCCGCGATATTTCGCGGTTCGAAATTCAGGACTGCTAACACCTGGCGACCGACAAGTTCTTCGCTGGCATACCGAGGAGGTAGGCCCGCCGCCGACTGACGCTCTCCCACCTGCTCCCCGAAATCGATCCGCAGCTTGTAGAGCGGCTTGCGGGCACGTGGAAATTCCTCAGCCGCGACGATGGTTCCGACCCGAATCTCTACCCGGTCGAAGTCGTCGTAAGCGATCGGCACAGCGCAGCTCCTTGACTAGTGGAAGACGGATGTCTCTTGGCGGTACCGGCGCACCGTGCCGGAGCGCCTCTATTCCCCGCCAGGGCTCCCCCGCCCATCAGCGCAAACAATGCCGGAATGAGAGTAGCGAAAGTCGCTCCAAACGTCGCCTCATCAAGACCGCTCGTGACGAGAAGCAGCAAGCCAATCACCAGGCTGGCCGCCCCGATCGCGGTCACCCCTCTCGCCACACTCTTCTGAGTACCAAGGCGGAGGCGATGGCCGGCATCTAGCGGTTCGAGGAATGCGTACAGATTTCCGTTCGTCCATTCGCGAATATCGCCCTGGGAGGCCACGCGGCCCTTTGCACCAAACGTCTGCCGTAGTTCTGTGACCAGGACTTGCCACTCACGATCCGTCGCGGCTCTCGGAAGTTCGACAACTCGACCAACGGACACCGGTGCACCTAGCGAAGTCCGGCGTGGGAGAGCCTCCGAACGGGCGTCGACCGTGGCCGCGGCCGAGGCGACTCGTTCGGAAGAGAGGCCGATCTCGCGCCCCACCTCTTGGAGTTCTCCGAGCGTAAGCCCTGCCTGATCGGCTGGCACCGGCAGGCTCGCGCCGCCCGCGCTGCTGGCGAGGGCGAAGATCTCGCTGACCTCGTCCTCTCGATATTTTCGCTCGTTGGCCAACCTAAATTCTCTCAATGGTGTCGGGCTCGCGGCATGATCAACTGGCATCCTGGCAAACGAAAAGCTCCCGGATTGTATCTCCGGGAGCTTCGTTGTGCTGCAAACGGTCGCCCCGTAATCAGGGCTTGTCGTTGAAAGCCGACAGGAAGGTGCTTAGAGGCCGGTTGTGACCGTCTCTTCAGCGTTCTCGTCGGTCTCTTCTTCCATCTCATCTATCTCGTCCATCTCGCCCGCTCGCTCAACCACGAAGGCCACGCGCCGGTTCTCTAGCCCCTCGGCGCCAGGACCCCACGCACCTTCACTGACGAGTCGATTCTCACCGTAGCCAACGGACTTGATCTCGGCGACCAGGAGTCCCGCTTCCGTCTTCAGGAAGTTGGCGACATTCTCAGCCCGATGCTGCGAGAGCTGTTCGTTGTAGGCTCTCGGTCCCGACGGATCGGCGAAGCCCTCAACCGTGACGACGCTGTTCGGATAATGCTCGTTGATCACGGAAGCGAAACGCTCCAGAAGAGGCACGTCCTCCGGCCGGATATCGGCACGGTCGTAATCAAAATGCACGGGCGTCGCGAAGCGGATCCCGTCCTTGAGCTGCTCAACGGCAACCTGGAACTCGTCCCGCAGGCTGGCGATCTCGCCGCGCATCTCTTCGGTCATGTTGGACAGCTCGAAGATGGCCTGCTGGTTCTCCTCAATGGCGGAGTTCTGCGCGCTGAGCTCTGATCGCAGATCCGCCATCGATGTGTCGAAATCGTCCTGTCCCACGTGACTGCAGCCGGCGGACACCAGAAGCACCGCAAAAGCCGGCACAACGACAGATTTGGTCCGGAACATACGTATTCTCCTTGACTTGCGTCTTTTCGCCTGTCCCGGCAGCACGACGAGAAAGCAAAAACTATGTTACGTATAGAATAACCCCAGGCTGGCAGAGCCTGAGGCAGCAGGCAGGACATGGAGGCTCGAATATAGTGTCAGCCCGCCGATTTCGCGACCCCGAGCGGTCTCTTCTCCAGCCGAAACCGGCTGTTGCCGCTCAGCTCGAGTGCGAATCGAACCACTCGACAGAGCGCCTCCAACCCCCTTCCGCTGAAACGGTGGGTTCCCATCCCGGCAGAGACTGAATCCGGTCGCTGGAGAAGGGATTGTCATTCGCGATAAACCAAACATTGCGAGCGTTTACGGGTAGGCCCCTGCCCGGGATGAGCGCGCTCAAAACCTGCCCGAAGGCGAACGCACCCGCAAACATTCTACCGGGCACGCCAGCGACCCGAATTGGCCGCTTTTCCGATGTAGCGGTCAAGAGAATATCTCTCAGGGTCAACGGCCCATCATCCGCTACGTTGTACGTCTCTCCTGCGGCTTCCGGCCTCGTTGCGGCCAACAGGCAGGCCAGGGCTACGTTTCCGGCATACACGACGGGAAGCTCGTGACGGCCTCCGTCCGGGAGAAGGATCCACCTCCTGCGCGCGGCCGCCACGAGCCGGGGAGTGAAGAGTCGGTCCCTTTCGCCCACGATGACGGCCGGGCGGACGATCGCCCAGCTCATGACCTCGGCTGGGACGCCCCGCACCACCAGCTCCGCGAGCCGCTTGCTGCGCTCGTAGAAGGAAGCCGGAGGCACGGCGAGGTCGACAGGAGCTTCTTCGGTGATGGGATGTGTGGAGTGGCTGGCCGGATGTCCGTACACGGCAACGGTAGACACATGCAAAAAGCGCGAAACACCGGCCCGAACGCTCTCTTCGATGATGTTTCGGGTGCCGTCCTCGTTGGCGGTCCGGCTCTCGTCCCAGGACATCGACGAGCCCAGGCGGGCTGCCGCGTGCAGCACGACGTCGCACCCTTCGGCGGCCCCCGAGAGGCTGTCCCTGTCCTCGATGTCGCCCAAACGAAACTCGCACCCCAGGCCGTTCAGGAACGATCGGTCGCTGGACGCCCGGACGAGGGCCCGCACCCGCCACCCTTTCGAAGCGAACAGCCCGGCCGCGTGGCTGCCGACCAGGCCGCTCGCTCCGGTAATCAACACGCTAGGCATCTGTGCTCCGTGAACCGGCTGAAGTAGCTTCTCCCATGCCAGATTTTCGAAGCGTACTCGCCGGCGGCCAGGTGATCCTGTTCGATGGCGCCATGGGGACCGAAATCTACCGGCGCGGCGTCTTTGTCAACGCCTGCTTCGACGACCTGTGTCGATCCTCTCCGGCCCTGATACGCAAGATTCACGAGGCGTATCGATCGGCCGGCGCCCATGTACTGGAAACGAACTCCTTCGGCGCCAACCGGCTCAAGCTCAAAGCGCACGGTCTCGACTCGGAGGTAAGGCAGCTCAACGAAACGGCCGCGCGCCTGGCCCGTGAGGTAGCGGGTGACGAGCTGTTCGTAGCCGGGAGCATTGGACCGCTGGGCGTACGAATCGAGCCCTTCGGGCCGACCTCCAGAGAAGAAGCGCGCCAGATATTCGCCGAGCAGGCCTCAGGGCTGGCGGCCGGTGGGGCCGACCTGCTCAGCGTGGAGACGTTTTCGGATCTCGCGGAATTGATCGAGGCCATTAGCGGCTGCCAGTCCGTCTGCGATCTGCCGATTCTGGCCATGATG
>JAZDDE010000236.1:0-3454 GCA_036679495.1 Gemmatimonadota bacterium | reverse complement strand
CAACTTTAGATTACGTCGACCCTAACTAACCAATCGAATGCTTGCACGGGATGTAGAGTATCTGCTTTGGATCACCTGCGGAAGTAAGATGCGTGGTAACCCAACGACCGCTTTCTGATCCGCAAGCGGACCTTGAGCGAGTGCCCAGTGAAGGACCGTTTATGGCCGATTCCTGCCATTCGGAATCTAAAATGTTTGAAGGCAGTCTGGGATCACCCCCCGGGTTATCCTGAGCCTTCCTCAGATCGTCAGCGTTCTATGCGGGCCGCCGAACGCTGTTTTGTAACATGAGAGGTAAGCGTCTTGTGTTGGCTCCGATCCGGTATTTGATCAGATGAGGGACTCACGTCGCTGGCAGTTGACAGAAGTGGCCGCTTAGATTGAGTAGACAATTGTAGATGACGGCAAAGGTGAGGCCGAGTAAGGGTGACCGGGCCAGGATCGATCCAGGTGCCGCCAATACAGTTTCACCAATATTCTTGCATGGTCTTGCGCCTCCCGGCTGAATCTCCCACAAGCCATACCTGTCACGAGGGCGCCATACCGTCGGCCTTGTCTTTGCCGGTTGGCAGCGGCAGCTCGGCAGCGCGGGCGAGCCGGCCGGTCGTGCGGTCGAACAACTGGAGGACGCGGTCTGCCGCCAGGGACTCCGGCTGCCATCGGAAGTCCTGATGCTGCTGTAGGAATTTTGTGGCGCCGCAGCCCGAAACGAGACACTCGGTCTTGCCCTTGGGGCAGCGGTTGAACCGGCAGAGCCGTCCCAGATAGCGGTCCGTCTTAGGCTCGAGTACGAACACGTCCACCTGATGGGATGCGACACCGCCGCCGCGCGCAGCCTGCGACTCGCGCAAGGCGCGGTCCTTGGCCCGGCGCAAGCCATCGAGATCCCGCAGGTGCGCGAGCCAAACCGCCAAGTCGACGTCCTTGCACTCGTGCCACAGCGCGATCTGCGCTCGGCGATAGGGGGCAAAGCGCGGTACCTCTTTCCAGGGCGCGACGGCCAGCGATCCCACCAGTGCCGCCGCGACGACCTCGGGGTGGTTCCGCCAAGCGGCCACCACGGCGTCGGCGGCGCATCGGAACTCCCGATACCGGCGGAGTAGGCCGTCATTCTGCTCGGCGATGCCAGCGGGCGAGAGGGCATCTTCGTCCTCCCGCAGCCGCCAGTCCTCGAAATCAATCTCGTCCCAGTCTTGCTCAATCTCGACCATTCCGTATCTCCATTGAGTGAAAGCACCTGTACTCGGGGTCCGTCCCAAGCTCACCAGCCCTTCCCGTCGAGCATCTTGATCAGGTTACGCTTGCGCCGCTGCGTGGCCCGTATCTCGCTCACGAAGGAATGGAATGCGGCGTCCTTCTCGGAGCGAGCCAGAATCGCCCTGATCTTCTCCAGGGTGCCGACCGCCTCCTCATACACACGCTGGCCCGTGTTGCGGAGCAGCCTGGTGACGTGAGCCTTGTAGATCCCGACAGCATCCTCTGGATGGGTTTTCTCCCGCCGTTTGGCGAGCTCGAGCCACAGGCCCTCGGAGCACCCTCCCGCCTGGGCTTCGCGCCAGGCGGTCTCCGCATCGCCTTCGTGCAGGAAGATCTCGACCAGCAAGGAATGATCATGGGACAGGCTGCGCGTCCAGATCGGACGATCGGGCGGCTCCGTTTTCTTATCAGCGATGCGCGTCCGGATCAGGGCCAGGGCCTTGTCGCGCCAATCGGACCACTGCTTGGCGCGGCCCCCATGCCTTTGCAGCTGCCGGTACGTTTCCAGGCTAGGGTACTCGACGAAGGCCTCCCAGATCAGCGCCATCGCTTCGTCGCGGCGGCCCCGGCCTTGGTAGGCATCGGCTATGAAGGCCCGGAGGCGCTCGTCCCGGCGCCTGCCCGGGAACGCTTGCCAGCCCCGTTCCGCCCAGTCGAGCGCCCGGTCGGAATCTCCGGCTTCTTGATAGAGGTTGGCGATCTCCAGAAAGTCGTGGGGCAAGGAAAGGTCGCGGGATTTCACGGCGACCAGGGCCTCGAGATCGCCGGTCTCCAGCGCCAGCGCTTCCATGATGGCTGTGATCCGAAAGCGCTGACCGTAGCGGTTCGGGTCGTCCTCGCCCGGGCTCAGCGCCGGAACCTTCGCCCATTCCGCCTCGGCCAGCCGGCGATAGGCCGCGAGCCCCGCGTCCCCTAAAACGTCCGCATAGACGAGGGCGGCCCGGTGGAAGGCGTCGAAGGACGACTCCATCTCCGCCTCGAACAGACGCTCTGCCAGCTCCATAGGCTCGGGCCGGGCCTGCTGGCAGGCCTCGAGATGCAGCTCCTGCAGACGGCCGAGCAGACCGCCCAACCAGCCGTCTGAGTCGTCGACATGCTCCAGGTTTAGCTCGAGTTCGGCGACGCCATGTTCGGAGAGGCCGATAACCTTTGCCGCCTGTCCGTCCCGCAGGAAATCCTCCAGGGACTCGATTACCTCCTCGATACCGCAGGCATAGTCGTAGGCCTCCCGGTAGTCGACGAAGTTATCGGTCTCCAGGGCATCGGCAAGGGCGTCCTTCCAAGCCGACGAAGGGGCCGTTCCCGACGCTGCCCGGGCGGCTTGGAGCGTCAGTCGCCTGTGCAGGCGCTCGTCCTCGTCCGCTTGCTCAAGGAGCAGGGACACCAGCTCTTCCTTGTCCAGCCGCAAAAGGTAGGCGCCCACATCCGCTTCCCCGAAAGCGGATCTAGCATCTTCGGAGGCGCCCGCTCCGGCTCTCTGCCTACCCGCGTGTGAGGCCAGGCCCACGGCCACGCAGTGCTTGCAGAATTCACCTTCGTGCCCGACCGGGCAGGAGCAATCGTAACCGAGTTCACCGTCCTCTGCCCAAAGGTGCACCCGGTAGCGGCGCGTTCCCTGGACCACGGCCTTGACGCCACCATCATAGGCCCGCAGCGAGCGCACCACGCCTGCGGCGAAGTAGGCCTCGCCGCGGGCGAAGAAGCGCTCCCCGGCCATGCGACGGAGCAGCTTCGGGGTCACGATGTCGGCTGAAGCTTTGACGTCTGCGGGCGCCATGCATCCGGTTCCTATTTCCCCACAGCATCTGCTTATCGGCACCGAACCTCCGACATTGCCAGTCGTGCTCTGGGCATCTCACAATAGCTTGATACCGCTCGGCCGTCACCGCAGGGAGCGGGCTAGCCAGGCGGCATGTCGTGAACAATAATTCCCTGTTTTTTCCCTGATACACCGATTAAATTCCCTGTTCCGTCGCGTAGGGAATTTGCCAGAAAATAGTAATCAATTTAGCATCTTACAGGGGTCGCGAGGGCCGAAACAGGCCTGATTCGCGAAAATTCCCTGTATTTTCCCTGCATAACAGGGAAATCCATGAGAGACGAGTTCGCTCGAGACTCCCTGCACCGCCAGCTAGTCTCGGCATTTGCCGTCTCCTCCGGTACTTCCCTGATAACCCCGGCTTTCCCGGGCTTCAGC
>JAZDDE010000235.1:0-3554 GCA_036679495.1 Gemmatimonadota bacterium | reverse complement strand
CTCGTACCGTTGTCGGCGGGTCAGGCTGTCCGGGTAGAGGACGTCCTGGGCCGATCCCGAAGAAGGTCTAGAAGTATATCCCGCCCGTGAGGACGAATTGTTCCCCACCACTCACCTCCACTCTGGCTTCCAGGTACAACGGAAGCTGTCCGCCAAACTCCATCCCACCGAGCAGATTGAGTCCCATATCCGTATCCGACGACCCGAATGTTCCCCCGCCAGACGAGAAATGGGCCACATTCAGCCCTCCCCCGACGTACGGCGCTACGGCACTCTGCTGGACCGGAACGAGATACACGACATTCCCGTTGAGCTCCCAATAGTCTATGTCCCCGTCTGGGAAGAACCAATCGAAACTCGTCAGGATCTTGATCGGGCTTCCCGCCGGCGGCGAAATGGCCAGGCGAACTCCGACGCCGAAATCGGCGTCATCCGCAATACTCGCCTGAACCCCGAAGCGCGATTGCGCCTGGGCTTCACTCGCTGTTCCTGCCAGAAACAGCAGGAACGCAAAAGTCAGAATTCGTTTCCGCATGGTAACTACTCCCCGTTAATTAGGTTGCCAGCAGCCACCCATTGAGGATAAGAGGCCCACTGTACGCGGTACAGGGGTCCCATGCGGCTGCCCGGGCCTCAGTGCGCAACACTCGTGCCGCAGGCGCTTGAATTCGCCTATTTGTTGAACTTTCCGACTTGGTCGCGAGGCTCGGCGTGACGCCGGCCTAGGCCCTGGCGTGGTCCGGCCGCCAGTTCTGAACCATTTTCTTGATCGCATCGCGATCCGTGATCTTCTCGTCCAGAACCTTGCGGGCCAGATCAGGCAGCTCCGCGTCCGAGGCGAAGCGAAGGCTGATGAGCTGAGTGGTCGTGAATTCGTCGATTCGGCCATCTAGCTCAGAGCCTGCCAAATCGCGTAACCGCAGTTTCTCTTCCACTCGGATCACGCGATCCTGGACCGCAATTGCGGTCGCTCGCGCGTAGAAGAACACCAGAATCAGAGCCCCGGCCATGCCGAGGTTGATCGTCTGGCCAATTGACGGCTGCTTGATGAGCCTCCAAATCGATACCAGGAAGAAAATGAGCACGAGTCCGCCAGCGACGAAGTGATACAGAGGTACCCATTTCCTGTGATTTCCGTAGTTCTGCGCGTCCATGGATCCGTCTCCCTGGTTCAAGACTGGGTGGGATGGCAGGGCACCAGTATCACCGATTGTGGTCGCCCGTCAAATCGAGATAGAGCACCTGCCCTAACGAGAACGTGCCACGTTTGCCGCAGTCAACCCGACCACAAATCAGGCTGGATACTTGCGCACCCCTGGCGTGGGCCGAGTACCCGGTGCTCGGCAAGAGAAGAGCAACTATGAGGCGGGAGGTGCGTAAGATGAATATTCACGGGCGACTGTGGGCGATCGGACTGGTGTCCCTGGCCGGAATATCGTGTTCCGGACTCGGTGCGGAAGAGGAAAATTTTGCAGAGGTACCCTCGGGCACAGGGCTGGAAGTAACGCTCGACCGGGGAGTGAGCACGAAGAATTCACGGGCAGGGCAGGCGGTGTCCGCCTCTCTGAAAGCGCCGGTGCAAATCGGTGCCAATGTAGTGATCCCTTCGGGATCCGTCCTGCACGGAACTATCACCGCTATCTCCGAGCAGCCCCCTTCGATGACGGCCGTGTTCACGGCACTGGATATCGGCGAAGATCGGTTTGTTGTAGATGCGCAGCCTACGACGGTGCGGCTGGCGGAGCACTCGGAGATGACGAATGAAGGTGCGAAGATCGGTGGCGGTGCCGCGGCTGGCGCGCTCCTCGGAGGCGTGATCGGAGGCAATGTAAAGGGTGCCGCGATTGGTGCGGCCGCTGGCGCCGCCGCGGGAACTGGAGTTGCGCTCGCGACCAAGGATCATTGGGCATATCTGCCCAGTGGCTCAAAGCTGCATGTTCAGCTCGCAGCACCGATCCACATTCCTTTGCCTGACAATGAGGTGGCTGAAGAGGCAACCTCCTAGGTAGATCAACCCGGGTAGCATAGCAAAGACCCTTCCGTCGAAAGTGTATCCAGGAACCACTGGCCGGCTCTTCACTCGCTAAAATGGATCCGCGTGTGATCCAGGAACGCTTCGTCCGGAAGGGTCTGTTTTGCTAGTGCCCTTCGGTTCGATGTGAGGAGCAAGTGTGGTTCCGGAGCGTCCTGACCTCGAACGACAGGAAACGCCGAAAGGGCGAAAGCCGCAGCGGGCCGCGCAGATTCGCTGTCTCGGGAAGAGATCAGCGGGTCGCCGCGCAGCCCGGGGTATACCAGTTGAAGAGGGAGCCGTTGTCGCTGATTGCAGCGGAAGCCGCAAAAGTCCTGCCCGATCCGGGAGGGCCCGGGAGGTTAGACCGCGCCGATCTTGTCACCGGACCTGAAAGAGCGCCGGCGCGACTCGGGAGCTGGCCGCGTGGGCGTGGTCAGAGGCTGTGGTGCGATGAGCCTGACAGCCGGGAAGGCCGCGTAGCGTCCCGGCGAACGCGTGAAGAGAATGAGGCCCGCGATCGAGGCGTGAGCTCCGACCAGGAGACCCGCTCGATCGGTTCCCGCGGGAACCTCCTGGAAACGGCTGGCCAGAAACACGGCGGCATCCGGGAGGTTGAGCCGCCGGAAGGAGTGTCTGGGGATCGCGGCGTCCAGGTCTTCGATGCGACCAAACCCGGCGGCAACCTCACCATAGATCAGCGGGTTCACATGGAGCGTGTGTATCTCGGCCAAACTCGCGAGCCCCGCGGCTGAGGCCTCATACCAGGTGGGGTGCTCGGTAAGGATATCCAGGAGAACGTCGCTATCAACGAGCACTCCTCTCACGGCTGCCCCGCGCGTGCGTGCCGCAGGATGTCTTCTGTCGTCAGGCCGGTATGAACTCTGCCCCGGAGTGACTCGACATAGGCCAGCCCGCGACGGCGGCTGTCGCTGATCTTGCGGATCCGCACCCAGTCGGCGACGACCTCAAACTCAACCTCACTGTGGGGAAGCAGACCAAGCTTCTCCCGGATGGGAGCAGGGATGGTCACCTGCCCTTTGGACGTGATTCTCATGTCTGCCCCGCGGCCTGACGTAAGAGTCTTACGACTCAGAGTAAGAAAAGGACGCCCAATGTAACGTCCGCTTCGGCATTGTCTAGTTTTGCCAGCCCGGTTGTTTCCCGGGGGCTCCTCGGGCAAGTTCGGTTGATGAAGCGCCAGGGGACGGACACGCTAGACCGCCGGATCCTCGCGCTCGCGCTCCCGGCGCTGGGGGCTCTCGCCGCCGACCCTCTTGTCTCCCTGGTAGACACCCTGTTCGTCGGGCGGCTCGGCACGGTGCCTCTGGCCGCACTCGGCGTGAACACATCGGTGTTCGCGATGGCATTCGTGGTATTCAACTTCCTGGCGTATGGAACCACACCGCTCGTAGCACGAGCCGTCGGAAGCGGCGAGCACGAGGACGCGCGGCGCCTTTCCGGCCAGGCCCTGGTCCTGGCGGTGATCATCGGCCTGGGAGCGCTGGCGGGTCTCGAGCTCGCGGCCGGGCCTGTGCTCAGG
>JAZDDE010000234.1:0-8666 GCA_036679495.1 Gemmatimonadota bacterium | reverse complement strand
GGCGACGAGACGCGCGGCACACGTCCTTCCTGGGCCCGCGTTTACATTGGCGCCGGGCGGCGGGATGACGTTCGGGCGGGCGATTTGGTCGGGGCGATTACCGGTGAGACCGGGGTCGTAGGGGGCCAGATCGGCAAGATCGACATCCGCGGAGGCTTCTCCCTGGTCGACGTGGATGCCCAGGTGCTTGAGGAGGTCGTGGAAGGCCTTGACGGAGTTGTGATAAAGGGAAGGACGGTCGCCGTGCGGCCGGACCGGGAGCTGTTCACCTAGGCGCGCTGGCGCAGTCTACGAACTACTGCACAGCGTCCCGAAGACCCTTTCCCGCCCGAAAAGCGATGGAGGTCATCGCGCCCACACGAATCGGCGCTCCCGTCTGCGGGTTCCGGCCCGTTCTAGCGCCGCGTCGGCGTGTCTCAAAAGTACCGAAATCGGTGATTTGTACCTTCCGGCGGCGCTGTAGGGATCTCACGATAATGCCATTTTCCGGGCTGAACAGCGCGTCCACGACACCGCGCGCCTGCTCCGTCGGAAGGCTCGTCGTGCGGGCCAGCTCGGCAATGAGATCGGTTTTGTTCACTTCGTCTCCTCAGCGATTGACCGGGGTTCGGAAGCCTAGTGCCGTGGCCTGAAACGGCGCAACGGGCGCTCTTACCGCCACCCTGACTCCGCGGCTATATTGCCGACATGACTTCCTCCAATCCCGACGTCGGACAGACCAGGGCCGATTTCGCGCGTCGCTTCGCGGGTGTTGCCGGACTTGTCGCGACGCTCATGGTGGTGGGTACGATCGGGTTCTTGCGGTTCTCGGGTTGGAGCGTGTCAGACGCCGTCTACATGACGGTGATCACGCTCACTTCAGTCGGATATCAAGAGGTTCATCCCCTGACGGACGCCGGCCGCGTACTGACCGGTTTTCTTCTGGTCGGCGGAATCACGACAATGGGCCTGTGGTTCGCGCTAATTACGTCATCTCTGGTGGAGATGGACCTGGCCCATGTCTTCAGAACTCGGCGAGCCATGAAAGAGATCAGCAAACTGAGAGACCACACCATCGTATGCGGAATCGGGCGAACGGGAAGACAAGTCGTTCGCGAGTTGGAGAATGCGAAGGAGCCGTACATCGTTGTAGAGAAAGACGGAGCCAGACTCGAAGAGATCCGAGAGGAGTACCCGGACGCCCTGGCGCTTGAAGCGGATGCGACCCGTGACGAAAGCCTGATCGAAGCCGGCATCCACGACTCCCGTGGGCTGGTTGCGGCGCTTAGCGCCGATGCCGACAACGTCTTCGTCTGCCTGACCGCGCGGGATCTGCAGCCAGAGCTCAATATCGTCGCGAGGGCATACGACGTTGAAACGGTAAAGAAACTCCGGAAGGCGGGCGCGGATCACGTGGTGAGCCCTAATCTGACAGGCGGAATCAGGATGGCCTCCATGCTCCTCAGGCCGCAAGTCATGAGCTTCCTGGACGTGGTAACCCGGGGTGAGGGGATTTCGCTAAGACTGGAACAGGTGACGATTCCGGACGGATCGAGCCTGGACGGCTGTACTCTGTCGGAGGCCCGCATTCGGCAGGAAACAGGTCTCGTCGTTATCGCCGTTCGCCACCCCGACTTGGTGGCCGCCATTAATCCGGCCCGGAGTGCAGGCGAAGGGCCGCTGGCCTACAACCCGGGCCCCGAGGAGCCCCTCCATGCGGGAGCTACACTTATCGTGCTGGGTGACGAAACGCAGATGGATCTTCTCCGCGGACTTGTCGCCGCTTAGCTGGCTAGCTGCCCGCTTGCGGCTTTCGCCCTAGCTGCTCGGTCCACCGCTCTCTTCCGCCATCCGGCGCTTGAGTTCCTCCAGCTGGGCGTCGGCCAGATCTTCGGGTTCGACTCGGCCGGCGGGACCGCCGAGTACGTCGTCCAACTCCGCACCCACCTCGGCATCCCTGATGTCATCCTCGATCTCGTCCGTCAGCCGATCAAACTCGTCAGCCGCGGAATCTCCTCCACCTCGGAGGCTCTCCGTGGCCCGGGCCCTACGGGCGCGCGCTTCGAGAGTACCCCGGTTTGCCGTGGCTTCCTTGAGCTGACGGGTCATATCCCGCACAGTTTGCTGCTGCAGCGCGAACTCCGCCTGGGCAGCTTCGATCTTCTGGACGCAAACCTCGGCCCGGCCCCGGTGCTTGGCTTCATACCGCAGCGCCACCTCAACGGTTTCCCGATCGTCAATCTCGTCGGCCTGCAGCGCGCGCCGGCCGCAGTCGTGTGCCTTCCGTTCTTCGGCGGCTCGGGTGACTTCCAATTCCCGGAGCGTGGCTTCCAGTTTGGGTAGGTGGGCCTTGGCATCGATAAGCTCTTCACGCATCGAGCGGAGGATCTCCTCAACGTCACGTTCGGGGCCGCCTGAGCGACTCTCGAGCGACGAGAGAGCGCGGTCGATGGCTTGCTTGAATCGATTGAACATGCGAGCAGTGTAACGTCACCCGACTTCGTCCGTCCAACCCTTCGAGCGGTGGAACCGGAGGGGTATCCTTAGCTATGGACTCGAAGATCAATACAACAGAAGTGTTTCGGATCGAAGGGATGCACTGCGCGGCGTGCAGCACGGCCGTGGAACGCGCGCTCAATGAGCTTCCCGGAGTATCCGCTACGGTCAGTCTTCCGGCCGAGACGGCAACGGTGACGAGCGACCCGGTGGGCGTAGGGCTCGATACGCTCCGGGAGGCGGTGAGCGGCGCGGGTTACACGCTTCACGAAGCGCCGAAGACGAGAGATCTGCGTGAAGAAGGGGAGGATCGATTAGCCCGGGGCGCGGAGGCCGTGTCCGTGGCCCGGCGCCGAATGCTCCTCGCCTGGAGTCTGACGATCCCAGTCGCTCTCTGGATGCTGCCAGAGATGGTGTGGGGCCTTAAATGGCCTTCGGCAGCCGTGTTCGATGCCGGACTGCTTCTGCTTTCCCTCCCGGTTCTGCTGGGTCCGGGTTGGCGTACAGTTACGGCTGGACTTCGCGCTGCCGTTCGCCGGCGGCCCAGCATGGACACGCTGATCGCTATGGGCAGCGGAGCGGCGATGCTGACCGGAATCCCAGCTCTTCTGGCCCACTGGACGCAGGTGCCCGAGTTCCAGAACTACGCGGGGGTCGGAGCCATGATCCTCGCCATCCACCTCACCGGCCGATCCGTCGAAGCGCGAGCCAAGGGACGGACATCGGCCGCTATCCAGCGGCTGCTTTCGCTGGAAGCGAAGACCGCTCGCATCGAGCGGGACGGGGCGGAGATCGAGATGCCAGTCTCCGAGGTGTCCGTGGGAGACGTCATGGTAGTGCGTCCCGGAGAGAAGATTCCCAACGACGGTGTAGTGATCGATGGGGAGAGTTCCGTGGACGAATCTCTGGCCACAGGCGAATCCATGCCCGTGGACAAAGGCCCGGGCGACGGCGTGATCGGAGCCACCCTCAACCAGGACGGTCTCCTTCGCATCCGGGCCACCGGAGTGGGCGAGAATACGTTTCTGGCCAACGTCGTCCGGCTCGTTGAGCGCGCTCAGGGCAGTAAGGTTCCGATCCAGGACTTTGCGGATCGTGTGACCGCCGTGTTCGTGCCCGTGGTGCTTGCCATCGCCGTCGCGACGTTTGCCGCGTGGCTCCTGTTCCCCGATGCCCTCGGGGGGCTGGCGGATCGAGCGGGCGGATTTCTCCCCTGGGTCCAGGCAGATCTCGGCCCGGTCTCCCGGGCACTGTACGCGATGCTGGCTGTGCTGGTGATCGCCTGTCCATGCGCCCTCGGGCTGGCCACTCCGACCGCACTCATGGTGGGCACCGGAGTCGGCGCCGAGAAGGGCATTCTGGTCCGGGACGGAGCCGCCATTCAGTCGTTGGACGCCGTGGATACGGTGGTCCTCGACAAGACCGGCACGATCACGCTGGGACGTCCGGCCCTGGCAGAGATCGTGGCCGTCGATGGAAACGCGGACGAGCTACTGACGCTGGCGGCAGCCGCTGAGGTAGGCTCGGAGCACCCCGTGGGCCGCGCCGTCGTCGAGGCCGCCCGCGAGCGAGGACTCCGGATTCCGAGGGCCACCGGATTCCGCGCGGAGGTCGGGCGCGGCGTGACGGCCGAGGTGGAGGGGCAACTCGTGCAGGTGGGCCGGGCGAGCTGGATGGCCGAGCGCATGCTGGCCCCGCGCACTCTGCTCGAGTCGGCCAGCGAGCTTGAGCGCGGCGGCCACACCGTGGTCGTGGTGGCAGGGGGCGAGTCCGCGCTGGGCCTCCTGGCCCTGTCCGACGCGGTCAAGCCGAGCAGCCCCGCCGCAGTGCGCACTCTTGAGAAAATGGGACTTCGGACGATCTTACTCACCGGCGACAACGAGCAGACGGCCGTGGCTGTGGCCGGGGCTGTCGGCATTGAAGATGTTCGATCTTCCCTCCTGCCGGCAGGCAAGGTTCAGGCTATCGAGCGGCTCCAGAGGGACAGCCACACGGTGGCCATGGTGGGAGACGGGATCAATGATGCCCCCGCACTCACCCAGGCCAACGTGGGAATCGCGATCGGCTCGGGTACGGATATCGCCATCGAAGCGGCGGACATCACGCTCGTCCACGGAGATCTGGACGGCGTAGTCCGGGCGGTCCGGCTCGCCAGGGCCACGTTCGGGAAGATTCGGCAGAACTTGTTCTGGGCCTACTTTTACAATACGGTCGCCATCCCGGTCGCGGTGCTGGGCCTCTTGCACCCGATTCTGGCTGAGGCGGCCATGGCGCTGAGTTCCATCACCGTTGTGGCCAACGCCAACCGACTGCGCCGGTCAGGGCTGGCCTTGTAGCGCCGCCTCGATCACTGCGCGGTGTGCGTCGTACTCGGCACGGCCAGTCCCGCCGGATTCGGCGTAAGCGGACCGAAGTCGCCGAAGATACTCGTCCGCTCCGGCCGAGTCCCCGATCGCTTCCGCGGACCGAGTCGCGAGGACCAGTGCGAGCAGGTGGGCGTCGTCGTCCCCCAGCATTGATTCTGCTGCGGCGGCAGCACTCACGGCGTCTCCCAGGGTCAGGTCCAGCATCCCAACATGGAACCGCATATCCGGATCGGCCTCTGTGGGTGGAACCTGCGCGTAGGCAGCCTTGGCCATTGGAGCAAACCGGCGCGCCTGCGCCAGATCTCCCGCCGACTGAGATTGCATCACCCGGTCGAAGAGCCGGTCGGCAGCCGCCCTGGGACCCATAGCCTCCAGCTCCGCCATGCTGGGCATTCCGGTCTCAGTGGACCCCGGAGACTCGATGACACCGCCCGTGGGTGGCATACCGGGCGCTCGCGCTGCGGTCTGACCCCTGATCAGGAGGCTGATCCCGATGGCGAACGCGACCAGGGCGAGGCCCGAGAATATCCAGGGGAGCCGGGCGGTTAGTGGTTTGCCGGACCGAACCCCTGTGGGGGCTCCGCACTGACCGCAGAACAGAGCCTCCCGTCGGAGTTTGCTCCCGCACGAGCCGCATGCGTGGTCCGCTGGCGTAAGGGCTGTGCCGCAGGCGGAGCAGAACTTCCCGGCCTCATCTCTTCCGCACCCGGGACACCTCACGACCGCCGCTTCTCTCTCGCCATCAAGCCCCGTACTTGGCCAAACGGCCGGCCCGGGCCGCCGCCAGCGGAAGCAGGTCCCAGCCGTTGACGTGTCCCAGCGAACCGCGGGCGCATTCGGATTCTCCGAACGAGACAGCCGCCGCCGCGCGCGCTGGACCCCCGGAGAGCAGGAAGGGCACCGGGTGCCAGCTGTGCGCGCTCATGGTCGCCGGTGTCGAGTGGTCGCCCGTAACCAGGGTGACCCCTCCCACCGCATCCACCAGGCGCGGAACGATGGCATCCACGCTTTCGATCACACTGACTTTTTGGCCGAAGTCTCCGTCTTCGCCCGCCTTGTCCGTCCCCTTTACGTGCAGGAAGAAGAAATCGTGGTCGCTTACCCGGCGCTCAAGTTCTTCGGCGAGAGCGGCGGGTGAGTCCTCGACCTGCACCGCTTCCATTCCGACGAGCCGCGCCACACCCAAGTACATTGGGTAGGCCGCAATGGCGAGCGAGCGCATCTGGAACACGTCCGGAAACCTGGGCCACTCAGGGAGCGACGCGAATCCCCTCAGGAGGACCATGTTCGCGGGCTCCTGGTCTCCGAGGACAGACGAGGCGCGCTCCACCCAGTCTCTGGCTGCGTCGGCGGCGGGCACCGCGGTTTCGGAGCGTGCGGTGATCGGGCGCGGCGGAACACCGGTCCGGCCCGTGTCTGTGTCGAGTATGTCGGCGCTCGAGGATGCATTGGGGCGCAGCACGAGAAGAAAGCGGTGCTCCTTCACGTGGTGGACGAAGGCCTCGGCGCCAGGAACCTGGATGCCGGCCAGAAGATCGCAGACGGGCAGGGCTTGATCGGTACTGATGCGTCCAGCCCGGCGGTCCGTAACGACTCCCTTGGAATCCACCGTGCACAAATTGCCGCGGACAGCGACGTCCCCCGGGCGAAGATCGAATCCGATCCCGAGTGCGGAGAGAACGCCCCGCCCGATTCGATAGCGCAGGGGATCATAGCCGAACAGAGAAAGGTGGCCTGGCCCGCTCCCCGTGGTGATGCCAGGCGCCACAGGCGTGTGTACACCGCACCCACCGCGGCCCACCAGTGCGTCCAGGTTCGGCGTCTGTGCCGTCTCCAGGGCGGTCGGTCCGCCCGGCTCGGCCGGCAGCCCACCAAGCCCATCGAGCACCAGCAGAAGAACTTTCCGGTCACCGGGTTGCGCGAGGGCCGCAATATCGGACAGATCCACCCTATAGTTCCTCCGTGTAGTCATGGCGCCGCCGACGCTGCCTGCCCCTGTTCCTGGAACGGCAGCGGCAGAGTATGGTACGAGCGCTGAGCCCACAACGCAGCCCGGGGGTAGGTTCCTTGCGGCGTGGGATCCAGAGGCGAGATTACCCGCCGGGGCTCGGCCGTTATGGCTCCAGGGTAAGACATCTGAGCGGACATCTGTCCCGTGGGAGGAACGAAATGATCAGTAGCACACGTTTCGGATCGGCATGCCTTTTGGCGGCCACACTGGCGGCCGGGTGCGGATCTTCCACCGGAGGCCTCGGTAGCCCCGGCCTGAGGAGCGGCCCCTCCAACCTGGCGACAGTCTCCGATTATGCTCAGGAGCCAGATTCGGTGATGCTGGTCGCCTGGGAATCGCTCAGAAACGAGGGCGTCATGGCCCGCTCCTTCCTGCGCGCGGCTGGCGATTCGGCCAACACGGCCGCGATGGAATCGGACTGGATTTTCATCCCCAACGTGCTCGCGACGGCCCCCGTCGGCTCGCTCAGAGAGCAGGAACTCTGGGTAAAATTCCTGTTCTGGGGTGAGCCGGAGCGCGGCGGCACGCGACTATTCATGGACATTCTGTACGATCCCATCGGACCTCCCGCAGAGCCGGTTCAGTGGGCGCGATTGAGATCCGTACCGCGCTCGTCGCCGGCCTGGAGCATAGCCGAGTATGTCCTGGCGGACATCGATCGGCGGATCGGCGCGACGGACTGACTCTGAGCCGTTCAGCTGGGGAGGCTATCCAGCTACGAGGCGTCGGGAAGCGGTTTGGTTGGAACTGGGCCCTTCACGAGGTCTCGATGGAGGTTCCGCTTGGTACTGTTGTGGCTCTCTCGGGTCCCAATGGGGCCGGCAAGTCCACGCTTCTGAAGATTCTGGCAGGCCTTCTCGCGCCCAGCGCAGGAGAGGGAGAGGTATTCGGTCATTCTCTCCGATCCGGGGGAGCCCTTCGGGCTCAGGCAGGCTACCTGCCCGGCCGCGGATACCTGTATGACGAGCTAACCGCTGCCGAGAACCTCCGCTTCACGCGGCGAATGTCGGGACTCAGCCCCAGTGCAAAGATTCTGCAGGAATCCCTGGAGCGCGTGGGCCTCGCCTCGGTGGCCGGGGAGCGGCTGCGGACGTTTTCGACAGGTATGCGCAAACGCCTGGCGCTGGCTCAGCTGCTGATCCGGCCGGTTCGTATAGCGCTTTTGGACGAGCCCTACTCGGGTCTCGACGCGGAGGGCGAGCGGCTGGTGGACGACATCGTGAGCGGATGCAGAGCGGACGGACGAAGCGTCGTTCTCGCCTCCCACCGCTCCGGAAGGGCCGTCGAGCAGGCCGACTTCAAGGCCGCCCTGAATCGCGGACGGCTGGAATTGGCGGGACAGAGCGCGTGAGTCTCGCCTCCCGCGCGTGGGCGCTCGTCCAGAAGGACCTGCTCATCGAATCACGCACCAAGCAAAGCTTTAACGCTATGGTGTTCTTTGCGGGTCTCGTCCTGTTCATCTTCAGTTTTGCCATCGGTCCTGACACCGACTTGTTGCGGCAGATCGCCGGCGGGCTCCTGTGGGTGGGAATTACGTTTACCGGGATGCTGTCGCTCAGCCGAACATATCAGAGCGAAGAGGCGGCCGGAGGACTCGAGGCTCTGCGGCAGTATCCGGGCGACCATCGGGCTGTGTATCTCGGGAAGCTCGCCACCAACGTCTTTCTCCTACTGCTCGTCGAGGCCATACTCTTCCCCGCCGCGAGCCTGCTGTTTCAGATCGAGATGCGGCCTTATGCGCTCGATCTCACGTTCGTGGCCCTGCTGGGTACGTTCGGATTTTCCCTCATCGGGACCTTCTACGCTGCGCTGAC
>JAZDDE010000233.1:0-3484 GCA_036679495.1 Gemmatimonadota bacterium | reverse complement strand
GTGGAGCCAGGGGCCAAGCTGAGGGTAGACATCCTGTAACTCCATTTCCCAGGTACGCCGGAAATCTTCCAGCCAGTCGGGTGACCACAGCTCCTCGTCGGAGTGGAACCCTGGCAGCAGGTAGGGATTCTGGGGACGCAGTCCCAACAGGGCTCTCTCCCAATGCTGCTCAAGCGTGCAGATCTGGACCAATGCGGTTGCCCAGAACGCCAAGAGGCCATTGCCGTAGACGGTGTATCCCGCTGCGCTGAACAGGAAATCCAGATGCCAGCGCTGCGGTATCTGCTCGTGGATGAGGTGGTCACGTAACTCGTCGTCGAGGGCTTCGAACTCCTGTGTGGTGCCACGACGCCGGGCAGTCTCCCGGCTCAGCACCAGGTGCAGCAGGTAGTGGTGGCCGGTTTCACGGAAGTCCTCCAGCGCCAGCTCGAGCAGGTGGCGCGCCAGGAGCTCCGGATACGGCACATCCCGAAAAAGTTGCACTAGACCCACGGCGTATCCCCTCAGCCGGCCTCGCAGCACGACACAAGACTCTTGAGTGAAGGTCCAAGAAACGGAGAGCAGGACCCGTGCCCCCTCTGCCGTTACGCGCCGGCTCGAAGCCGGTAGCTCAGTTTCATGGATCGGCGTCTCTGCTCCGGGTTCCTGCTCCCGGGAAACATGCCATATGTCCGCGCCTTTTCGAGTTGGAATCCGGTCGGGAAAACGATCGGATTCCTAGCGATAGAGTGGGTAAACAGTCGGCAATGTGCCGGCCATCTCGGCCACGCAGCCTTGCGAGGCTAAATCGGTCTTCCACGCCGAAAGGAGAGAGCAATGAAGACCAAGACAACCGTCCGTGCTGGTGCGCCTGCCTGCATCGACCCACATGGCTAGATGAGGCACGCCTCGGGGTGGGGTCGAAGCCTCGCCCTAACCGTCAACCGCACCGAAACCGAAAGGAGAGAGCAATGAAGACCAGAACAGCCGTCCGCGCTGGCGCTGCTGCTTTCATCGACCCACATGGCTAGATGAGGCACGCTCTTGGCGAGGGCAGGCCAGAGAGCCCCGCCCTCGCCTTGGGTCACATGGCCAGAGGATCCTGCCGCAGGGCGTCTCGAAGCTCGTTCAAGAGGCAACGTGAGAGGCTTCCAGCCTCGACAGCCTGTGCCAAGATACCCACGGTCACGACCGTTTCTCCATGGAGGCTCAACGAGGTAAGAATCGGAAGCGTCTCGGAAGCCAGCACTCCGACTCTCTCCCAATCGCCTTGGAGCGAGTGGATGGTCATGAGGTCGACGGAGACCAAACCGAAGTATCTCCGCTCGTCTGCGTCGCGGAATCCCGCGCGCGCGGCTTGGTAGAAGCTCTTCGCCCTCTCAAGATCGCCTTGGAGTTCGCCTAGATCACCCTCGATCCAGTCGAGCTTGACTGTTCCCAGGGGGTCACCGATGGCGCGATTCAGTTGCCGCGCCCGGTCCAACTCCTTCGCGGCGCTCTCGGCCTGACCGGCTCGCACCAAGGCGTTGGCCAGATTGCCTCGGACCGCGAAGGCCAGATCTTTCTCCTCATCCTCGTCGATCAAGCCCGCGGCTTCTCGAAGATCTCCCTCCGCTTCGCTGAGCTTGCCCGCGTAGCCGTGAATCGCCGCCCGCTGGATCAACTCGCGCGCCTCGTCGCGCGCCTGACCCGACTGCCGGTACAGGGAACAGGAGCGGTCGAGTTCTCGCGTGGCCGCGACGTAGTCCCGCTGCATCATCCACAGACTCCCCTTCAGGGCGCAGATGTTA
Source organism: Gemmatimonadota bacterium (assembly GCA_036679495.1). Lineage (GTDB taxonomy): Bacteria > Gemmatimonadota > Gemmatimonadetes > Palauibacterales > Palauibacteraceae > JAZDDE01. The sequence goes on along the minus strand of JAZDDE010000233.1, from coordinate 1,715 downwards.
GCCAACACCAGCAGGTCGTGCTTCGCCCTGGGCGTAGACCACTCACGATCCGCCTGCTCGAACGCCGCCGCTGCCGCCGAGAACTCAAGTGCCAGCCGGTGTGCGTTCCCGAGCCACGCCCAGCCGAGTGCGCGCAGGTCGTGAATCCGATCACCGAACACACTGTCGCTGCTTTCCAGGCTTGCCAATGCCAGTTTCGCTACCGTGACGCCACGCTGCCGGCTCTTGCGGCCTTCCCGTCGTGACATCTCGCGCAACAGGTCGAAGAGCACCGTGGAGCAGAAGAGATACTGCCGTACCCGCTGGCACTGCTCTACGAACGGCAGATCGCGAATCTCCTGCCATAATCCCTCAGCCTGCAACCGGTCGCCGCGAGCACCGTCGACCACAATCTGCGGCTCGGGGTCGGGGCATGCTCCGATATGGATGCGTTTGGCAGCCGTTGGATAGATCCGCACCAGATCCTCCACATGACGCACTATCGCATCCTCGTCAAGCAGGCCGCGACCTGCCTTGAGTGACTTCTCGTCGTCGATCTGAGGTGGTGGCAACGGCTCACGCGTCACCTCGGACGGTAGCTTGCCCTTCAGGCGCTTGAAGTTGTCGGCGAACGTCGGGTGATACGTGTAGCCGACCTTCAAGCTGATAGAAGCGAGATCGAGGTCGGTGGTCGCCATCAGAACGCTGGCGACCTCGATCCGCGCCTCGGCGATGTAACGGCTGAGCGATGTGCCAGTGGTTTGCTTGAACACCGCCCTCAATGCACAGTCCTTGATCCCGGCAGCCTTCCATGCCTCGGTGGCGTTCAGCGAGGACTGGAAGAGCCTGCCGGCGACGACCGTAAACACCTTCTTCAGGGCATCTGGCGCTCGCGCGCGGTCGCGTCGGATGCGCGCCCGTGTCGATTGCGCCGCAGCCTTGAAGGCATCTTGATGCGGCTCATCCCCGAACATAGTAAGCCGATTGTACTTGGCAAAGAGTCTTGCGTGTCAAGAATCGCTACTGATTCTTGTAAACAAGGCAGGAAGCCGTCTAGCAGGCCGAAACAACCCTGAAAAAACTTCCGCCCACTGTGAGCAAGTTTTGGGCTAGTTGTCGCAGTAAGGGGTGAACCCGGTCAATCCATCGCAGGAGCCACACAGACCGTCAGCCTCTTGAGCGAAACCGGGTCGTCCTCATTGGACACTCCCCGGCTGAGTGGGTTGGAGTTGTTGACGGAGCCCCCGTCGTTTTACCCGTGGCGCGGCGCTTCGCGCCAGCTTACCCTGGGCTTTGGGATGAAAGCCGGCGGGCCTACTTCGACTTCACCAAGAGCGGCAACGGCACGTGGTGCACCCGGCGTTGCGGCGACCGGATCAGGTCGAAGCGTCGCAGGAAGTAGCACCGAGCCGAAGCGGAGCGGGCCGAGCGGCTCAGCCCCTCTCGCCGATCGCTGCGGCGCGAGCCGCCAGCTCTGCCGCTTCGGCTTCGCGGCCCATTTGGCCGAGCAACGCCGCGTAGTCCTGGAGGGCGCGGGCAACCTGCGGATGGTCTGGTCCCAGCGCCTTCTCCAAGGCGGTTGCAGCACGCCGGTAATAGGTCTCCGCCTCTGCGTGTCTCCCCAGATCGCGGTAGATTCCGGCCAGAACGTAGAGGTTCTGGGCCGTGCTGCGATGCTCGAGGCCCAGGTTTCGCTCCCAGATCGCCAGAGCCCGGAGCAGCAACGGCTCCGCCTC
>JAZDDE010000232.1:0-14894 GCA_036679495.1 Gemmatimonadota bacterium | reverse complement strand
AGGTGTCCTTCTGCCTCCAGATGCGGAAACACAACTCGTCTCCGAGCAGACTTCCGACTTCGAGGCGTACAACCTCTACTTGAGGGGCCGCTACTTCTGGAACCAGAGAACGAAAGACGGACTGGAAACGGCGGCCAACTATTTTCAACAGGCGATAGATCGCGACTCCGTCTATGCTCTGGCCTATGCAGGCTTGGCGGACGCGTACTCGGCCCTTGGCGCTTGGCGATACGTCCCGCAGGAGGAAGTGCTCCCGAGAGCGGAGGAAGCAGCCGATAGGGCCCTGGAGCTGGACGAGACGCTGGCCGAGGCTCATACGGCTCGTGGCTTGATACTGTATTTGCAGGAAGAATACGACGACGCGGAGCTGGCGTACTCCCGCGCGATTGAGCTGAACCCAAGCTACGCCACCGCACACCAGTGGTATGGCCTACTGCTGGGCGTCATGAACCGCCCGCAGGAGGCGCTCGGGGAGTTTCGGCGGGCACACGAACTCGATCCGCTGTCGGTCCAGGTAAGCACTCAATTGGGATGGCAGCTGTCACAGCTCCACCAGTTCGACGAGGCGCTCGAGCAGTATGAAAGAGCGCTCGAGTTTAGCCCCGACCACCCATGGACACAGGGAGCGAGAGCCAGTCTACTTCGTCGGCTCGGGCGGTTTGAGGAGGCGTTGCCGGCAGCCCGCCGCGCCAAGGAACTGAGTCCCAACTTCAACAGCACCGCTGTGGCGTGGGTGCACCATTGGGCTCGCGACTACGAGGCCGCTTTAGTGGAACTGGGGGAACTCCTCGAGAACGAGCCAGATCTCTTCGATGCGCACTGGCTGCTCAGCCAGGTCTATGCGGCACAGGGAAGATACGAGGAGGCGATTGAGGAACACCGCACAATCGAGCAGTTACGCGCCAGCCCCTTCAATGCGCTTAATCTCTTCTTCATCTATGCGCGGTCCGGAGACACGGAGAAAGCCCGAGGGATCCTGTCTGAGCTGGAGACGCTCGAGGACGAAGCACGTTGGGAGGCGAATCTCGGGTGGATTGGAGCCGCCCACGCCTGGCTCGGCGAGTACGACCTGGCATTTGAGTGGCTGGATCGGGCTCTCGAAGTCGAATCGGTCAGTCTGACTGAGTTCAAAGTAGACCAGTGGGCCGACGCTCTGAGGTCGGACCCACGCTTCGACGAGCTACTGCGAGAGTTGGGACTCAGCTAGCCGGATCTCTCAGCCGCGCAACCAAACCCTGTCGCTGAAACGAGCCCGGCGACCTCTGGCTCAACGGCGCCACTGCGAGAATACGAAACCCCGTTCTGCCTGGCTCGTGTGGCAGGCCTGGCAGGCTACTGCCACGTCTTGCACGAGACGCTCGGACTGGCTGTCCCCGACGAAGGTCTCGTATCCCCAACCACCCGCGGATGCGTACCGGGTAGCGTCCCGATGCATCACGTCGATCCGCTTCCTGGCGCCCTCGGCCAGAACTCCATCGCTCTGCGGAGCCGCCAACAAATCGAAGACGAAGACAGCCCCGTCTGCGTAGGAACCTTCTGTCAGCCCCTCCAGAGCCGCTTCGTTAGCGTACACGTGATGGATTCCCTCGAAAGGATCGGCCAGAGGGTGATCCGGGAACAGGACCATGGTTTTGACATGCGTCCACGACCGGTACTCTTCCGGATAGGGAACCGGATCCGCGTTTTGGGCCAGGGTGGGAGCAGCGAATACCAACAAGAATCCGATGGCGAGGGTGTGGCGTCTCATGGGATCTCCTCTGCCCGAGTGTGAGTGGCCTCGCACTATAACAAAAGAGAGAGCCAGATGCTGGTAAGAGTGACCCGCAGGGCTACTTTATTCCCTGAGAGATTCGCACAGGCATCTCGCTCACCGTTTGGTTCTCAGCCCTATCTTCCGCGTCTTCACCGGAGCCCATTCGCTTCGCGTACCAGGAAGCACCCGGATATGCGGACGCCCCGTGCGCGAACACGCTGAGCAAGACGGTCATAACCGCGACGGAAAAGATGAGGTGTCCGCCCGGAATTCCGGGATGTTCCAAGACCAACAGCACGAACACCACGGAGGCGATTCCCCGCGGGCCGAACCAGCCCACGAAGCCGCAGGTCTGGTGGCTCACGCCGGTCCCCATTAGGGCCAGCGCTACCGGCACTATTCGCACGATCGTCAGGCTGAGCGCTGCGTACACGAACACCATCCACCCTGCGCCATGAACGGCTTCCGGCACGAGCACGGCACCCAGCACGAGGAACACGAACAGGGCGAGGAGCTGCCCTTCCTCTTCCCCAAAGTCCCACAAGCACGTGCATACCGTTCGCGCCGAGTTTCCGCAGGCCAGGCCCGCCACAAACGCGGAAATGAAGCCGTTGCCTCCGACGATCTCCGCCCCCGCGAATGCCACCAGAGCGAGACCAAGGCCGGACAGAGCCTGGAAGGTGTGATTCATCCAGCCTGACTCGGACGCGCCGTGTATGAGTCGTCCGCCAAGGGCTCCGACAGCGAGGCCGACCAGGGGACCAAGGACCAGCTGAAGGCCGATGAAGCGAGCCCAAAACGCGGCTCCCATTCCGTCAGCCGGCGCGCCGGCGAGGGAGAGGAAAATCAGAAAGACGGGAAACGCGATCCCGTCGTTGAGGCCGCTCTCGACGTTGAGCGTTTGCCGGATACGGACCGGGACCCGCTTGTCATTGATAACGGCCAGGCCCAGGGCGGCGTCCGTTGGGGCCAGGATAGCCGCGAGAACGGCGCACTCCCAGATCGAGAGGGACTCGAACAGCAAAGCGGCGGCCACGGCTCCGGCCAGGATTGTGAGCGGCATGCCAAGAGTAAGGAGACGAACCGGAAGGTCATGCTCGCTCCGAAGGCGTGCGAAGCTGATTCGGCTCGCATCGATAAACAGGACGAGAACCAGCGTCACTTCCGCCAACAGATGGACGAACGGTTCCTCTACGCTGAACTCTATCAAGCCGAATCCCAACGGGCCGGCGAGCAAGCCGACGGTCACGAACGCCATCGGTGGCGACAGGATGCTGCGCTCCGCCCGCTTTGACACCACTCCGTATGCGAGTATCGTGAGGCCGACAACCAGAAGTCCGATCAGGTCCATGGAACTCTACCCTTTTTCGATGATCCGCTCTAGTAGTCGCTCGATCCGGGCTAGCTTGGCTTCTACTGTGGCCTGGTCCTCCGCATCGTCCTGCTCGACAAAGTGCGCGGCGATCGCCGCGGCCAGCGTCGCCACGAGGCCAATGCCGGCAAACATCAGCGCGACACCCACGAATCGGCCAAGCGTTGAGACCGGAGCGATATCACCATAGCCGACCGTCGTCGTGGTTACGATTCCCCACCACACGGCCTCCCAATAGCTCCGGCTCACCGTACCGGGTTCGGCCAGAACGAGAACGCCCGCGCCGGCGAGGATGAGAAACGCGCATCCACCGGACACGTACAGGAACCCTCGGCGCCCGACGATCTGGCCAACGGCCCGGCTGCCACGAACCGCCACAGTGACTATGCGTATCACACGTGATAGGCGCGTGAGTCGGACGAGCCGGGTGAGTCCGAGAAGAGCGGGTAGCAGGGGCAGCGAGAAAACGATGACCGCCACACTCAGCCAGTTTGCCTTCGCGTATGCCGGCCTTTCCGCAGCCAGAAACAACATGACGGTAAACTCGACAAAGAAGATCGCCCAGATCGCCCAGTCCGCTGCGAGCAACAGAGGCTCGTCTATGCTCATTTCCTGAGCGATCGTCAGCGGAATTGTTGCGAGGGCCCCGAAGATAACGGCCAGTTCCAGGCCGGTTTCAACCCTATCACGCATAGCTGAACCTCAGGCGATGTCAGTGGTGCTCATGAGCAACCGGGCCACCAGCTCCTTGACCAGCTTCGCAGCCAGCACCGCGGTAGCACCGGTGACGTCCCGTTCGGGGTTGAGCTCGACGATATCGGCGCCGATCACGCCGGGTGCGTGCCAGATCAAGTCCAGTACCGCGCTAGGAGTGAGCCCGCCACCCTCCGGGTGAGCCACGCCGGGTGCGTAGGCCGGATCGAAGCCGTCAAGGTCAATAGATAGGTAGACCGGGGCTTCGAGCTCGAGTGCCTCGAGGTTTCCCCAGATGTCGCGTGGCACGATCTCAACACCAAACCGTTCCGCCTGCTCCCGCTGGTGCTCGGTCGCCGCGCGAATTCCGACCTGGACTAGGCGGTGGATGAGTCCTTCCTCCATCACCCTCGCGAAGGGGCAAGCATGGGAGAAACGGTCACCCTCGAACTCATCATACAGGTCCGGATGGGCATCGATCTGCACTACCGTGAGTGGCTCGAATAACGGTCCGTAGGCGCGTAAGATAGGATAGGCGACGCTGTGATCGCCGCCCAGGCAGACCAGCCGACCGCCCGATCGAAGGACGTCGGCGACACCGGTTTCGACTTCAGTCCGGGTCCGCGCCCCGCCGGACAGCTCAAGATCACCGAGATCGAGGAACCGATCAGCACGTCCGATGTCTGTTCCGACCTCAGTGCTCAGATTCGAGGACTCGCTGAAGAGCGCCTGACGCACCGCCGCCGGCCCAAGCGCCGCACCGCGCACGAAACTCGAGGCCTCGTCGGTGGGTAGGCCGAGGAGCTCGACGGCACCCGATGCTACGAGTGATGGCATAGGCTGATACTACGGCTCCAGCAATCCGCTCAACAAGATATCTCCTAGGGCCGCCCTAGTACGCCTTCAGCTCCGTAACAGCCGCAGCGATATCGGCTACCTGCGGGAGGATCCGCTCCTCGAGCTGGGGTGCGTAGCCGACAAACGTGTCGGTCGAAGCCAGCCGGCGTACCGGCGCGTCCAGCCACTCGAAAACGTCGTCCGCGATCCGCGCCGAAATCTCAGCGCCGAATCCCCAAGACTTGGAGTCTTCGTAGGCCACGAGAACTTTGTTGGTTTTCTTGATCGAGGCCGAGACCGTGTCCATGTCCAGCGGCGTGAGAGAGCGGAGATCGATGATCTCGACATCCACCGGAGCGCCTTCCTTCTCTAACTGCTTGAGGGCTTTCTTGGCGCGCTCGACCAGGGCTCCATAGGTGACGAGGGTCAGATCCCGGCCCTCCCGCACGATGTTGGCCTTTCCGAACGGGATCATGTAATCGGGGCCCGGATACCGGCCCTTGTTGTAGGTCTGCCGGTACAGATGCTTGTGCTCCAGGAAGAGCACGGGGTCGTCGCAGCGAATCGCTGTCCGCAGCAGGCCCGCCGCGTCTTCCGCGTTCGAGGGACATATGACGTGCATCCCAGGCGTCGCCGTGAATAGCGAGGCGCCGGTCTGTGAATGATAGATAGCACCGCCCGCCAGATACCCTCCATAGGTCGTACGAACGACTACCGGGCATGAGAAGGCGCCGTTCGATCGCCAGCGCATCGTCGTCATCTCATTCCGCAGCTGGTGAAACGCGGGCCAGATATAGTCGAAGAACTGGATCTCGGCGATCGGCCGCAGGCCCCTGAGGGCCATGCCTATGGCGCGGCCGACGATATTGGCCTCGGCAAGCGGCGAGTTGAACACGCGTGCCGAGCCGAACTGACGCTGGAGGCCGGCCGTAACTTTAAAAACGCCGCCCTTTCCCTTTACGTCGTCGAGGTATTCCTCGCGGCTACAATCGGCGACGTCTTCTCCGAACAGCACGATCCGCGGATCGCGCGCCATCTCGTCCCGCATGCAGGAATTGACCAGATCCACAACCGTCGTTGGATCACCTTCGAACGCGGGCTCGGTGTCGAAATCCGAGGAGGTGGCGTCCACATCGGGCGAGTACACATGGTCGAATATCGTGGAGGCATCCGGCTGCGGCCTGGACTCAGCGCTCTCGACAGCCGCGGTTATCTCCTCGGCCACGGCAGACTCAATCGCCTCCAGTTCCTCCTCCGTGGCGACTCCGTCCCGAATCAGAGCGGCTGCAAACGTGGTCAGCGGATCCTTCTCGGCGTCGAGATCCAGCTCAGCGGGCGGCCTGTACATCCTCTCGTCGTCGGACATGGAGTGGCTGTACGGCCGCACCACATGCGCGTGAACGAGGGCCGGCCCCCGGCGGGCACGGCAGTGCGCCACGGCCTCCTGCATCGCTCCGAAACTCGCTACCAGATCCGTACCGTCCACCTCCCGAATGAACAGGTTCGGAAAGCTCTCCAGGATTGCCGAAATGCTTCCGCCCGGGGTGTTGACCTCAACAGGGACGGAAATGGCGTATCCGTTGTCTTCGACGATATAGATGACGGGCAGCTTCAGGTTGCACGCGGTGTTGAGAGACTCCCAGAACTCGCCTTCCGAGGTAGTCCCGTCGCCGGTGGTGACGACCACGACCTCGTCGTCGTGAAAGGTCATGTCGTCCGGCGTAAGCCCGATCGTCTGGGCTCGCATGCCCGCCTCGGCGCAGCCCACCGCCTGAAGGAACTGCGTTCCGGTCGGGCTCGATGCGCTGACGATGTTGGTGGGTGCATGGCCCCAGTGGGACGGCATCTGCCGACCGCCGCTAGCCGGGTCGTCCGCCGCTCCAACCGCTTGAAGAAACATCTCGTACGGTGTGACGCCGAGCCCGAGGCACAGAGCGCGGTCCCGGTAATAGGTGAAGAACCAGTCGTGGCCGGGGCGGGTGGCCTTGGCTGCGGCGACAAGGATCGCCTCGTGACCGGCCCCGCTGATTTGGAAGAAGATCTTCATCTGGCGCTTCATCAGAAGCTCGCGGTCGTCAATCCGCCGCGACAGCAGCATAGTCCTGTACAGCCCGATGAGATCCTCAGGCGTCAGGCCAAACCTGGCTTCCGATTCTGATGTTATCTGCTCTACCGGTGTCGCCATTCTGGCTCCGATTGGGTTGTCTCAGTGTCCGAAGGGCGAAATATAGTGATTGGCGCAGGGGCTACCAAGGGATCTTGACGCCCCCGGCCCCTCTTTCTATGCTTGTGGCATATTTTTAGCGTACACTAAATTTATTTCGAAGTCGGAGACGGGCGAGCTGAAAGGCAATATTGTGGTTAGGATGCGAAACGTAGTGGGAGCGGCGGTCGCGATCGGAATATCGCTCGCCACCGGCGCCTGCGATTCGGTGCTGACAGAGGCGCCCGAGGCGGGAGATCTGCTGGACGGACCTGTCGAGGGCCTGTCGCCGGCGGAGTTGGCCGCGTTCGTGGAAGGCGACGAACAATTCGGCCGGCCGTTCTCGGTGGCTGAGGGCCTGGGACCCATCTTTAACGACGTCGCGTGCGCCGCCTGCCACAGCGGGGACGGCCGAGGACGGCGTGAGAACTCGCTGACCCGGATCAGCCGGGGCACGGACCCCGCGCTCGACGTGGGGGGACCGCAGATCCAGGACCGGGCGATTGCCGGCGCCGAACCCGAGGTGGTGCCGGCCGGAGTGGACGTTTCAGTCCGGCTGCCGCCGCCCGTGTTCGGTGTGGGGCAGATCGAAGCGATTCCCGTGGCCGCGATTCTGGCGAACGCGGACGAGAACGACGCCGACGGCGACGGCATATCGGGGCGGCCGAACTGGGTGACCTCGCCCGCGTTTATTCCTCCGACAGAGCCGGGCGGCGGGAGTGGCCAGCAACTGGGCCGGTTCAGCCGAAAGGCCCAGATCTCGACGATCCTGGAACAGATCGTGGGCGCCTATCACCAGGACATGGGGATCACCACAGACTTCCGACCGGTGGAGAACTTCAACCCACAGGTGAGCCGCGCCACGGAGGTCTCTGATCTGGTTGAGGACCCGGAACTTGGTGCAGGGCAGGTTTTGGCCGTGCTCAATTACTTGCGCATGCTGGCCATCCCCGAACCGGGAGAGATGACCACGGCGCGCGAGGCCGGGCAGACGCTGTTCGGCAGTGTGGGTTGCGCCTCCTGTCACTCCCCTTCGTTCACAACCGGCCAGAGCGTGATCCCGGCATTGTCGGGTCAAGCGATCTTCCCGTATTCCGATTTCCTGCTGCACGACATGGGCGATGGACTGGCTGATAATCGTCCCGATGGCAGCGCAGATGGGCGGGAATGGCGGACGACTCCCCTGTGGGGCCTACGCCTGATGCGCGACTTTCTCAACGGTGACGCCTTCCTGCTTCACGACGGTCGCGCCGCTACGGTACGGGAGGCGATCCTGGCCCATGGTGGAGAGGCCCAGGCGGCGCGGGACGCTTTCGAGGCGCTCGCGGCTTCCGATCAGGAAAGCCTGATTGATTTCGTGGGGTCCCGATGAGCGGGCCGAAGCAGTCGCTGGGGATGGATCGGCGCGACTTCGTGGTCACGACATGCGGTGCGATCGGTGCGGCGGCGCTTGGCGGCGTGGCGGTGTCCGGCTGCGCCTCACTGGCTACGGTGCCCGTGAGGCCGATCAACGGGAATGTCACGCTGGAGCTGCGCAATCACCCGCGTCTCCTTCAGCCCGGCGGATTCATTCGAATCGCGCCGGAGGGTTCGGCGGAAACCTTCTACGTCATCGCGGCAGGAGACACCTCATACACGGTTTTTTCGTCGATCTGCACGCACCTGAAATGCACCGTAAACATGGAGGGTCAGCGCTTCGTGTGCCCCTGCCACGGATCTACCTACGATCGCTCTGGAGAAGTCCTCGTCGGACCGGCGGAGAAACCCCTGGTCAGATATCCGGCCACCGTGACGAGAGGCGGATCGCTCGTGATCGACCTGGGAGGAGCAGCGTGAGCGGCCTCGTAAGAGCGATCGGCCGGTCGCTCATAGCCCTCGTCGTCCTGGCAGCGCCCGCGTACGCGCAGGACGCGGCGCCAGACTCCGCGGCACAGCCTGGCGCGGACGATCGGCCCTTCGTCGAGGACGGCTTCGGCGACCGTCCTTATCTGACGAATCTGCTCGGCAAAGCGGCAATCGGCGGCTACGCAGAGGCGCACGCCCGGTTCGAACGCGAGGATGGCGCCCGCAGTGAGTTCACCTTTCTGGCCAGGCGATTTAACCTCTTCGTGAACGCGCAGGTCAGCGACTTCGTCCGCTTCGGCACAGAAATCGAGATCGAAGAGGCGGGCGAAGAGGTCGTCCTCGAGTTCATGACGCTGGACGCACTGATTCATCCCAGTCTGAATCTGCGGGCCGGAATGATCCTGGTACCGCTAGGACGGTTCAACCTGGCTCACGACAGTCCCCTCAACCCGTTCACAGACAGGCCGCTTGTAACGACGGAAATTCTGAGCGTCGCTCTCTCGGAGCCCGGTCTGGGGTTTTATGGTCTGCTCGACCTCGGTGGACCCGCACGCGTCACATACGAGATCTATGCGGTCAACGGGTTCGATGACGGCCTGCTCGCGGTGGACGGGGTTCGGCTCGCCGAAGGGTCGAACAACTTCGAGGACAACAACAACGCTCCGTCCGTGGTGGGCCGGGTCGCGTGGAGTCCGCAAGCCGGCCAGGAACTAGGCCTCTCGGGCCATGTAGGCGCTTACAATGTCTTCGAGGTGGATGGAGAGAGAGTGGACGATCGGCGCGACCTGACGATATGGGCGCTGGACGGCGAACTGGACGTGGGCCCGGTCGAACTCTCCGGCGAAGCGGCGCTAGCCCTGATCGACATTCCTCCCTCCCTGGAAGGCCTTCTGGCCGAGAAGCAGCAGGGTCTATATGTGGATGCGGTGTATCCCTTCTGGCGAGGCAAGGTTCGGCATATTCCCAGCTCCTTCTTCACGGCCAGGGCGCGTCTAGACGTATTGGACCTGGACGCCAACCTCGACGGGGACAGCGTGAAGCAGATCTCGCTTGGTGTTGGCTTCCATCCGACGCGTGATACAGCCCTCAAGCTGGACTACGTCCGCGGACAGGGGCGCGACCGGTTCAACAACTCAGCCGAATTCGCACGGGTGCTCTTTTCGTTCGCATCGTATTTTTGATCGGACAGAGACCACGCTTGAGACACGACTGAGATGCGCGTAGCGGCTATCGATATCGGTACAAACTCGGTCCGGCTGACCGTAGCCGAGCCGGCCGGGACGCGGATTGTCATCGTGGCTGAAGAGCGCATCGTCACCCGGCTGGGCTCGGGCCTGTACGACGACGGCCGGATCACCGAAGCCGCCTTCGCCCGAACTCTCACCGCGCTGGATCAGCTAACGAAGATAGCCTCCGACCTGGGCGCGGAGCGTCGCCGAGCGGTTGGTACCAGCGCCCTCCGAGAGGCGGCCAACGCAGACGACCTGCTAGAGGCTGTGCGTGACCAGACAGGCCTCGAGATCGAGGTGATTTCCGAGCGGGGAGAGGCCGAGTTGGCGTTCGGCAGTGTACGCCACTACTTCGAACTGGGTTCGCGGCCTGTTCTGGTGGCTGACATCGGAGGCGGAAGTGTCGAGCTCTTGCATGGCGTGGGACCGGATATCCAGAGAGTGGAGTCGCTTCCGCTCGGCGCCCTGCGACTCACCGAGACATTCCTGGGGTCAGATCCGGTGTCGGAGCCCGAGTGGCAGTCCCTTGTGGGCCGCATCGACGCTCTCCTTGCACCGGCTCTCTCGGCAGGGACGGGCGGGACTCCGGCTCTGATCGGAAACGGCGGCACGTACACCGCACTGGCGTTCATGTCGGCGGCCGAATCGGACGCCACAGGCGGATCGGGGAGCAGGCGCCTGTCCGGGCCTGACGCTACCGGGCCCGGATCCGTTCTCGGCCATCCACTCCAGACAGCCTGGATTGAGCGACAGGCCGGAAGGCTACGGACGATGACAGAGTCGGAAAGGCGCGAGATCCCGGGGCTTCCAGAGGAACGTGCCGACATCATCGTGGCCGGGGCCGCGGTCGCGCTTCGGATCGCGCAGCTCGCTCATTGCCCCCAGACACTCGTAAACGACCGGGGAATCCGGCATGGAATCGTGCTGGAATTGCTTGAGGGCGGCACCTAGGCCCGTACGCTCGAGTGCTGCTAGCTAGACGCGGACCGCGGCTTCCGTCGCCTGAGGCGGGTCGCTTCCTTGAGGCGGCCCTCCGCACGCTCGGCAAACGATTCCTGGGCGCTCTTTCGCTGGCTCTTCTTCGCCGGGACGCGCTGCACGTAGCTGCCATCCGGGCGCATTTCCCAGGCGGCGCGGCGGTCATCGAGCATTCGGCCCAGAATATGGCGCAGATACGACCGGAGCGGCGGCGCCTCAACCGGCGCGATCAGTTCGACGCGGTTGTTAAGGCTACGATACATGGCGTCCGCCGAGCCGATGTAGTACTCCTCCGCCCCGCCGGCCCGGAAGTAGTAGATCCGCGAGTGCTCCAGAAAGCGACCCACGACGCTGAGCACTCGAATATTCTCGGATAGGCCTGGAATTCCAGGCCGTAGGCGGCAGGTATCGCGGACGATGAGGTCCACTTTCACGCCAGCCTGAGAAGCACGATACAGCGCTGCCGTTACGCGCCGATCGTCGAGCGCGTTGATCTTCATCTGTATGTGGCCGAGCTCGCCCTGTCCGGCCAGCTCGATCTCCCGGTTGATCTTATCCAGGAGAGCTCTGCGCAGGATTTTCGGGGCCGGCAGGATCTTCTTGTAGTTCCGCTTCGGCTTGTAGCCGGTCGTCAGATAGTTGAATAGCTCCGTCAGATCCTCGCCGATCGCCTCATCGCACGTGAACAGGCCGAGGTCTACATAAAGGCGGGCCGTCTCCGAGTGATAGTTACCGGTGCCGATGTGAGCGTAGCGGCGCAGTCCGTCGGGCTCCTCCCGCACTACTAGAAGCGCCTTACAGTGCGTCTTGAGTCCCATAACGCCGTACGTGGCATGGATCCCGACCTCGCCCAGCCGGTTCGCCCACCGGATGTTGGCGGCTTCTTCGAAGCTGGCCTGGAGTTCGACGACGACGGCGACCTGTTTTCCATTCCGCGCCGCCTCGATCAAGTAATCCACCGTCTTCGATTCCGCCGAGGTCCGGTACAGAGTCATCTTGATCGCCCGGACCTCTGGATCTTGACTCGCCTCTTTTAGCAAACGCTCGACGGACGACGTGTAGGACTCGTAGGGATGATGAACCAGGATGGACTCGGCCTCCCGGATGGTCTGGAAGAGCGACCCTTGGGCGTGCATGAGCGGATGATCTACCGGGTGATGCTGAGGATCCTTGAGCTCCGGCCTTTCGAGATTCATGAACTCCATGACGTCCACGAGCCCCAGCATTCCCTCTTCCTCGAACACGTCCTGCTCGGCATCCAGCCCCAGCTCGGCAGCCAACATGTCCCGGTGGTATGGGCTCATGCCGCTGGAAACCTCAAGGCGCACCACCGGAGCGAACCTGCGCTCTCGGAGCCCGCTCTCGATCTGGGCCAGAAGATCCTCCGCTCCCTCCGCGCCTTTCACGGTGTCCGCGTTCCGGGTCACACGGAATAGCTCGCAGCTCAGCACCTCCATCTCCGGAAACAGGAGATCCAGGTTGCCGGCCATCACGCTCTCCAGCGTGACGAAGGCGTCGCGGCCAGGAATCTGCAGAAGGCGCGGGACTCCGGCCCCAACCGGCATCTTCACGCGGGCGAGCGACACCTCCTGGTCCCCCGGATAGCGGAGAGTGACCAGCAGGTTCAGGGACAGATTTGAGATAAAGGGGAACGGATGCGCTGAGTCCGTCGCCTGGGGCGTGACCAGCGGGTAAATGTTCTTGAAGTAGAAGTCGCGGATGTAGGTGCGATCGTCCGGACCCAGATCGGGCCATGTGAGCAGGCGCACGCCGTGTCCCGCCAACTCGTTCATCACGTCACCGAATGTGTCGCGTTTCGACGCTTGAAGGCGGCGAACTTCCTCGTAGCAGAGCGCGATCTGCTCGGACGGCGAGCGGCCATCCAGGCTGAGGTCCAGAACGTTTGCGGCGACCTGCTGCTTGAGGCCCCCGATCCGCTTGAGGAAGAACTCGTCCAGGTTTGACGAGACGATCGAGATGAACTTGATCCTTTCAAGGAGCGCCGTTCTATCGTCCTGCGCCTCGTGAAGCACACGGTGGTTGAATCCGAGCCACGTGAGCTCCTTGTTCAGGAACAAGTTCGGATCCTTGAGATCGAACTGGCCATCGGGTCCGGGTGTCGGGACTGGACGCGGATCTGGCGGCGAGGTCGGACGAGCTTCAGCTTCCGCGGGCGGCGCAGCGGTAGCAGCCTCCGCAACGACAACCGGCGGATCGGACTCGATGATCTCTTCTACATCGGGCTCCGGTGAGCGTCTGTGAATCAAAGTCTTCCTTCACATTGGGTGGCCAATTGCATGGCCAACGGCGCCTCTCGCGGCGTACCGCACGCGAAGGCATGAAAAACAGCCTCGGAATATACACCGACGGTGGATCTAAGGCGCATCTGGCGTCCCCTTCGCTGCTCTTTCACCCCGCTTCTGCATGATTCGCGCGACCAGGATGAGCGCGGCGAACAGTATGTTGCCGAGTACGAAATTCACCAGCACTTCATGCCAGTAGGTGGGCTCGGCGAAGAACATGTCCGCCATGCTTCCGTCGCTGCCCGTCTTACTCGGCGTGATGGGAAGGATCAGGGCGATGCCGCCGGAAATGGCCTCGACCGCAGCGACGCCATGGAGCCACGTGAGTTCCGTGGAGTCGGCTTTGACTTCTGATGTCTCCGACCTGCGATCGGCCATGAACGGATTCCCCTGTACGGTCAAGGAAGCACTCTGCTCACGTACTGTTTCTTGCAGGAAACGGGCCTCTTCCGCTCGAGCAACGAGCGGAACTCTATACGGCTGCTGGCGTCAGGCGTGCTTCCGGCCCAGCCTCAGCGCGTTCGCCGTCACCGCCAAGGAGACTCCCATGTCGCCCGCAACGACGGCCAGAACCAGGGAAACCAGGCCCAGCGGTACACCCACGGCGAGGATTCCCTTGACCAGGAGGGCAAAACCTATGTTCTGGCGAATGACTCGGTTGGCCCGGCGCGAGAGATCGATCAGGTACGGCAGCGATTCCAGATCGTCGCCCATCAGGGCGATATCCGCGGTCTCGATAGCCGTGTCACTTCCGGCCGCCCCCATGGCGATCCCGACCGTCGCGGCCGCCAGGGCGGGCGCATCGTTGATCCCGTCTCCGACCATGGCCACGGGTCCCAGCTCCTCCTCGAGAGCCCGGACTACGGCCACCTTGTCCTCAGGAAGCAGCCCCGCGTAGACCCGGTCCACGCCGAGTTTCCTCCCCACCGCGTCGGCCGTCTCCTGATTGTCACCGGTAAGCATGACAACGTTCTCGATCCCCGCCGCCCGCAGATGGGCGACAGCAGTGGCAGACTGGTCGCGAGCCCCATCCCCGAGCGAGATCCAACCGAGGAAGCGGTCCGTCTTGCCGACACCGACGACCGTTCGGCCTCGCGATCTGAGCTCACCGACTACCGGATCGGAACCGACATGCCCGAAAAGATCGGGCTTACCTACTCGATATTCCTCTCCGTCGAGGTCTGCCCGAGCGCCCTTCCCGGGAATGGTCTGGAAACCGGTGACCTTCCATCCGTTCCCGCCGAGTCCGCGCTCATGCACCGCCCGGCGAATGGACGATCCGATCGGGTGCTCGGACCCCGCCTCCACGGCGAAAGCCCGCTGGAGCAGCTCCGACTCGTCCACGCCGGGTGCCGGCCGCAGATCCATCACGTCGGGGTGACCATGCGTGAGAGTTCCGGTCTTATCGAAGGCTACGACCTGAACTCGACCAGCGGCTTCCAGGTAGGTGCCACCCTTGATGAGCACTCCGTTACGGGCCGCGGCGGTAACACCGCTCACGACGGCGACGGGGGTCGAAATCACGAGGGCGCAGGGACAGGCGATCACGAGTAGCGTAAGTCCGCGGACGAACCACACGACGAAGGGGGCACCGATGATCAGGGGAGGGCCGAAGGCGACCAGAATCGCCCCGAGGGTCACGGCGGGCGTGTAGTACCGCGCGAACGTATCGACAAACCGC
>JAZDDE010000231.1:0-4689 GCA_036679495.1 Gemmatimonadota bacterium | reverse complement strand
CGCTGGACTCGGCGCGATCCCGCTTCCTGCTCGACGGCGTGGTCCGAGGGATCGGTGACTACGGCAACTGCGTTGGAATCCCGACGGTTGGCGGAGAGACGATTTTCGACCCTGTGTATGAGCAGAATCCTCTGGTCAACGCCATGTGCGTCGGAGTCGTTCGCCTCGATTCCCTGGTCCGGGGCCGAGCGGACGGGGTCGGCAATCCTGTCATGGCGGTCGGGGCCAGAACGGGCCGAGACGGCATTCACGGCGCGACGTTCGCCTCCGCCGAGCTGGACGAGTCCAGCCACGAGAGCCGCCCGCAGGTACAGGTCGGAGATCCGTTCACCGGAAAGCTGCTGCTCGAGGCCAGCCTGGAGCTCATCGAGCGAGATCTTCTGGTCGGGATCCAGGACATGGGCGCCGCCGGCCTCACTTCGAGTGCCGCGGAGATGGCCTCGAGATCCGGCTCCGGTATCGACATCGATGTGGCTCTGGTACCCGTCCGCGAACAGGGTATGACACCGTACGAGATCCTGCTCTCGGAGTCGCAGGAGCGAATGCTTCTGGTCACACGCCCCGACCGAGTGGCCGACGTCCACGAGGTGCTCGAGCGCTGGGACCTGCAAGCCGCGACGATCGGAACGGTGACGGACGACGGAACGTTCAGGGTCCGGGAGAACGGACAGGTGGTGGCCGAGATCCCCGTCACGCCGCTCGTGGATGGCTGCCCGACGTACACGCGGGAGGGCGAGGAGTCTCCCGAGACGATACGGCTCCGGGAAATGGATCTTACCGAGATGTCAGTCCTGGACACCGACTCAGAGGCGACCGAGACGCTGCTGGGCCTTCTCCGATCGCCGTCGATCGGATCCCGCCGCTGGATCTACGAGCAGTACGACACGTCAGTCCGGACCAATACGGTCGTCGGTCCGGGCTCTGACGCCGCCGTTTTGAGGCTGGAGGACACAGGCCGCGGAATCGCCGCCAGCCTGGACGGCAATGGGCGGTATGTGTTTCTGGAGCCAAGGCGCGGCGCGGCGATTGCGGTGGCCGAAGCCGCCCGTAACGTGGCCTGCTCAGGAGCTCGGCCGGTCGCCGTCACCAACTGTCTGAATTTCGGGAATCCGCTGGGCACGGCTGTCTACCACCAGCTATCGGAGGCTGTGGCCGGGATAGGCGAGGCCTGCCGGGCACTCGGAACGCCGGTTACGGGCGGCAACGTCTCGCTGTACAACGAGACCCCCTCCGGTCCGATCTATCCGACCCCCGTGATCGGAATGATCGGTCTCCTGTCGTCGCTCGACCACGTTGTGCCGTGTGCGTTCCAAGAGGCGGGCGATGTCATCCTGCTTTTGGGCGATACGGCGGAGGAGCTGGGCGGCTCTGAGTACCTGGCCGTGCGGCACGGCCTCGTCGCAGGCGCACCCCCCGCGATCGATCTCGCGGAAGCGCGGAGGCTTGTAGACTTTCTCGTTCGCGCGGCCGAGGAGGGTCTGCTGCGGTCCGCACACGACTGCTCGGATGGAGGGCTGGCGGTAGCCCTTGCCGAGTCGTCGATCGGAGCAGAGTCTGCACCGCTGGGGCTGGACTCGGAGTTCCATGCGGGTGTCAGCGCGGCTGCTGCCCTGTTCGGAGAATCGCAAAACCGCGTGGTGCTGTCGTGCGCAGCCAGCGACGAAGCCCGCCTGCGCGACCTGGGACGTGAGTACGACCTGCCCCTCATCAGGCTGGGCAGCGTAGCCGGCCCGCTCGACCGGTTTCGCTTGGCCACTGAGACGGTAGAGATCGACCTGGATGTGGACGTGATCCGGGAAGCCTATGAATCCGCGCTACCCGCTCGAATGGAGAGAGAAGCAGGTTTGACAGCGTGAACGGAAGGCCGGGAATTCGACGACGACTTCCCACGTGGCGCGACGACGACCGCCTGCGTGACGAGTGTGGCGTGGTGGGTGTCAGTGGCGCGATGGGGGCGGCTGAGCTGGCCTTCCTCGGCCTGTACGCGCTGCAGCACCGCGGTCAGGAATCCGCTGGAATCGTGGCGATCGACGAGAAAGGCCGGGCCCGCGTCCAGCGAGGAATGGGATTGGTAAACGACGCCTTCAGCGACGAGGAGCTCGGCAGCCTCGTCGGCACGACCTCTATCGGACACGTGCGCTACTCAACGGCGGGATCCTCGACGCTTCGCAATGCCCAACCGGTGATGGTCAACTATCGGAACGGTCCGCTGGCGCTGGCCCACAACGGCAATCTGACGAACGCCGGCGAGCTCAGGACCCGGCTCTCGGCCGAGGGCGCCATCTTCCAGACAGACAGTGATTCTGAGGTCATAATCCATCTGATCGCGCGCTCCCGCAGGCACCTCCCGGACCAGCAGGTGGATGACGCTTTGTCGCAGGTCGCAGGCGCCTTCTCGCTCGTCCTGAGCGTGGGCAACGTCCTGTATGCAGTGCGCGACTCCCGCGGGTTCCGGCCGCTCGTGCTCGGAAGGCTTGGAGATGCGGCCGTCGTGGCTTCCGAGACCTGCGCCCTGGACATTATGGGCGCCGAGTACGTGCGCGACATCGAGGCCGGCGAAGTCCTCCGCATCGAGAACGGACGAGTCGAGTCACTCCGTCCGCTGGAGCCCGCAGAGCCGTCTCCCTGCCTGTTTGAGTTAGTCTACTTCGCTCGTCCCGATTCGCGTCTCTGGGGCTGCAGCGTCGACAGAGCTCGTAGGGAATTCGGACGGCGCCTCGCACAGGAACACCCGGTCGAGGCCGACTGCGTGTTTTCAGTCCCGGACTCTTCCAACTCAGCCGCACTCGGCTACAGTGAAGAGTCCGGCGTCCCGTTCGAACTGGCGCTGATCAGAAACCACTACGTCGGGCGCACTTTCATTCACCCAACGCAAGCCGATCGTGATTTCAAGGTTAGAATCAAGTATAACCCAGTTAAGGAAGTCATTAAAGATAAACGGCTTATCGTAGTCGATGATTCTCTCGTCAGAGGTACTACGAGCCGCGGTCTGGTCCAACTCTTGCGAGACGCTGGTGCGAGTGAGATCCACCTTCGGGTGGCCTCTCCGCCGATTATTTCACCCTGCTATTACGGCATCGACATGCCGTCGCGGGACGAACTCATCGGGAGCCGGCACAGCGTGGAGGAAATCCGCCAGAAATTAGGCGTGGAGTCGCTAGGGTATCTATCCCTGGAGGGCATGCGATCTAGGGTCGAGGAATACGGTCCCTTCTGTGACGCGTGCTGGACGGGCAACTACCCCGCTCCTCTCCTGGACCTTCAGCACGGGGTTCCGCTTCACGAGGTGTCGCGCTAGGCACCCTCGCGGAAAGAGTCAGCATGAAACAGGTGTACTCCTTCGGAAATGGCCATGCCGATGGCCACCGCGGTCTCACGGATCTTCTCGGTGGGAAGGGTGCCAACGTAGCCGAGATGACCCGCCTCGGCATCCCCGTCCCGCCCGGTTTTACAATCACCACCGACGTCTGCCGGCACCATCTCATCAGTTCTGAACTCCCCGATGGACTGCACGACGAAGTCGTGGGCGCTCTCAGACAGGTAGAGGCGCTTACCGGCAAGTCGTTCGGGAGCCTGGACGATCCGCTTCTCGTGTCCGTTCGTTCAGGCGCCGCCATTTCGATGCCCGGAATGATGGACACGATTCTCAACTTGGGTCTGAACGACCAGACGGTGGAGGGCTTGGCGCGCGTGTCCGGGGATGAGCGGTTCGCGTACGACAGCTATCGCCGTTTCGTGCAGATGTACGGCGAGGTGGTGCTGGGAGTGCCTCACTCCCAGTTCGAACTAATCCTATCCGGAGAGAAACAGCAGGCTGGAGCCGAGGAGGATCACGAACTCGACGCCGGACATCTGCGCCAGATCATACAGCGCTACCGCGACCTCGTTTCGCGGGAAGGGAGCGGTCCCTTCCCCGAGAGTCCCGTAGAACAGCTGTGGGGTGCCATAGAGGCGGTGTTCCGCAGCTGGCGCAATTCGCGGGCACGCGCCTACCGAAAGGAATACGGAATTCCCCACGACCTGGGTACCGGAGTGACAGTGCAGGCAATGGTGTTCGGCAATCAGGGTCCGGGAAGCGGGACAGGCGTCGCGTTCACCCGGAACGCCTCGACCGGCGAGCCCAAACTGTTCGGTGAGTTCCTCCTCAATGCCCAGGGTGAGGATGTGGTGGCCGGTATTCGTGACCCGCTCTCTATCGAGAAGATGCGGGATCATTTGCCCAAGGCCTATAAACAGCTGGTGGAAACAGCCGCCAGCCTCGAGCAACACTACGGAGACATGCAGGACTTGGAGTTCACGGTCGAGGAGGGCGAACTCTTTCTGCTTCAGACACGGAGGGGAAAGCGAACCGCGCAGGCCGCCGTACGCATCGCCGTGGACCTGGCCAACGAAGGGCTGATCGACCGCAGGACGGCCGTCCTGCGCGTCACTCCGCAGAAAATCGAACAGGTCCTGCACTCCACCGTGGATCCTGAGGCCGAGTACGAGTCGATGGCGGTTGGAATACCCGCATCGCCTGGCGCGGCCAACGGGCGGCTCGTTTTTACATCCGATGAAGCGATCTCAGCCGCCGCCGACGGGGAGGCCGTCATTCTCGTGCGGCGCGAGACGTCGCCGGACGACTTCGAGGGTATGGTCGCCGCTCAGGCGATCGTGACGACACGCGGAGGAAAGGCGAGCCATGCCGCT
>JAZDDE010000230.1:0-4900 GCA_036679495.1 Gemmatimonadota bacterium | reverse complement strand
GGCGGTACTGGCCAGCACGATCGGTGCTCAGGATCTGCTTATCCTCACCGACGTAGATGGTGTGTACCGGTCGTGGGGACAGCCGGACGCAGAGTTGCTTCGGCATCTGACGGCAGGAGAGGCCGAGAGCCTTCTGGCTAGCGGCGAGTTGGGTGCCGGAAGCATGGGTCCCAAGGTGGATGCCGCCGTCTCCTTCGTGCGTGGAGGGGGAACAAGAGCGATCATCGCTCGCCTGGAGGAGGGCCAGGAGGCGCTGGCTGGCCGAAGCGGAACGTGCATAGTCGCCGACTAAGCTCCGACGAATTCGTACACGACAACGTTGAAAGTTGCCCATGAACATTCATGAGTATCAGGCCAAAGAGATCCTCCGCTCACACGGAATCCCGGTGCCTCCAGGTGAGGTGGTGCGCTCAGCAGACGAGGCCGCTGACGCGGCCCGTGGCTACGGCGGAGTGGTGGTCGTCAAGGCGCAGGTTCACGCGGGCGGACGCGGAAAGGCGGGCGGCGTCAAGCTGGCCCCTACGCCGGAGGATGCCGCAGCGGCGGCGGCGGCCATTCTGGGGATGGAAATCAAAGGCCTGACGGTCGAGCAGGTCCTTATTACGCCTGCGGTAGAAATCGAGTCAGAGGCGTATCTGGGTATCGTACTCGACCGGTCCAGCCAAAGTGCGGTCATCATGGTCTCCGCCGAAGGCGGGATCGACATTGAAGAAGTGGCCGCCGAGAACCCGGAGGCGATTCGGAAGCTGAGGGTTGATCCGTCGCACGGGCTCTTAAATCACCAGGCCATGGGTCTGGCGTTCAGTCTGTACGACGACGTGAAGCTAGCGCGCCAGGCGTCGTCGATTATCCAGAAGCTGTACGCCGCCTACCTGGCCAGCGACGCCACCCTGATCGAAATCAATCCGTTGATCGTGGATGACGAGAGCCGGGTGCTGGCCATCGACGCCAAGATGAACATCGATGACAACGCGCTTTTCCGCCTGCCCGAAATAGAAGCGATGCGTGACGAATCAGCCGAGGATCCCGCCGAGCGTCTGGCCCGGGAAGCGGGCCTGAGCTTCATCAAGCTGGATGGAGACGTGGGCTGCTGTGTGAACGGAGCCGGTTTGGCGATGGCCACCATGGACATGGTGAAGTATTACGGCGGAAGCCCGGCGAATTTTCTGGATATCGGCGGCTCCTCGAATCCGGACAAGGTCGTAGCCGCGCTGGAGATCATCACATCTGATTCAAACGTGAAGTCGATCCTGTTCAATATTTTCGGGGGTATCACGCGCTGCGATGACGTCGCCAAGGGCATCGTGGAGGCTACGAGACGCATGGATATGCGGATTCCAATGACCATCCGTCTCACCGGGACGAACGAGGAGGAAGCCCTCGAGATTCTGGCCGAGAACGGATTCGACGCGGTGACCGATATGGACGAGGTAGTCAAGCGGGCGGTGGAGCTGGCTTCACAAGCGGCCTGAACGCGGGCGGGCGTCTGGCCACCGCGCAACCTGTAGAATAGCCGAGGACCATGAGCGTCTTTATTGATCAGGATACACGACTCGTCGTGCAGGGCATTACCGGCCGCGACGGATCGTTTCACACTCGCCAGATGGCGGAATACGGCACACGCGTCGTAGCGGGCGTTACGCCCGGTAAGGGAGGGCAGGTCTTCGACGACCATATCCCTGTGTTCAATACCGTCCAGGAAGCGGTTGACGAGACCCGCGCCAACACCAGCGTCATCTATGTCCCGGCCCCGTTTGCGGCTGACGCCATTTTCGAAGCAGCGGATGCGGGAGTCGGGCTGATCGTTTGTATCACAGAAGGCGTACCAGTCCGCGAGATGGTGCGTGTGCTTCCCTATGTGAAAGAAAAAGAAGCCCGACTCATCGGGCCCAACTGTCCCGGCTTGATCGTGCCGGGCGTGGCCAAGGTGGGAATCCTTCCGGGCCAGATTGTTCGCCGCGGAGGAATCGGAGTTGTGAGCCGGTCGGGTACGCTGACCTATGAAGTGATCTTCCAGCTCACCCAGAACGGCATGGGGCAGTCGACATGTATCGGCATCGGTGGAGATCCCTTGATCGGGACAGACTTCGTCGATTGCCTGGAAGCGTTTGAAGCCGATCCGGAAACCCAGGCCGTAGCCATGATAGGCGAAATAGGCGGTACGGACGAGCAGGTGGCGGCCGCCTTCGTGAGGGACAGAATGTCCAAGCCCGTGGTCGGCTTCATTGCCGGCCAGACCGCCCCTCCAGGCCGGCGTATGGGTCACGCGGGCGCAATCATTTCCGGGTCTGAAGGCACGGCCGAGGAGAAAACCAGAATCTTTCGGGAGTGCGGTATTGCCGTAGCCGAGAGACCAGTAGATATCGTGGCCCTCATCCAAGAAAGACTATGACGACGACACTGACGATAATAAAACCAGACGCGTTTGGAGCCGGAAAGGCCGGTAAGATTATCGCGCATCTGGAGGGCAAGGGGTTCCGCGTCCGGTCCGCTCGAGTACTGCATCTGACGCGCAGCAGGGCAGAGTCATTCTACGCGGTTCACGCCGCCCGGCCGTTCTTCGATTCCCTGGTTGCTTTCATGACGTCGGGTCCGTGCATGCCGTTGCTGCTCGAACATGAGAATGCCGTGCTGTTTCTGCGCGAAGTAATCGGTGCGACGGATCCGGCGGAGGCCGAACCAGGCACCGTCCGGGCACTCTACGCGGAGAGCAAAGAGCGAAACGCAATACACGCGTCCGATTCTGAGGAGAACGCGGCCCTGGAAGCGGCATTCTTTTTCGCCGGGGTCGATCGAACGTAGGGCAATTGACACAACAGCAGTGGCAGAGTATCGATATGGATTACCCATTCATGCGGATTCCGCTGGATGCATTGCGGGATGGTCCCTGGTCGTGGCAGGGCGAGTTCTCGGCCGATCCCGCAGTATGGTCCGCTCCGGGTCTCGATCTCACCGGAAATCCACGACTGACCATTCGCGCGGAAGAATCCGCCGACGGTTCGGTGCATGTGACCGGCGAGTTGGAGGTGCCGTTTCGCCTGAGTTGTGTGCGGTGCCTGAGAGAGTTGACTGTGCCCACCATGCTGCCGATAGAGGCCTGGTTCAGGTCTGATGCGGACCAGTCGTCGGAAGACGGAGTGTATCCGCTGGACGAACGGGGAGCGGAGTTATCGGTGCGAGAGCCGATTCGCGAGGAACTCGTGCTCGGTCGGCCGGGCAGACTGCCAGGGGTTGTGCTCGGCGTGTGGAGCCAACAGGAACGAAGAACAGTGCGAGTGTTCGTTGGCGGAGACAGATCCCCGCTGGGGACCGCTCCAGAATTGGTTAGAAGACGGATGACTGAAGACGGCCGCTCATCCCGGCCGTAGAGCGAGGATAAGGGCAATGGCGGTACCAAAGAGACGTACATCGAAGCAGCGGAAGCGTAAGAGGCGGACGCACAAAGCGGCTGAGGCCACAGCTCATCAGGCGTGCCCGAAGTGTGGTGATCCGCGCCGTCCGCATCGAGTGTGCCCGAGTTGCGGCTACTACGGCGACAAAGAGGTCGTTCAGA
Organism: Gemmatimonadota bacterium; assembly: GCA_036679495.1. Classification (GTDB taxonomy): domain Bacteria; phylum Gemmatimonadota; class Gemmatimonadetes; order Palauibacterales; family Palauibacteraceae; genus JAZDDE01. The sequence goes on along the minus strand of JAZDDE010000230.1, from coordinate 1,347 downwards.
CCGAGGAAGTCTAGCCTCGTGACGGGCACAGGCCTGTGACCGGTCCAGAGCGGCTGGCGGTACTTCTTCCAGGGCAGGGTTCTCAGTTCGTTGGCATGGGTCGCGAACTCGCAGAGGTCTACCCTTTCGCGCGCGAGTGTTATGAGCGTGCCGACGAGGTGCTTGGGGCGCCTCTAAGTCGGATCGCGTGGGTCGGGCCGGCAGATGTTCTCACCCAGACTCAGAACGCTCAGCCCGCGATCCTTCTCCACAGCTATGTGGCCTGGTCGCTACTCCCGGCGGACCTGCGCGAGCGCACGGTAGTGGCTGCCGGCCACTCGCTGGGAGAGTTCACCGCCTATACCATCGCGGGTGCCCTCAGTCTGGAGGACGCTCTTCAGCTTGTACGGCGCCGAGGCGAATTGATGTGGGAGGCAGGGAACGCGAACCCGGGTTCCATGGCTGCCATTATCGGCCTTGACGCAGATGCGGTGGAGGAGCTGTGCAGAGCGGTGGATGGCACTGTGGTGCCGGCGAACTTTAACTCGCCGGGGCAGCTCGTCATCAGCGGTGAGGTCCCGGCTGTGGCTGCGGCCTGCGAGGAAGCTAAGGCTCGGGGAGCCAAGCGAGCTCTCCCGCTGCCCGTGAGTGGAGCGTTCCACTCGCCGCTCATGGAGGGTGCGCGTGCAGGCCTGGAGGAAGCCCTGGAGGGCGTCGAGATTTCTGATCCCAAGTTTCCGATTATCGCCAATGCCGTGGCCGAGCCGGTAGTGGACGCTGGGCGAGCCCGGGAGCTGCTGGTTACCCAGCTTACCTCTCCGGTGCGTTGGATCGAATCTGTGCAGCGAATGCGTGAGTACAAGCCACAGGCCTGGATCGAGCCCGGGCCCGGCGCCGTCTTGACCGGACTCGCCAGACGAATCGATAAGTCCATTTCAGTCCGCTCGGTAGGAGATCCAGCGGGGCTGGACTATGCGGTGGAGGGACTCCGAAATGGGTGAACTGCAGGGTCGTGTAGCTGTGGTCACCGGCGCCTCCCGAGGCATTGGCTTCGCCATTGGTCAAGATTTGGCCGAGGCGGGGGCGCAGGTAGCTGCCGTCGCGAGGGATGCTGGCCGTGCAAGCGCAGCCGCGGAGCAGTTCGTCGGGGGAGACCACGCTGGATACGCCTGCGATGTTTCTGACGCCGAGGCTTGCCGCCAGCTTATTGAACAGGTTGAAGCCGCGCTCGGCCCGATCGATATTCTCGTAAATAACGCCGGAGTCACCAGAGACAACATTCTGGTTAGACTCAAGGACGAGGATTGGGATCAGGTGCATGATACCAACCTTAGAGGGGCGTTCTTCATGATTCGGGCGGTGGCTCGC
>JAZDDE010000023.1:0-2957 GCA_036679495.1 Gemmatimonadota bacterium | reverse complement strand
CGTTGAGCACGACACCCACCAGGGCGAGGCTCCAAACGAGCGCCAAGAGACCCCAGCCCCATGCGCCGCGGAGAACGCCGAGCGTGAATGGCGTATACGTGCCGGCGATCAAGAAGAAGATCGCGCCGTGGTCGAGCACCTGGAATACGTGCTTGGCCCGACTCGGAGGGAGCGCGTGGTAGAGCATGGACGCCAAGTACAAGAGGCCTGCGCTGGACACGAAGACGCTTGCGCCGATGACGCTCATCGTCCCGCCCCGCTGGGCCGCATCCACGATGAGAATCGGGGCAGCAACCACGACCGCGAGCAAGCCGAAGCCGTGGCTTATGCTGTTCGCGATCTCCTCCCCCAGCGATTGCCCGCGCTTACCTGATGCAACCACCTGAGTCATGGTTCTACACCCCACGCGGCCTAACGGATCGGCCGTTGAGCTGCGAGCGGCGACCTGCCGATGCAGCTGGAACGGCCGAGACCTCCGAACTGTACCACGCCGCAATTGGGCGAGAGAATCAGCTCGCCAGCTCCAACGGCTTGTTAGGCAGCGGACTCCGAGCTGCTAGCGGCGACAGCCTCGGATAGCTGCTGGTCTACGAACGAGAAGAACGCATCGGTCGAGCCCTTTCGACCATGATGCTTCCAGTACCTGCGCGCGCCTGGTGTCAGGAAGAACGGACGAAGCGCGCGCCAAGATCGCTCGAACGCCTCAAACTCGATTGCCCCGGCTTCGAAGTCCGAGTGTGCTGACATATTCCCCCATGACAAGGTTGAATTGCAGCATTTCGTCCTGGTCAAGCTGTTCGAAATCAGAAATGCCCCGACGAAACACGCTCGCGAGCCGCAGATCTTGCGCAAGAGCAAGATTGATCTGGGTGCTGTTTTCCTTGCGGGCGTACTCGGATTGGGCCTTCATCATCCAAGCGAATCGGATCAAGCCAATCGCGGGTGGCCAAGATTGAAGCAGCCGACCCTGAAGTCTCGATCGACCTCCTTGTCCGAACTCTTCTCTCACTCGGCGCCAGCCGTACTCAGGTGGCCAAGGTCATTGCCAAGCGCACCGGATCGAAGGAAGCGGCCTAACGGACATGGCGCTCAGCTGCTGCTGGAGCACCGCGCCGAAGCCACTTGACCGCCTGGTTTCCCGCAAGCTCACCACGGTCCAAGATTGGCAACTCGCACAGGCAGTCGGCTGCTGCGCCTCGTTAGGCGACGTTGGCGCGAGCACTCCGCTCTTGAAGGCAGAACATGAGCATGAGCCCGGGGTACATGAGCAGAAACCAGATGGACGGGAGGCCCTCAAGAGTCTCGACAGCGCTGGACGCACGGAGGCAGAGCATGCCGCACAGCGCCGAAACCCCACATACGGCGATGAGAGCCTGAATCGCCGGGTACGGAGACATTCTACTGCGAAGGCGCCACAGGACGAAACCTACGAAATTCGGAATGACAGCGAACAGCAGGAGCTGCCCACCGACTGGCTTCGCCTGTGCGAGCAGCGCCGCGCCTAGAAGTGCGAGCCACAGCGTCGCGCCAAGCTGCGAGCCGAACCACCCACTGCGGTTCCACTGAAACGCCCCAGTGCCCTGTTTGCCCTGCGGAATCATGGAGGTGTAATCGGCCGTGCGGTACCTCGGCTTGATCACGCTGCAACGGCCTAACGGACATGGCGCTCAGCTGCTGCTGGAGCACGGCGCCCCAGCTTCGTGACCGCCACGGTGCGCCACGAGCCGTGGCTCTACTCGCCTGCGTGGCACACCGCCACGATCTTGTGCTGGTCGAGATCCCGCACGTACGCGGCATAGAAGTTCGGGTGGGCTTCTTCGCGAATGCCAGGCTCTCCCTCGGATGTGCCTCCGAGGGCCATCGCCTTCTCATAGAAGTCCCGAACGGCCTGGCGGCTGGGCGCAAGGAACGCAACGTTCGTTCCGTTGCCGACGTTGGCGGGGCGACCGTCAAGTGGCCTGTTGAGCCAGAATGTATCGATTCCAAGTTCGCTCTCGGTCCCGTACCCCGCTCCGCTCTCCGCGATCCAGCGGCGCTTGTATCCGAGTACGCCCAGAACAGCGTCATAGAAACCCACGGCTCGCTGGACGTCGTTGACGCCGAGAATCACGTGGCTGAGCAAACCGACCTCCGCCTTCGCCGCGCCGCCCAACGGACATGGCGCTCAGCTGCAGGCGGTGCCCTACCACCTGGCCGCGAAGCGCCGATACCTCCGTACCCTACCACGAACCGATTCGAAGGCGCTGTAGACTGTCAGCTGCAGCGCCTTGTTAGGCGGCGGAAACTACTGCGTGGCACGCTCGGGAAACCTCGCACATTGCTCGCCGAGACTTGTCTCTGCGGCCTGGAGATCGTTGGCGGCAAGAGGGAAGTCCAGCTCGACTCCCTCCAATCGCGAAGCAGCTGTGACCCAAGGAGGGCTTGATTCGTGACTGAGGTGGACCCGGATGGCCCTCTTGCCGGAGTTCTCGGCGATCTGGAACTCCAGATTCGGCTCAGTGAAGTGCAGCGTCTCCGTCGCGGCGGCGGGGTCAAGTGTGAGGGCACGGAACCAAGCGCGGAGCGAGGCAAGTTCGGAAGCCAGGAGGCACGGGTCGTGGAACGCCCAGCCCCCGCGCGGGTGAGTGACGACCCCGACGACGTTCAGCCAGTTCGAGTCGTGTGGATCCTCCACGTTGTCCGGAAACTGGTATCCCGACACGGTGAGGGACAGCGATACGAGAGAACCGTCGTCTAGGTCCATTCCGCCGCCTAACGGACCTAGCACTCAGCTGCGCGGCCTCGCCTGTTGAAGTTGATTCGGAGTGTAGCGTGCGTCGCCAGGCGCCCCGCGCGCTTCTCAAGTTTGGGCCGAGTCGGCTGCAGCGCTTTGTTGGGCGGCGGGCGAGCTGGCCGTGGATAGGATCTCCTTGACGATGGCCCGAACTCTGCGTGGGTATCGCTGCTCATACGCAGCC
>JAZDDE010000229.1:0-3603 GCA_036679495.1 Gemmatimonadota bacterium | reverse complement strand
AGAGTAGACACGATCAAACGGGACCTCACGCAAGCGGTCGCAGATCTGAAGGCCGCCGGAAAATCGGTCGTGGGTTACGGCGCGCCGGCCAAGGGGAATACGCTTCTTTGCTTCCTGAATATCGGGCCGGACCAACTCGACTACATCGCGGATCGTAGCCCTCTCAAGCAGGGTCTCTTTACGCCGGGCATGCACATACCGGTAGTGGCTCCCGAGCGCCTGCTCGCCGATCAGCCGGACTACGTGCTCATCTTAGCCTGGAATTTCGTGGACGAAATTACGGAGCAACTGGCTTCATACCGGGAGGCGGGCGGTCAGTTCATTCTCCCGGTGCCCGAGGTGCAGATTTTCTAGGCCAGATATGCTGGAAATGATTCAGGAGCTGTACCCAATCTGCCGCAGCCTCACAGGAGATGGCGTTCGGGAGACTCTCGCGATTCTGGGCCGCTCGATCGAGCTCGAGATTCACGAGGTGCCAACAGGCACACCAGTTTTCGACTGGACGGTTCCGCGCGAGTGGAACATCCGCGACGCGTGGATCAAGAACTCGAGCGGAGACAAGATCGTCGATTTCGGCGCCTCCAATCTCCATGTCGTGGGATACAGCGCTCCCGTTGAAGCAAAGCTCTCTCTAGAGGAACTATCGGAGCATCTATACTCGCTTCCCGAGCAGCCGGACCGGATTCCGTATCGAACGTCGTACTACGAGGAACGGTGGGGATTCTGTCTGGCTCACGCTGACCGGATGCGGCTCGAGCCGGGCGAATATGAGGTTTGTGTCGACTCGGTGCTCAAGGACGGTCACCTCACATACGGAGAGTGCTTCCTGCCCGGCGACGAGGAAGGCGAGTACATCATTCACACGCACGTGTGCCACCCCTCAATGTGCAACGACAACCTGTCGGGAATCGCGGTCGCGGCACGACTCGCCGAAGAGCTTGCGGCACAGCCCCGGCGCTCGTCATACCGCTTCCTTTTCGTTCCCGGTACGATCGGTGCCATCACCTGGCTGGCGCTCAATGAGGACCGCCTGTCCGATGTGCGGGGCGGCCTGGTCATTTCGGGCGTTGGGGACGTAGGCCAGCTAACCTACAAGCGGTCGCGGTCCGGGTCTGGGCCCGTAGACAGGGCAGCCGAAGCGGCACTCGCAGCGTGGCCGGGAGGAGTCGAGGTCGAGGCCTTCTCTCCGTATGGATACGATGAGCGACAGTATGGCTCTCCAGGAATCGATCTTGCCGTAGGCCGCCTCTCACGGACGCCATGGGGAACCTACCCGGAGTACCACACTTCTGCAGACGACCTCGACTTCATTTCGGCTGAGTCGCTTGCGGACTCGCTCGCCGCTTGCCGGGCAATCGTCAGGGTGCTGGAGACCGACCGGACATACAGGAACCTACAGCCGATGGGGGAGCCTCAGTTGGGTCGCCGCGGGCTGTATCGAAGTCTGGGCGGGGATGGCGGGAAGGACGCCGAACTCGCACTCCTCTGGGTGCTGAATCTGTCGGACGGCTCGGTGTGCCTGACGGACATCGCGGCACGGTCCGGTCTTCCGTTCGGAACCGTCGCTGACGCGGCCGAAAGGCTCTACGAGGCGGATCTTCTCGAAGAGGTAACGCGTGGGTAACGCGCGCCGCTTTGAAGGACAGACGGCACTCGTCACAGGCGGCGGAAGCGGCGTAGGCCGCGCCATCGGTGCCGCGCTGGCCGCGGCCGGCGCGGAGTCCTGGCTCGTCGGACGCGACCGGGCAAAGCTCGATTCGGCGGCCGCAGAGATTCACGGTGCTGGCGACGGGGCGGTTCCGTTCGTCGCGGATCTTCGCTCGCCGGAGCAGATCCGGGCATTGGCCGAAGAGATTGAGGCGCGGGCCGGTGCGGTGGATATTCTGGTCCATGCGGCGGCCGCTTTCAGCCATGGGCCACTTGAGCAGGCGCCCGTCGAATCCATGGATGAGCAGTACGAGACGAACCTGCGGGCCCCGTTTCTACTTACCCAGGCCCTGCTTTCCGGCTTGAAGCATCGAACCGGCTGGGTCGTGTTCGTGAACTCGAACGTGGGCCTCCGGTCGGGTGCGAAAACGGGCGTGTACGCCGCCTCGAAGCACGGCCTCCGGGCGGTGGCGGACAGTCTACGTTCGGAAGTGAACGAGTCCGGTGTCCGCGTTCTCAGTCTGTTTCTTGGCAGAACGGCGACCCCGCTGCAGGAGCGTGTGTGTCAGCTCGAGGGCCGAGCCTACGCACCGGATCGACTCATCCAGCCCAGAGACGTGGCCGACATCGTGCTCGGAGCGCTCGCTCTGCCGAGAACTGCCGAAGTGACGGATCTGCACCTCCGGCCCGGCCTCAAACCCTCGCCGTGACGTGGCCGCCCGTACAGTCGTGCTGTACTGCACGCACCTTCTGACGGAAGAGATCCTGCGAGAGTTCGACCGGCTGAGTCGGGAGCTCGAACCGGACTACGACGTAGTTCTGTTACTGGATGCGGATAGCTGTCCTTCGAACCGGATGCCGATCTCGGCGTTCGAGTTTCGGCATGCCGAAGTTCTGAAAGAATTCGGGCGCCACATGGACGGTCCCGGCGGTGGAAGCCTGATGCCCGGTTGCCTGGACCTGGCCGTTCTCTACTACGCCAGACGTAATCCTGACTACGAATATTATTGGCGAATCGAATATGACGTCCGCTTTAGCGGTGCATGGGGAGAATTCTTTTCCGCCTTCGAACAAAACGATGCCGATTTGCTGACTGCTCTGGTACAGACGAAGCGGGAACGACCCAACTGGGGATGGTGGCCGACCCTTTCCGTGCCCCCCGGAGTCGACGCCAAGTCGGTGATGCCGATACGGGCATTTCATCCAGTTTGTCGCATTTCTGGGACGGGTTTGCTGGCGATTGAGGGGGCGTACGAGAAGGGATGGAAAGGCCATTACGAGGTAACGCTGCCGACGATCCTAAATCACTACGGCCATCGAATAGAAGACTTCGGCGGAGATGGCTCTTTCGTCGCGGCCGGCAACCCAGGCCGATTCTATTCCAATGTCCCGCGCGCAAACGGCCGGGCAGACGGATCGTTCGTGTGGCGGCCCTGTCGGTCCGCGGCTGGAAAGGCACCAAACAAACTGTGGCATCCCGTGAAGCAGTGCGAAGAAGAAGCACAGAACGGCGGCCCGCAGATTGCACAGAGTTCCGGTCGACCAGAACTGAACCAACGGAGCACAACCGACTTGATCAGAGCATTTGTTCGGAAGGCCCTCAAGAAACGAATCAGGATACGTGGATGACCGGCGTGTGAATATTCTGGGGATATCCGCGTTCTTCCACGACTCCGCCGCCGCGCTGGTGTGTGACGGAGACATCATCGCGGCTGCGCAGGAGGAGCGCTTTACACGTAAGAAGCATGATCCGGGCTTCCCGAGGCGTGCAGTCCAATACTGCCTTCAAGAGTCCGGGCTCGACGTGTCGGATATCGACCACGCCGTGTTCTACGAAAAGCCGCATACCAAGTTCGAGCGGCTGGGCGAGACGTATCTGAGCTTCGCTCCGCGAGGCTTCGAGTCTTTTCAGGCGGCCCTTCCCGCCTGGGTGCAGCAGAAGCTTCGAATACCCGC
>JAZDDE010000228.1:0-5740 GCA_036679495.1 Gemmatimonadota bacterium | reverse complement strand
CTCCGGAAGCTCAAGGATGGCCGTGCCAAGGCCCGGATCTTCGCTCGTATTGATCGCCTGCGGCTCGGCAACTTTGGCGATTGCCACAGCGTCGGTGGTGGGGTTCACGAGTTGCGCGTGGATCACGGCCCTGGCTACCGAATCTACTTCGGCCTCCAGGGCGAATCAGTGGTCGTTCTTCTCTGCGGCGGCCCCAAGAAGACACAGAAACAAGACATCGAAACCGCTCACGCATGCTGGAAGGAGCTCAAGCACGATGCCAACGAGTAGCTACGACGCGTTTCTTCAGGGCGAGCTCCGCAACCCAAGAGTTGCCGCGGAGTATCTTTCCGCTGCCCTCGAGGATGACTCTGTAGACCAGTTCCTCATCGCGCTGCGCAATGTGGCCGAAGCTCACGGCGGGATCGGCACGTTGGCCGAGATCACTGAGCTTAATCGTCAGAGCATGTACAAAATGCTCTCGGAGCGTGGAAACCCCACCCTTTCTAGCCTGCTTTCGGTGCTCCGCGCAGTGGGCATCGAGCTGAGGTTCCAACCGAGCGAGACGGAAGCTGCCTGACGGTTCCCGCCTCGTGTCGAATACACACGGGGCCGTTGCCGGCCCCGCACCTCTCTTAGATCTAACGGTCATCACTCACCGGCGCAGCTCCCGCCACGAAGCCCAACGACTGCCACAAGGGTGCCTCTTGCTGAGAAGCGTCACGATATCTGAGATATCTGAGATATCTGAGGGTCCCCTCTCAACAAGAGGCTGGCACTCGAATCTGCAGGCCGAATCACGGGACGACAGCGGACCAGTTGGAGAAGTCCCCGGACTCGAATCCGTCCGCGAAGACGCTCGTGCCGAAAAACCATTCCTTATTAATGTTGAACCGCAGGTCGCCTATGCCTGCTAAGCGGAAGTGTGTGCTGCTCCCTCCGATGAGGATCGCATTGATATCGCAACCTGCGTTGAAGCTTTGAGGTTCGTTTGTGAATCGTACTTCGACATTGCAGCCGTCCGTGCTGATACCAACAAACTCGACCCGAATCGAGTAGTCGTCGGTCGCGTCGGCCACCTCGTTGAGCCCAGAAAGGCCGAACCGAAGATTCACCGTGTCGTCAGGAGTAAGCTGGCGCGCTTCCGAACCTTGGAAGCCGACAACCTCCATGACCGGCATCAAATCGGGAAAACCGGCCGCATCTGCTGCAAGGAAGTTTCCGTTGGAGGCAAAAAGATGGCCGCCAGGCAGATCCGAGAGGTCGCGGCTGTAGGTCGTCGAATCCACCACGGCCGCTACCGTGAAGGGGATGTTGTTCGCGCGCTGGAACCAGAAGAAATTGACGTCGTCTGCCCGAGGATCGTCGAGCGTGCGGAAAGTGGCGTCAGCGCCTGGGGCCAGATCGAAGGTTCCGTTGTCGCCAGAGAAGCTGTTCGTGCTGAGACTCGCGATCCCTGGAGCGATGTCCGGCCCCACATTGACATGGCCAACCCCTGCCACACAGTGCAGCAGCTCGTGGAGCGCAAAGCTCTCGAAGTCGCGAGCATCGATCGGCACGGTCGGGCTGGTCTCGACAAAGTTCTCGGTGCTCGGCTGAAGGGCGTTGATGGTCTCGATCGCCCTGCCGAGCGCCGGCGTCATGGTATCGCCGAAGGGGCTCGACGGATCGATGCAAACCCGTACGACGCGCTCGCCAGGAGCACCCAGATAGAGAACCGGATGGGGGGTCGACGTTTCGTCCACAAAGGGCGACACAGCCGGGTTGTCGACCAACCAGGTACCGGCATGGCCGGATGCTGGTACGAGAAGAGCTATGAGAAAGAAAAGGACCGTACGCATGCCTACTTCGCCGCCCTGGGTCGGCTGAGTATCTTGCTCGTCAGCTTCCCGAGCCAGCGCTCGAAGCGAGCCAACCGCTGAATCTCAGCATTGTCCGGATAGCGATGCGCCGCCATCGTGACCGAGTGCCATGTGACCTCGGCATCAACAGGTTGCAGCACGCGGCCGGGCTCCGGGGCAAAGCCGCTGAGCTTGAACCGCAGCGTGTAGGTCGGAACGTCGATCGACATGGACACGCGGCCTTCCGCCTGGAAACGAGCTTTGTCGTCGGCGCTCTTGCTCGCACTCACTCTCTGGGTGTCGAGCTCGTGAAGGCCGAAGCTGACCAGCTTTTCGATCATGCCGCGGAGCTCGCCGTCGGACAAGGTGATGGTGTGTAGCTTGCCGTCGTTTCGCATGAGCATGCGCCCGTCACCGAAGATCTGATAGGTCGGCTGGTCGTCATCCAACCGGCCGGCAAGAAAGTCCTCCATGCGGACTGCACGACGCCCACCTTTTCCGTGGACCTCGAGCACGACGAAATCTGCCGTCTGTGGATACTCGATTTGGGGTTTGGCGTTGGCTTGGTCTGCTGGCACCCCGAGGCTGACCGCGGCCAGCGGCAAGAGGGCGAAAGCGGCCAAGAAGGCTATGTATCGCATGTATCGCATGGTTGACCTCCCATGGTTCGTTTCTCGAGCAGGCTCGCTCATGGTGACACGTTCTTCGATCGGCGCAACCACCTTCGTTGACGCAGGCTGCATGGCCAACGGCTGAGCCACCGACCTACGCTCGACACTCGGAGGCCCGCGCGAACAAGCCGATATTGCGACGTATGGCCTCCACGCCCGCGTGGTCTTCTGGCGTCGAGCAGCCGCTCTCCCCGATCAGGCGCTCGGCGCCTTCGAGCTCCTCTTCGAGCGCCTGGCGGCTGATCGGTGGGTGCTCGCGATCCGCATCCCACCTCGCCAGGTCGATAAGGTGCACGAGAGTGATCGCGGCGCGCGTCCGCCAGCACGGCGGCGCGGGCATAGTCCGAGCGGATCCATTCGAGGCCAGCCTCGAGCCAGGCGAGCTCGGCACGTGCCAGGGCGGAGACCGGGGCCGTGCCTGCCGCGGCGAGCAGGTGGCGCGCCCGCTCGAAGGCGCCTGCCGCCGCCGAGAAGTCGAGCAGCAATCCGTGGGCGTTGCCCAGCCACGCGTGGGCGCGAATGCGCGCTTCGCAAAGACTCTTGCCGTGCCAGGCGTCGTTGGTGTGCTGCGGAATGGCGTCGTGGGCGAGCTTGGCCACGGCAACGCCCCAGGCACGGTCGCCACGGCCTTCGACGCGGCTTTGCTCGAAGAGGTGCTCGGCCAGGGCCGGGGTGGTGCGGCCAACAAAGGCGACCAGCTGGCGCCGGGCGCGCTCGCTGAGGCCGCGGGCAATGGCCCACGCCTGCTCGGCGCGGCGTGCGGCGCTCGCTTCGAGATCGTCCGCAGTGCGTACGTCCGTGGCACGGTCGCGGGCGTCGGCCGCCGCCCAAGTCAGGAAAGCCGCGCACCAATGTGGCGCTTCTATGGAGATATCGTCGTCAGGCGGTACAGTGCGCTCGACATTTTGTCGCCGATATCGCACCGGCGGCAGGCCAAAGCGCTTGCGGAAGCGCAGCCGGAAGGACTTTAGCGACACATAGCCCGAGAGCATGGCGACTTCGCCCACCGCCAGGGTTGTCTCGCGCAGGAGCGCGGCCGCCGTGCGCAGGCGGAACCTCTCGAAGTACGCGCGCGGGCTCGCGCCCGTGGCCTGGCGGAACGTCTCATAAAAGCGCGCCGACTCGATGCCGGACGCTTTTTGCAGATCATCCACCATGAGCCCGGGCTCGAACAGGTGGTCGCGCAGGTACTCCAAGGCCGGTCGGAGCCGTGGCTCCGCGTTCCTGATATCAGCGTCGATACGCCGCCGCGCCGCCATTGCGGTGGCGTCGCGCACGTCATAACCCTCAGCAAGTGGAATCATCGGACCTCCCGCGATCTCTATGGACGGCCCAATATCTATCAGAGAAGCGCGGGTACGCGCAACAAATCTGCGGATGTGGACAATTGCGCCTGACCCGGGTAGCTCGATTGCGGTAGAAGTACTGCGCATGGCAGTCCGGTCGACCAGAGCATCATCACGCCCGTCGGCGGCCGGTTCGAGGTCGATTGCGGAGCGGCCCCACACAGGAAGTTGTTACGATGCGAGGATGCTAGGCATCACGCACAGCGGGAACGGCGCTGCTTCGGTTTCAGGATGCTGCAGCGAGCGCTCTTGAAGTGCTCACGCGGGATTTCTGGAGCGACGATGAATGCGGCCCATCGGGAATCGACTGCCAGGCGAGTCTCTAGGTTGACCGGTTGATTCTGCTTCGCGTTTCTACTCTTGCCGTGGCTGGAGTATGTGCTCTCGTCACACTGACTTTCTTGTGGTCGCTATTGCTTCGCCGGGGCTGGCGGAGCCTCGTCGAATGGGTAGGAGCGCGAATCGATTGTACGGCGCCGATCTACTTGCTCGCCGACTTGCTGGCAGCCTGCTTGGCATTCAGCGTCGTTTTTTTCGTCGAGTGGTCTACTGGCGTTATTGAAGTTCTGAGCATACAGCTCCATAGCCACCAGCTCGTGGCTCTTGCGGCTTATATTCTGGCCGTCGCAGCCGCCGAAGAAATCGTTTTTCGAATGCTGGTCCTGAACGGGCTCGTTCTGATTTTCGAATCCCGCTGGCAGGCCATTCTCTTGGGAGCGCTGCTGTTTGGAGCGGTGCATGCTAGCAATCCGTCAGCTTCGGCGATCTCACTTCTTGGGAATTCTCTCGGGGGCGTTCTCTACGGCGCGGCGTATCTTCGTCACAGATCCATCTGGCTTCCGTTGGGACTTCACGCAGGCTGGAATTTCTTCCAAGGTCCCGTTTTCGGCTTCCTGGTGAGCGGCCTCGATCTACGCAGTCTCATTGTCCACGCCCCGGCAGCAAAGAGCTGGTTCGCCGGCTCCGCCTATGGCCCTGAGGCGGACCCCATCGGATTCTTGGCTCGCAGTCTTTTGATCGTGGCTGTCCTGTATGTCCCAGTACATCGCGCTGGGGCCTTGAATCCTGAGAATCGCTCCCATCGATCGATTGCTGCCGCAGAATCCTCGTCTCAAAATGAGCGCCATGTGGGGTCGCCCTGAGGCGATGGTACTCGGGCTGCCGAACCAACGAACCGCCCAGGCCGAGAGGGGTGCCAGGCGAATGTCGAGCAGGCGCGAACGTCGGAGGCGAAGGTCGAGGGAGGGCAAGGAGCCGGTCGGGCAGCGTGCTCACGAACGGATCTGACCGGTAAGGAATCCCCGGCCGAGCGGGCTGTAGGGAACCAGGCCGATACCGAGCTCGCGCAAGGTCGGCAGGGTCTCGGCTTCGAGCTCCCGGCTAAACAGCGAATACTCGGTCTGAAGCGCCGCGATCGGGTGTACCGTCGCGGCTCGCCGGAGGGTGGCCGGGGCAGCTTCCGACAGGCCGAGGTAGCGCACCCTGCCCGCCTCGACCAACGCGGCCATGGCACCGACCGTGTCTTCGATCGGCACCTGCCGGTCGACCCGGTGCTGAAGTAGAGATTTGGTGGCCAGGGAGACCTCGGCGCGGCGCTCAGCGAGGACCTTGCCGAGCAAGGCTTCGTTCCGACCCATGCCGTAGATGTCGGCGGTGTCCCAGAAGGTCACGCCGCGGTCGAGGGCGTGGTGGAGCGTCGCGATCGATTCCCCCTCGTCGCTAGCGCCATAGAATTCCGACATGCCCATGCAGCCGAGGCCGATTGCCGAAACCCGCAGGCCGCTCGTTCCTAGCCCAACTTCCGCAGTTTGCTCCTCCGATCCACGAATTTCGGCCGGTTTTGGCTCGTAAGTTGTTGATTCTAGGTAGGAGGACCCCCGGAAACCGGATGTAGTGCCGACCA
>JAZDDE010000227.1:0-4100 GCA_036679495.1 Gemmatimonadota bacterium | reverse complement strand
CTCAAGACTTGGCTCACCTACTACAATCGCAGGCGACCACATGGCAGCCTCAACGGCAGACCGCCTATCTCCCGGGTGTGACCTCAGGCTGAACAACGTGTCTGGAATCCACAGTTAACCGTCTCGAAGTCCACGTAAAACTCGGCCGCCAGTGGTTGCCGCCAAAGCGGCTCATTGGCGGCCACCCGGTCGGGGAAGACAATCGGTCCGTCAGCCGGCGAATGATTCGCTCGGATGACAGCGTCGACGAGCGACTCGTTTTTCTCCCCCGTGACGCCGAGGCGCGCGGCGGTGCATCCTGGGTCCGTCCAGCACGAGAGAGCTTCCGTGGCGGCCCGGGCGCGCTTCTCAGGAGTGATTCGTGGGAGCATCGTCAAGTCGGCCAGCTCTCGGATGATTTGGAGCTTCGCCTGATGCCAAGGCTGATCACCCGTGTAGCGGGGGTTTGGCCGCAGCTCTGGGAGCGAGGGCTCGGGGAGCATCTGCCATGTGGCACCTTCCGCGAAGACCCGGCGGACCCAGGCGCACGCGTCGAGCGCGATTTCGCGGAGGCTCGTCTCCCAGTTTTCAAAAACGCGGTTTTGGTGGACATGTGCGAGGCGTTCAAGGGCGGATGTCCCACGCTGCTTGCCGCTTTTCCACCTGCGGCCGAGGAGGTAGGCGCAAGGCGGGGTGAACCCTTGGAGGCGGCCAAGGGCCTCGTTATAGAGCCAGACTTGGGCCATGTACTTGAGGTGACCGCTGCCAGCCTGCCCGTCTTCGAGGAGGTCGAGGGTCGTGAACTTGATGTCCACCACGCGATAGTGGCGCGATCCCTGCGGGAGGTCTGGTGCAACGTGGCCCGCCTCTTCTTCGGACAGGGCACCCGGAAACAGGCCGTAGAGGATGTCCGATCGGAAGAGGAGATCGGCAGCGCCGTAGCTCTGCGTTTCGGGGTTCCACAACACGCCTTGGGCAATAATCTCGGCTCCGTCGGACAAGGCGGTCCAAGTAGCCTCGGCGGAGGCACGATTTCTGATGTCGGCGGGCCCCTGTGCGATCCGGACCAACTGAAAGCGCCGGGCGAGATGATCCGTCACGACGGTCTCGAACTGCGCCGCCTTCTGGCCGAGGAAGAAACGAAAGTCGGTGCGGACGTCGTAGCCAGTGAGCTGGTCGTCTTTCCGAAAGCCTTTGTCCTCGCCGAACGCCTCAAGCCAATCGAGGGCGGGGTCGTCACAGCAGAAGTTTAAGGTGGCGGAAGCGCCGACCCACTCGGTCCAGGGCGAATTCTCGCCGGGGACGTTAGGAGTCCCGTTGTCCCGCTCGAAGAGGGCGTGTTCGCTCATCTACACCGCACGGCCTTGGAGTATGTTGCCATGGAACGGACTCTGGCAGCTCCGCAGCGGCCTGCCACGTGTCCCTGCTTCTCGTGGTCGTCCAGGACGATGAGTCGTCAGAGCCGTGCCCTCGTTAGAGCGATGACGGAGCATGGTCACCGGGGGACTGCTCCAGACACAAGCGATTGATCCGCGCGCGCCGCAAATCCGCGAGCACGCCAAAGACGCCACCGCCGATGCCGCCCACAGCGCCGCCGCCGGCGCCGACCACGATTGCCGCCGTCAGCGCCTGGTCGCCGAGCCACACCAGCAGCAATGGCGGAATCGAGAAAATCAGCATCATGCCCGCGGCCGCGGCCGTCCAGCCGTAGAGTTTCAGGTTGCGAAGGTCTTCACGCGCTTTCCTGATTTCTGCAGTGTCGCTGGGCGGCACAGGCTCGGCCTCGATCAACGAGCGGTGCATCGCCCAGCGCAGAAGCCACAACTCGATCCCGGCGGCCAGCGAGAAAAAGATCACCCACCAGGAGCGCGCGCCAGGACTTGGCAGCGCCAGACCGACAATGGTGCCCACCGTCAGCATCACCCAGATCGCCGCGACGATGATCCAGATTCGGGTAATCGAGGCAGGCAGTACATCTCGGCGCACGAGCCGCGCAGCCCGAACCGGCGAACGCGGAAGCGGGCCCCAGCCTGGATCCTTGGCGCGCAGCAATGGCATCGCCAGCGCGAACCACAGCGGGAAGAACGCCAGCCACATGAACGGCGCTCGTCGCAGCGCAAGGCCAAAATGGAACGCGAGGTATGCAGCGATCGCCACGCCGGTCCAGATCCAGAGGCGCCTAGTCAGGCCCACGATGCGGCGTCTCCGATCGTCGGTGTCTCCGTCCGACGCGGGTTTTGTGCTGACGAACAGCGCAAAACCCGCGGGAAACAGAATCATGACTAGGGGAAACACAAAATCAAGAGCATCCATCGCTCTACTCCTTTGGCCATAGCGCGCGCGCCTGCTCCAGGAAGAGGGACTCGAGCTGGCCTCGCTTCAGACCCGCAAGACGCGCGTCCGAGACAAGCTCGTGAATTGTTCTGCCGATGCGCTCGCGGACGCTGCGTTCCGCGATCGCCGGCGCCTCGCGAGCCGAGCGCACGACGGTGCCCCGGCCGCGAATGCTGTTGACCAGACCGTCACCTTCCACAAGTCGGTAGGCCCGAGCCACGGTGTTCAGGTTGATTCCGAGATCGTCGGCGAGCTGGCGGACCGTCGGCAGCGACTGGCCTGGCTGGATCTCGCCGGCCGCAATCGCGTGGCGGATCGCCGCATGGATCTGCTCGACAATTGGGACGGTGGAATGGAGGTCGATGGTCAACATATCGCCTATTGTATCATACAATGATACAATAGATCTACGACAGACACCGCCCGTCTCCCACCGCTCTCGTCGGCAAGGGCAGCCGCTGGGGCCGAGAGCCGAGGTTCCCGTAGATCTTCAGGTTGTGCGTCGCTCGCCCCGCAGCGACGATGTCGGGGCGACCATCCGCGTAGCACGGGCCTGCGTTACGGCGCGGGCCGAGTGGCCGTCTTCGGGGAAGCAGCCATGTTGCCCACATCACTTCGCTGCGCGAGCGAGTGGGCTGCTAGCCGCCCTCAAGGGAGTCCAATGCGCGCCCAGGCCGGAGTAGATCGCCGCGATGAAGGCGGGCGACACATACCTCTCTTTCCCGAGATCTTGCAGCTCCTGCAGCAGCGCCTCGGCCTCGGATCTTCGGCCAGCCAGAGCGTGGGTGAAGCCCAACGAGGCAAGGGAGACGCTGTTCCGCTCTGAGAGGTCGACTGCATTTTGGAACGCTTTCGTGGCCTCGGTGTAGTCTCCCTGCTTCGCATGTAACTTGCCGAGCACCCAATGCGTCCCCCAAAAACCGGCGTCGAACTCGAGGGCCCCGGCGATCTCGGTAGAAGCTTCCTCGAAGCGACCCGCGTTGGCCAACTGCATCGCCAGGTTCGCGGTCGCCCCCTTCGAGATCGGGTTGAGCTCCCGGGCCAGCCTGGCCTGGAGGACCGCCTCCTCACGTCGTCCCATAGCCTCGAGATAGAGGCTGTACCAGAAGTGTGCCTGCGCGTAGCTCGGGTTGAGCTCCAGGGCGCGCAGGAAGTTCTCCTCGGCACCCGCAAAGTCCCACTCGTATTTCATGCCGACCATTCCCAGCACCGCGTGCGCTTCGGCGAGCCCTGGATCCAATCCGAGCGCCTGGTATGCCAACTCCCCGGCCTTCGGCATGGCTTCATCCGGGGGGAGGACCTCGAGGCCGTGACCTGCGAGGAGACACTGACAGCTGGCGAGGCCAGCATAGGCCCGGGCGTAATGAGGGTCCTCAGCGATTGCCAGCCGAAAGTAATCGCGCGCCCGGTAAAACCCCTTCTCGGTCCCCTGGTCGCGGAAGTACCGGGCCTTCAAGTAGGCGTGGTGCGCGGCCCGACTCTTGGTCGGCGGCGCCGGTTGGCCGCTCGCCGGAGGGAGAACAGCCAACGCCAGAGCGGCGCTGACGTGCTCCGCTACATCCCGCTGGATGCTGAAGACGTCCTCGATCGACCGGTCGAAGCTTTCGGCCCACAGCGGTGTCTGATGGTCCACGCTTACGAGCTGGGTGGTGATCCGCAGCTGGTCCAACTCCTGACGCACGCTCCCTTCCAAGATGTAGTCCACCCCCAGCTCCTCGCCGATGCGCCGGATCCCCTTTTTCGTCGTCTTGTAGGGCATCACCGAGGTCCGGGCAATCACTCCCAGC
>JAZDDE010000226.1:0-4223 GCA_036679495.1 Gemmatimonadota bacterium | reverse complement strand
ACGCAACTCTGGGTCCAGGGAGTCTTGGACATTCTGACCCCGAGGCCGATCTTCGGGCTCCAACGGCCCGGAAATAACGGACTTCACAGGCTCGGCCGTGATTGACGTTGTGCCAGAACGCTTCTGGCACAACGCCAGGTGGCTTCGGACGGCTGAAGAAGGCCTTCGGCAAAACGTCATTGGTCTTTCTGACCCTTCGAAACGACGTCCGCCACCGCCGGTAGGGGAGCCCTGGCGGGAACTGCACTTCGCGGCTGACCTTGAGCTCCCCGGATTTGCTCACCTCGACGCGCTCGGAAGAGGTCTCGACGAAGACGAAGGGCCTCGGATCGACGACGGCCCCGCCCGCGGCGGTCGGCCCGAGCAGCCCTACGAGCTGCCCGCAAACTCTCGAGCGTCTGTGCAGTGGTGTCTGCGTTATGGAACGGCTTTGCGGATCCGATCCTGCGCTGCGGGTGCGGGATATCGGCCATCCTCGTGCAGCACCTGACGCTCCAAAAGTCGCTGACTGTCGTTGAAAGCCAGAATCCTCTCGGTAGTGACACCGATGTCCGTCAAGGGAGCGATCCGCATCCCTTCCCCTATTGCGAAGTGCTCCGCCCAACGATCATTCCGCGGATGGAAGAAACGGACGAAGTCGCCGGTATCAGGGACGATCGAGCCGATGTCGCTGCCTTTGAATCGATTGCAGAACAAGCAGGCGTAGGCCAGGTTCTCTTCCGACGTGGGGCCGCCGTGTTTCTCGCTGATGATGTGATCGATCTCGCAGCCGAAGTAGGCATCGGCTTCGTGGATCAGGCAGTATTCGCACAGACCCTGGGCCCGGCTGACTACGAGCCGGCGCAGCTGGGCTCCAACGCGAGTCAGGCTCACGAGGAGGCGGAGTGGGTGTATCGCTGGGCGCGCGCCTTGGCCAGGCGCATGATGTGCTCCAGCTGGAGGTAATGCTCCAGCTCGGAGGTCTCCTCCTGAGACAGATCGCCCGCTTTCTCGCGGGCCACCAGATCCCAGACGCGCTGGCGCGCCGCCTCGGACGGACGAAAGGCGATGACATTCTGCGGGCTCGTTCCGGCGGCGATGAAATCGACGATCTCTTCGTAGGCTTTCGGTACGGGCATAGCAGTCCTCGCTGCGTCTTGAGGTTGGTCCAAACGGAGAGCCGGTGAAGGCTTCCGCCACAGGCTTCTACTCTACCAGGCCAGCGCAGTCGTGGTGCGCCTCAGAGGACCCCATTCGGAGCAGTCAGAGTTGAATGGCGGAGGGACGGGGATTCGAACCCGGTAACACGTGCCAGACACGACTAAGCATCTAGAAACATGAGACTTACAGACGGCCCAGCACCGCGATGCCGTTGCTTTGGTGGTTCCATGGGCATCCGGGGTGCTGGCGAGACGCGGAATTGCGCAAGCCCCGACCCTTCGACGGCAGAGAAGCCCTCAACCGTGCTGCTGGTGTTTTGCCCAGGCGCACCTCGGCCCGGGGCGCCGCTCGGAACGCCACAAGACCCGGGTCTTCCGAAAGAGCGTCAGCTCGGTGGTTTCTGCTTCCGTGTCGGCCGGGACCCAGGCCAGCAGGAAGACACTCAGACGGTCTCAGGGCGGCTGACCGCGAGCCCTCACCTCGATGATCACGGCGATCTCGACGACGGGGATCTCGCCACGTTCGACACCACCCGACTCGAGGATCGTGATTCGCCGCGTCGGCGGCGAGGGTGGCCGGCGGGGAGGCGGTTGACCGATGAAGGGCAACGCCGGGGGATAGCTTCCTTGCGGAAACCAGCTGGCCGCCTTTAAGTTCCCGCCGCGCAATGCTTCCGATGCCTCTCGGTGCTGTGCGAGGAAGGCGGCTCGCTCGGCGCGCAGATCATCGCGTTCCTGCTTCGACGCGACGTGGAACAGCGGCTTCGGTGATCGCTTTGTCCGCCTCGTTGGCGGCTCATAGGGATTCTGGCAGAGGATCTTCTCGACGCCAGCGACGGGGTTGCCGTCGCGCTTCTGCTCGCCTTCAGTCTCGATCTCCGAGACCAGCTCGGCCACTTTGTCGCGGTACTCCTCCGGCTTGAGGTCTCGGAACGCCGGCAGTTGCGCGAAGTGGACCAGGTAGCGGGTAGCGAAGTCGTAGCTGCCGTATTCCAGGCCGCGGTTGCGGGCGGCCCATTCCTTGCGCCTGTTGAACCAGTAGCCTTCCAGCGGCTCGCCGTGAACGAGGCATTTGGCGGCGTGGACGCCGGGCCAGTCGAGCGGCGACTCACACAGGCCTTCCTTGACGGAGTGACTCAAGCAGTACTTCAACCTGTTCCACTGAGCCCCCGGCTCATCGCTGACTACGATTCCGTCGTAGCGCCGTTCCCAGAACGACCCGCGCCAGTTGCGGACCCGCCCGCCGATCTCCTTGGACAGGTTCGCGCCGACATGCTGCATGAAACGCGATAGCTGCTGCTGGTCATGAACGAGGGCGAGCAAATGGGCGTGATTGGCGACGACGACCACGCCACAGAGCTCCAGCGGTGACACCTCCAGGGCGCGGCCCAAGACGCCAACCACGACCTCGTTGAAGCGATGCGGATTCGGCGCCGGAACGAGGAGAGCACGAGCTCCGGTCGTCCGGCAGGTAACCTCCACGAGGACACCGTCCTTGTTCTCGGGAATGAAGCGTGTGGGTCGACCCATCTATATCTCCTCGGCCGGTGGCCGACGACGAGCCTCCAGACCCGATCAGGGCTGGTTCCTCGCTCCGGCCGCACTTCGGCCAAGCTCTATAGAGACATAGACGTAAAAACGGTCGCCAATCTTGCGGCGATCGTTCCGATCGCACGGAGCAAGACATGGATTCGGCGACTGCGACCCAGGCCGTGCACGCTCGATCTGGGCGCTGATGGCCCCGTCTTTCACCCAGATCCGGGGCAAAGTGGCCCTCTCAGGTCCACTTCGAAGAAAGTCGGATTTTCCTTTCCCCCAAACCGACGCCAAAGCTTCTTGGTGCGCACCGGACCGTCGTGAGGATTCTGCTTGCGGATCTCTTCGACGCCGAGCGGCGCTCTGCCGTTGAGCACCACGCGCCGAGCGTGTTCGGCGTCGATCTCGTCGACCATCTCGACGATACGCCGCCGGATCTCCTCTTCCGGTAGATGTCGCCAGCAGGGGAGCGGATCAGTCCGGGTGGCACCCTCGAAGCAGCACGCAACTCTGGGTCCAGGGAGTCTTGGACATTCTGACCCCGAGGCCGATCTTCGGGCTCCAACGGCCCGGAAATAACGGACTTCACAGGCTCGGCCGTGATTGACGTTGTGCCGAAAGCGTTCTGGAGGGTCAGAAAGTTCAATGGCAAAAACGCCATTGGTCTTTCTGACCCTTCGAAACGACGTCCGCCGGACCGCCTGCGACGAGCGGTCCGGAAAGAGTTCGCCAAAACGGAACCCGGCGACTTCCCCGGTGACTTCCCCGTTCACCACGGCCAGCGGCCGGAAGATGGCGGTGAAGAAGCCAGTGGACTCGTACACGGGCGGCGGACTACCGTGCGGGTCGCAATCCGAGCCGCAAAATCGTGGATGCTATAATCCGGGATTATACGGCGCACGACCGATGGACAGATGGCGGTCTGCAGCCGCACCAGCAACTGCAGGGAGACGACAATGGCGGGAGCATCCCACCCTGAGACCGCGGCAAGGAGACCGGTGGAAGCGCGCGATCTGGTGCGGGCGAAGCTGTACGGGACCGAAGAAGAGGTCATCCGTGACGCTCTACGCCATCTTCTGCGGGCACGTCCTGAAGCGAGGCTCCGGCTGGCGATACATCGTTACGAGAACGAAGAGATTTCGCTAGCTCGAGCGGCTGAGATGGCGGGCGTGAGCTGGGCTCAGATGCGGGAGATTCTGCTCGAGAGCGGCGTTCGGCCCCGGCTGGGTCCGGAGACTGTCGAAGAGGCCGAGGACGAGATCCAGGCTCTCCGCGACTTCTTCGCCGACCGCCAATGAGCGTCATTTCCAACACCACTGTCCTCTCCAACTTCGCAGGTATCGGCGCCCTCGATCTGCTCCGCAAGCTCTATGGCGAGATCTACCTGTCCACGGAGGTCTACCAGGAGATTCAGCGGGGACTCGAGGAAGGCTATTCCTTCTACGCTGGTATCGATGGGATGACCCATCCGGGCGTAGCTCTCTCGGCGCGTGCCTGGCTCAGGCGCATCACGAGCTGGTCCGACTCAATGGCGGAGGGAGTGGGATT
>JAZDDE010000225.1:0-2108 GCA_036679495.1 Gemmatimonadota bacterium | reverse complement strand
CGCAAACGAGTCCAGAAACGGACTCGTGTCCCTCCGGTAGCCGTACGATCCCAAATGGCTTGCACGCAGAGTGTCGATCAGGATGAAGATGACGTTGCGTGTAGCCGCCGGGGCGGGTTCAGAGCGCGCGATCTCTGTGACGCCCAGCCCCAGGAGAAGAATCAGGGCCAGCGCGTTCTTGAAACGAGACAGCCCGCGCTGGGGTCGAGCCGCAGTCATCTGAGTGTCGTTTCCGCCGAGGGACACGGCTGAGCTTAGGACGGAACCCAGGACTCCGCGACGCATTCCTGCCACCGCCAGGTTCACGGACCGGGGAGCGCGCTTGAAGCTAAGATCCGCAGTCGAAGAGAGAGAGTGCTGACCCTCTGGAGCCGCCGCTGGATCAATCCCGATGCCGCGGTCGTCGCTTTTTACGTTCTCTTCTATCTCGCTTGCTCTTTGCCGCTCTTCATAGGGGGCAACTACCTCGGCCTCGACACGGCCATCTACTACCTGCCGTCTTTCCTGTCGCCACCCGCACTCTGGACCTCCACGGTGTTCTCCGGATTCCCCGTCGCGGCGGACCCCCAGGAGATGACCTGGTATCCCGTTGCGAGGTTCCTGGCCTCCGTGACCGGCTCCTGGACTCTCTTCCTCGTTGCCGGATACGCCCTGGCGAGCTGTTTCACGTACGCCTACGTACTCTCCCTCACCCACTCCCGATTCGCCGCCTTGATCGCCGGACTCGTCTTCGGCATGAGCGGATGGCTCACCGCCCACGTGCGCCATGGCACACTCGTTCACACGGCTGCGTGGCTGCCGATGCTGCTGCTGTGCCTGGAGAAGCTTCGAACGGTTCGCACGGGGATCTGGACACCGATTGCCGCCGTTGCAGTCGGTCTTTCCGTACTTGCGGGCTTTCCCCAATTGACGGCCTATTCGCTCGGTCTCGCTGCTTGTTATGCGCTTTTCATGGGATGGAGTGCGCCGATCGGACGCTGGCTGTTCTACCGCCGTACCTTGCTTGGTCTGCTCGGTGGAGTCGGATTGGCCTGTGTTCTCCTCATTCCGCTGGCCGAGCTCGCATCGGAGACGGTCCGCTTGCGATCGAGCTATGAGTTTTTTGCGAGCTTCTCCTTCCCTCTCTGGATGACGCCAATTCTGTTCTTCCCCTTTCTCTACGGAGGCATGACGACGGCGTACGAGGGGGCGTGGCGGCTTCACGAGATGGCGGTCTACGTCGGGATCCTGCCCCTCGTCATGGCCTGTGTGGCGGGTTTCGCGGCCTGGAGGACTCCGGCCACACGTTTCTGGATCGCCACCGCGTTTCTCTCGTTCCTCCTGGCCATGCCCGACGCTACCCCGCTCGGATCGGTGCTGTACGAACTGCCTGTCTACGGGGGATTTCGGGTGCAGGCCCGTCATTTCATGGAGTTCAGCATGGCCGCGAGCGTCTTGGCGGGTCTCGGAATCGCCGTGCTCGAGGCCTCGGGCACCGCGAAGCGTCTCCGCTTAGCTTGGATGTCTTCCCTCCTGGTGGGGGCGGCAATGCTGTGCCTGGCATTGTTAGTCGTCTTTTACCCCCACGAGAGCAGTCTCCCGCGCTGGTCCGCGTGGACCAAAGGGGAACTGCCCGCGCTCCTTCGGAATCCGGAAATCTACCTGCCTTTCCTGTTCCTGGGCTCCGGGGTGGCGGTCTTATGGCGGTGGTGCAGAAGACCGAGCATTGCGACTTCCACCTGGATCGTCGTCGTGTTGCTACTGGACCTCGGCCTTGTCGCCGCTTTCCTGGGCTGGCGAGACGTCGGGGACCTGAGCAGGGTCGTGGCGGAACCGGCCATCCTTTCACCGTACGCGGAGTCGCTGCGTGAGAGCGGTCAGCGCCTCACCCATCTATATGGCGCAAACCACGACCCGGAGGCAGCGCCGCCGAACTGGACCCGGCTCTGGGAGATCCCCGCTACGGGGGGTTGCACGGCACTCCGGCTGAAGCGCTACAGAGACCTGCTGAGGATCGACGAGTACGGCCACGTTCCGGTTTCCGTTCTACACGACGGGAACCGGGCGCTCGATATCCTGGCCGCGCGCTACGTGGTCGCCCCTCGTTCGAAGACGGACGACCCGAGGGG
>JAZDDE010000224.1:0-3003 GCA_036679495.1 Gemmatimonadota bacterium | reverse complement strand
GCGACGCCGTAGGTCCTCGATCAGCCACTTCCAGTGGGCATTGGCTTCACTCGCTGCCAAACGTAGCGCGACCAGGCGCTTCGTACCGTCATCGGCGACACCCAAGACAGCCAGGATTGGGACTGACACGACGCGGCGGGCACTGCGGACCTTCAAATGGAAACCGTCGAGAAAGACGATCGCGTAGTGCTCCTCGGCGAGGTCTCTCTGGCTCCAGCGAGCGAAGTGCTCCTTCAGACGCGACACCACCCGAGAGACCGCGCTCTTGGATAGGTGCTCTTCACCCAGCAGGGGCGCCAGGGCTTTCCTGATCCGGCGGCTGTTGGCACCGGCCAGGTACGCACCGAGGATCGCTTCGTCGACCTCCTGGGTCCGGCGCTGATAGCGCGGAAGAACCTCGGAGCGAAACTCTCGACTCGACCCGTCTCTTGATATCAACCGGCCGCGTGGGATATCCAGCTCCTTGGCCCCGTACGCGGTCGTCACCGTGCGGCGCTGCTTCCCGTGGCGGTAGCCTTGGCGCTCTCCTGAGCGCTCGTACGAGCCGCAGCCAAGGGCCTCGGCCAACTCCTCCTCGAGAACGCTCTCGATCGCTTCGCGCACTCGAGTGCGCAGCTGGCTCCTGATGTCCTGGCGAAAACGCGCAGCCTCACACGACTGCTTGGTACTCTTGCTCATGGCGTAGCCTCCTTCTCGCCTCGCGGCGAGTTTCGGTTTTGACGCCTGGAGGTTACGCCTTTCTCAATTTTCTACAGGACTCGGGACACATCCGAACACTGCCTGCCGCGCCGGCCTCAGTTGTAGACTCTCGTGGTGAACTCCTCGATCAACCATTCACTTCAGCTGGCGGCCGGCAGCGCCGCTGAGCTTTGAGCCGTTAGGCGGCGGTGGAGCCGCTGGAAGTAGTACTCCTTGTCGCTGTCGGCTTGTGTTTCGGAGCAGGCCTCATCGGGGCGGAGATCGAGTTCAGGGTGAAGGACGCCCTGCACGAAGAGGGGAAACCGGTTAGCTGGTTTCTATGCCCGTGGCAGAACTTTCGTGTTCTAAGGAAGGCGGCCGTCGAGACGCAGGACGAGGTGAAACGAGAGCGGTTTAGTCGACTCTTGGTCGCTTGGTATTGGGCCGGTGGAGCGTTCTTCTTCTTCCTGCTCAGCGTTCTGGCCCTCCGGTTCCTCGTGAAGCCGTGAGGTCCTCGAGCCGCCGTCTAACAACTAGCTGCAGCGGACACTGCCCTAGCGCGTCGGCGTCAGTTGTAGACTTTCACGGTGAACCCCTCAATCAACCTCTTCAGCCAGCTCACGGCCGGCAGCGCCGCTGAGCTTTGAGCCGTTGGGCAGCTCTGGCACGATGGTAGGATGGCGGCCGTGAGACGAGTCCAGGACATCGAGCGAGCTGTGGAAGACCTTCCCGACTCCGAGTTGCGGGAGTTCCGGGAGTGGTTCGTTGAATTCGATGCACGGATGTGGGATGCCGAGTTTGAGCAGGATGCGTCTTCTGGAGTGTTGGACAACTTCGCGGAAGAGGCCATCAACGATCGTGACGAGGGTCGCACTCGGCCGCTCTGAAGCACCGCGCGAGCGGCCGCTACTGGCGGCTCTACGCTGGTCTGCCAAGCGAAGTAAGGCAACTCGCTGATCGAGCCTTCGAGATCCTGAAGGACAGTCCGCGACACCCGTCCCTGCATCTCAAGTCAATAGGGCGGTTCTGGTCCGTGCGAGTGGGGCTCCACTACCGCGCTCTTGCGGTTCGAGATAAAGGCAATCTCCTGTGGTTCTGGATCGGTGATCACGGCTCCTATGACCGATTGGTCAAGCGCCAACGCTAGTGTGGGAGCTGCCCAACAACTCGCTGCAGCGGACACTGCCCTCCGCGCGTCGGGCCTAATTGCTACGCTTCGAAGGTGAATCCCTCGACTAACCTCTTACGTAGCCGTGTGGCTAGTCAGCGCCGCAGAGCTGTGAGGCGTTGGGCAGCAATAGGATGAAGAGTGGAGTTTCGATGCTGCTGGCGGGGCTGGCGGTGGTTCTTCCATCTTGGGCTGCGGCAAGCTCCACCGTGAACTGCGTGGCCGGGGAGCACGACGTCCGAATTGCTGTCGGGATTCACGACGGACAATGGTCCGTCGGAAACGTGGAACTGTACTCGCCAGCAGGCGAGACGCTCTTGGCCTATGCTGCCACCGACTTGGCGGAGGCGATGATCGACTTGGATGAAGAGACTGCCAGTATTCGTGGTCGAGAGCTTTCGGATGGCGGCCGGCCCTTTGAACTCTGGTTTGCCCGTGGGGAAGGCGGTGTTTCCTGGCAATCAATCGAGGAGAAGCTCGTCTGTGATTGGACCCACTAGCATGCGAATGCAGCCCAACAACTCGCTGCAGCGGACACGGGCCTTCGGCCCGCGCCGCTGAGCTCCAGAGCCGTTAGACCGCCTAGAACCGTTGTCTGATCTATGACGCTGGTCTTCGAATGGGACGCTCAGAAGGCGTCTTCCAACATCGAGAAGCATGGTGTCTCGTTCGAGGAGGCGGGGTCGGCTTTCGCGGATCCTCTGTCGCTGACGATCCGTGATGCGGAGCACTCCGAAGGTGAGAGGAGATTCTTGCTTGTGGGCATGAGCGCTGCTGGACGGCTGGTAGTGGTGGCCCATACCGACCGACGCGATAGGATCAGGGTGATCAGCGCCCGGGAAGCGAGTCGTCGCGAGCGCCGTGCCTACGAGTCAGAGCCATGAAACACAGCGATTCAGACATGAGCAGAGAGTACGACTTCACGTCCGGAGTCCGTGGTAAGTACGCGCAGCGGTTTGCTGAAGGCACAAATCTGGTTGCGCTCGAGCCAGACGTAGCCGAGAGCTTCCCCAACTCCGCCGCGGTCAATGCTGCACTCCGCAAGCTCCTGGCGGACGCCGAGACGGTGAAGCCCAACCGTTCGTGAGGGGCGGTCTAACAACTCACTGCAGCGGACACACGGCTCCGCCGCGCGCCGCTGAGTTCCAGAGCCGTTA
>JAZDDE010000223.1:0-5280 GCA_036679495.1 Gemmatimonadota bacterium | reverse complement strand
GGGGAACGGGCTTCAATCGCGGCGGAGAACGAGAGTCAGAACCAAAACTTGGCACTGGATGCGTATCGTCTGCTTCTACAGGGTGAGGGTCTCGACGAACCGGCAACGTCCGAGGGTGCGGCAACGGATCCGCAGCCGCGCAGCGAGCTGAAGTCTTCCGTATCAGTGCTGCGCGCCCTCGCGCGTAGGCTGAGCAAGGACAGCATCGCGCACGCGGACGAGGAAAACGCTGCCGAGCAGGAGGTTCGGCAGATCCTGGAGGACTACCGCCTGGCGCTCCAGAATGGGAACCTCGAAAGTATCGGCAAGGCGCGAGGAACGTTGACGGAGCGCCAGCGCGCGGGACTGGAAGCGTATTTCAAGAATGCGGAGGATTTGAGCGTCGAGTTTGCCGGGCTCGAAATCGAACAAGTCGACGCGGACCGATTCGTCGTTTCGTATCTTCGCCGCGACAAGTTTGCCGACCCGCGAACCGGGCAAACCGTGAGTCTAGAGGTTCACTTGGAAAATTCCGTCGTCCGCGAAGGCGACGATTGGAAAATACTGCACAAGAAGACTTTGTCTGGCAGCTAGTCAGCAGCCCGTTGAAAAAGGTCGACCGCGATAACCGGCCTGCGTCGTTTTGATTGCACGGCCGGCGATACGCTCATCTATGGGGCTGCGGGGTCGGGGATCAGGGATCGGTCCCCACCTACCCCCGCTCGCCCGTCTTTCAAAACGTGGTCACCTCACCGGTATCCACCCTCTTCAGCAGGTGACACCCACTTATCTTGAGTTCTGGGCGTGTGCCACCGGCGGTCTGGTCGCGAGCTTTGACGCGAACAGGCGGGTGTCCCTCTATCGCTCTCTCGCACATGGCTCTCAACCCGATTGAAGCCTTAAATCGCCTGCGTCAATTTGGACTGAGCTTCGCCATCTCGCAGCCGTTCTTCGCGGCCTGCAACATGGGTATCTTTGACCTCCTCCTCGACGGGCCCGCGACCGCGGAAGACTTGGGAAAAAAGCTTCACATCAACCCCGAGGGCTGCCGACGGCTCCTGGTGGTGCTCCATCGACTGGGGCTCCTGGAGAGGAATGGCGATCGCTACCACAACTCGGAACTCGGCATGCTCCTGACCGCCCAGTCTCCCTACCCCATGCACGGATACGCCAAGATTCAAACCCTACAGTTGCCCCACATGTGGGAGTACCTGCCTGACGCGCTGCGCCAGTATGGTCCCGTCTGGCAACAAGCGCTCGGCGCCTCCAGTCAGGAAGTGTTCGCCGCGCTTTACGAAGATCCGGTGCAATTGCGGGAGTTCTGCGACTATATGAATGCCTACAGCGTCGCGATCGGCCAGGAGATCGCTGAGCGCTACGATTTCTCTCCCCACCAGTGTGTGCTGGACGTAGGCGGTGGCAGCGGCTAGCTGTCACAGCAGGTTGGCCTGCGGTATCCGCACCTGCGTGGAGTCATTATGGATCTGCCCGCGGTGCTGAGGTTGGCTGACGAGGACATCGCAGCCAACGGACTCACGGAGCGGTTCCGAACGGAGGCAGCCGACCTGTTTGCCGGACCATATCCGACGGGCGCGGACGTGATCACGTTGAGCCGGATCTTGCACGACTGGAACGACGACCACTGCCGAAGGACCCTCGGCCATTGTTTTGACGCGTTGCCTGCCGGTGGCGTACTGCTGATCAGCGAGAACGATTTCTCTGGCAAGACGGTCTATTCGGAGCTGTACTCCCTGTTCATGCTCCTTCTGTGCGAGTCTGGAGCACGAGAGCGGAGCGAGTCGGAACATCGAGCGCTACTGGATGAGGTGGGGTTTCGCAACGTGGAACTCATCCGTTCCGATGGGCCGCATGATCTCATCGTGGCGAGAAAACCATAACAAGCACACCCTGCACCGCCCCAACGGGCCCCGGAGCTCGTTTGGCCGAAGGGACGCCGTGTACGAGCGACCAAGAGTGTGCCAGCGGGCAGTGTCTCAGCGAGGCGGACTGTCTAGCGACCTCGTGCGTTTTCCCGCTCGAGCCGGCCCGGGTAGAGGGCCCGGACGAGCGCCACCCCAGGGTTTGCATCGGCCCGCATTGTGGCGGCATGATCTTACTCCCTACGCCCCGCTGCCCCAGGGAGCCAGATGCGGGTCCTGGTTCGTTGATACTTATAGAAGATCCGGTCGGCACGCTGGGTTTTCCAGCCGAGCTCATCACTGAGGAGGAGCTTCCCTGCGGAGATGAACCGGAGGCACCTGGAGTTGGAATTCTTCTCAACTTCCCCTTCACCACGAGCACGGCCGCGGGCACGGTGTTCAACGCCAACAATGAACCAGGAGTCACCCTGGAAGGATCAGTGACGGGCGAGAACTTCTCGTGTGATCAGTGGACAGAGAGGGATGGCCCGGGCACCCTGGTGTTCACCGCTCCGCTGGTGGGATTTCAGTCCCTCCCGGAGGACTCTGTCATCTCTTGGGTGTTCGACGACTGATGATCGTGCGGCTTACCGCCGGCTGAGCAGCCGGAATGGTTGACGGTCCCCGGCACCCACGCCGGGGACCGGTGGCGGCCGGAGCGGCCCGCACATCACAAGACGGTCCGGCCGTCGACGCGGTCAGCTCGTCGGTGTGAGGCGTGCCGAATGCGTCGCGGTGCCGATACCGGTTACGGCATCGCCCACTGCCGCAACATGAAGGACTGTACGGAGCTGTCTCAGGGGGCCATAGCGGCCCTGCTTGCGTGCCTGGTCGGCGCCGCACCAGCGGCGGCCCGGCAGCACGAGCGGCGCGGCTTCGAACCGCTGACATTCGGCCAGTCGATCGCCCAGGTGCAGACGCTCTACCCGCAGATGCGCCAGCTCGACCGCGAGCAGCTCGGGGCAACAGTGCTGTACCACCCGCAGATCCAGCGCTACCACCAGCCCGATGTACAACTTGCCGGGTTGCCACAGGCGGTGTCGCTGGAACTGCGGTTCTGGAAAGGACAGCTGTGGGTCGTCATTGGCTATTTCGCGGCCGACGCGACCGAGGCGATACTCGCCTTCCTGGAGCAGCGGTACGGCAAACCAAGCTCGACTCAACCGGGGCCGACGTGGGTCGGGAAAAAGATCACCATCGTGGCCGCCCCGGAGCAGCAGTGGTTCAGCGTCAGCGACAACACCATCGGCCAAGAGGTCCAGGCGCTCTTCAGGGAAGGGTGGGACTGAATCCAGCCACTGCTGCGTACTTCGCCGAGCTCGAAAAACGAAGAGAGGAGATTGAAGCAGAGATCGGCGAGGCCTTAACTTGGTACAACCCAGACGCTGCTCGAACCTGTCGTATCTATGCTCGGAAGCCGGTAGACACAAAAGGAAGGGGCGCCAATGTTCTCTAACTCGTTGCGCGCGTTATTGATCCTCAGCTTCTTTGCCTTACAGCCGCCCTCGGCACGGGCCGAAGATACAGCAACTGCGGGGGAGGCGGCCGGATTCGTCGGCTGCGTCGGAGACTGCGACGGTGATAACGTCGTGGTAATCAGTGAGCTCATCACCTTAGTGAATATTGCGTTGGGGTTGCCGGGAAGTGACTGTCCGGCAAACGCCGCAGGCGTTGTCACAATCGACGTGCTTGTAACCGCCGTGGTAAACGCCCTCGAGGGCTGTGGCTTAGGCAGACGGCATTTCTCCCTCAATCCGGAATCGAGCCTGGCCATCTTTGTCACCGCGTCGGCCCCGGAACCGATTGTTGTCCCCGGCTTCACGGGGTTTCTGGATCTGTATGCCGGGCCTGTAGACCCGGTGTCGGGCGTCGCCCAGATCGATATCACGGGCGCCTCCGAGTTTATCTCCGTGGCGGTTCCGGATAATTTCGTCCAGTGCCTCCGGCCTATTCCTACGCAGTTCCCAGTGATAAACGCGGGCACGCTCTTCTGTAACGGCGGCTTCACAATCGGCCTCTGTAACGAGCGGAATCACAATATCGGCGTGGTCGACACCTGCACCGCCCCAACGGGCCCCGGAGCTGGGTTGCCCGAAGGGACGCCGTGTACGAGCAACCCGGAGTGTGCCAGCGGGCAGTGTTTCAGCGAGGCGGACTGCTTAGCGACCTCGTGCGTTTTCCCGCTCGAGCGGCCCCGGGTCGAGGGCCCGGACGAGCGCCACCCCGGGGTGTGCATCGGCCCGTTTTGTGAAGTCATCCCGATCATCCCGATCGTCGAAGTGGGAGGTGGGGGCCCGGTTGCCACAGATGAAATTTTCTGCCCCAGGGAGCCAGATGCGGGTGATGGTTCGTTGATTATTGTAGAAGCTCTTTTAGAATTTTCGCAATTCCGCACGCTGGGTCTTTGGGCCGAGATTACCCTTGAGGAGGAGCTTCCCTGCGGAGATGAACCGGCAATTTTCGCTGGAATTTTCGAATTCCCCTTCACCACGAGCACGTCCGCGGCCACGGTGTTCAACGCCAACAATGAACCAGGTGTCACCCTGCAAGATTCAGTGACGGGCGAGAACTTCTCCTGCGACGACTGGACTACGGAGGATGGCCCGGGCACCCTGGTGCTTGCCCAGCTGGCGGTGGGATTTCAGTTCCTCCCGGAGGACTCTGTCGTCTCTTGGGTGTTCGACGACTGATGATCGTGCGGCTCACCGCCGGCTGAGCAGCCGGAATGGTTGACGGTCCCCGACACCCACGCCGGGGACCTGTCGCGGCCGGGGCTCTCCGCACGCACAAAACGGGCCGGCCGTCGCCGCTGTCAGCTCGTCGGTGTGAGACGTGCCGAATGCTTCGCGGTGACGATACCGGTGCCGGAATCGCCCACTGCCGCCCGGTGCGAACGAGCCGAAGGCTCGGACATTGTCTCAATCCTCCCACCTGAACTCGATTTCATTGGGCACCGACAGCCGCCAAACTCGGAGGCCGGTGTGGGTCGCTCGGATAATATTACCCATCCGCTTGGCTTTCGTATTCAACAGGCGGTGCCGAAGGACCCTGCGCACAAACACAGCGACCTCCTGCTGCCCCACAGCGAGACAGATCATGCAGTAACTCGGGGCACGGTTCGTGGGTTCATAGAACCCGAGGTCGCGAGTGAAGAATGTTACCCGTCGCGTTTTGCTCTAGAAGAAAAATGATCTCCTCATCCTTCATGCCCGCCCGCCCCACCTCGTGTCCTATCTGCCGAACACGGATACGCCAGCTACGCAATAACTGCCGCTGACTCTCAACGATGTTCTCGTCGAGGACGTTCACGAACCCGTCATGCCGACGGAGCGCGGCGTTTGTGTGAGAAGCGCCTCACGTGCAAGACGAACTGCCTCTGCGA
>JAZDDE010000222.1:0-2654 GCA_036679495.1 Gemmatimonadota bacterium | reverse complement strand
CACGTACAGTGTCTTGGTACTCTGGTCCATGCGGGTCATTGCTGTGGACATCGTGTCCTCCTTCTTGGTTGTGTTTGAAGGATGACAGCAGTGGCCCGCATAGCATCTAACAAGGCGCTGCAGCTGACGTGGCACAGCTCCTTCCAATCGACTTCTGGTAGAGTCTGGCATTGAACCTGGGCGCCTCAGCGACCGTCGGCGGCCTGTGCCACGCAGCTGAGCGCCATATCCGTTAGGCCGCAGCAAGAACCATGATTCTCAACCGCATCGAATACGCGCTCATGAACAACCCCGTCCGTGCCGCGATCCAGCGGAATTTCGAAGCGCGGAAGCTGCTCCGCATGGGCGGCGCCATGAGCGGCGGGCGTGCCCTCGAGGTTGGCTGTGGACGCGGGGTCGGCACCGGACTCATCCTCGACATCTTCGGCGCCGACTCGGTCGATGCCTTCGACCTGGATCCGCGCATGGTTGCTCAAGCCCGAGCGCGGCTCTCGGCGCACAGCTCTCGAGTTCGCGTTTGGGTCGGCGAGGTTAGCGCCATCAGCGCTCCGAACGCGACGTACGATGCCGTCTTCGACTTTGGCATCATCCACCATGTTCCCGAGTGGCGCCGCGCCTTGGCGGAAGTCCACCGAGTTCTCAAACCGGGTGGCCGCTTCTACGCCGAAGAGGTCCTCAGGCGCTTACTCGTCCATCCCATCGTCCGTCGGCTTCTTGAGCACCCCCAGACCGATCGCTTCGACTCGGCCCTGTTTGCCCGAGAGCTGGAAGCGTCGGGCCTCGATCCCATCTCAACCGAGGAGCTGTGGGGCTCCTTCGCATGGTTCACCGCACGCAAGCGAGCTGCGGTCTGACATCAAGTTTGAACTGCAACACGCTCTAGTTTTCATGGAAGCATTCCTCCGGTGTCCGGTAGCCGAGTCTCTTCCGAGGTCGGGTGTTCAAGTCGCGGGCAATGGCATCGCATCCGCGCTGAGTGAGTCCGGCCTGGGTCGTCCTCTTCGGGAGATACTGGCGGAGTAGGCCGTTGAAGTTCTCGTTACTGCCCCGCTCCCAGGAGTGATAGGGAGTGGCGAAGTAGAACCTCACTCCAATGGCTTCCTCGACCGACGCGTAGTCGTGGAACTCGGTGCCGTTGTCAGAAGTGATCGTCTTGAACTGGTTGGGGGCGCGGCGCATCAGCATCCGAAGCCTGCGGGACATGCCGAGCTTGCTTCGATCCGAGAGCTTCCCGACCAGCGCGTAGCCCGTCTTGCGTTCGACCAGAGTCGCCACGCAGTCCTTGGCCCCGGCGCCCACCACGGTGTCGACTTCCCAGTGGCCGATCGAACGGCGCTTCTCGACCCAGGCCGGGCGCTCTGAGATGTGACGTTTCCCTGCGAGCCGCCCACGGCTGTCGTAGCTGTTGTGACGCTTACGCCGCTTCTTCAGTGCACAACGCAGGGACTGGTAGAGGCGGCCTCCGGACTCCTTGTCGTTCCAGATGTGGACGTAGATGGTCTCGTGGCTGATGGAGAGCTTTCCCTCGAGCCGAAGCCGGCCCGAGATCTGCTCCGGGCTCCAGCGTTTCCGCAGCAGAAGCTCTACCAGGTGGAAGTCCTCTCGCGTGAAGCGCTGGTTGCGCCGAGACCGCGACCTCCGAGCCCGCGTCCGGTGCGACGCCACGAAGGGCCGGTAGCCACCATCGCAAGACGAACTGTTGCGGCGGGGCTCTCTCGAGATCGAGCTGCGATGTCGTTGCGTGGCTCGGGCAATCTCCGACTGGTTGAAGCCCTGCCGCCGCAACATTGACAGCGTGTATCGTTCCTCTGAGGTGATCTGGTGGTAGGCCATTGGGGATTCCCCATTCTTGGTGGTTTGAGGAATCGTGGCAGATCCCAGGTCACCTCCTCCTCTGGGCTCCGTGTTGCACTTACTCTATGAATTCGCCCTGCCCAACAAGGGCTTGCTGCTGACAACCAGACAGCTGGGCGTTCCAGAATTCGATAGCATTCTGGCGTCGGGACTCTGTGACATGGCGTTGACGGTCAGCGCTGTCTGTTGCAGCTGAAGCCCGTATCCGTTGGGCGGCGCGAGAGATGAAACGCAAGGGTCAGAAGTACGATCCGGATCGCGCGCCGGAAACGAGCTGGTGGTCCAACCTCACCGAGAACGAGCAAATCACCGCTGCCGAAGACCACCACAGGCGCGCAGGCATCAAGCTGCCCCGCCCACTAATTCATGCAGCTACGCACGTGATCGTCGAGAACCAGGTGCTCCTTGGAGACGAGACGCCCGTCGCGGCCACCTTCGAGCGCCTCCGCCACGAGGGTCTTTCGCGCCATGATGCCATCCACGCAGTCGGAAGCGTTCTCGCCCCTGTCATGGTCGAGATCATGCAAGGGGAGCTTCCGGGCGATCCGAATGTCGCATACTACGAACGGCTCGCGGAGCTCACGGCGGAGGGCTGGATCTCGGAGCTCTCCTAGAGCACGCCCGCCGCTCAACAAGGCCTTGCAGCCCACAACGACCAGCGTAGTCAAATTGAACCGTGTAGTGTTCTGGCGACGGGGCACCGCAGTCCCAGCGTTGGGGTCAGCGCTGGTCGTTGCGGCCCAGGCCGTTGGGCGGCGGAATGATGAGACGAACCCCAATCTTGATTCTTCTTGCCGCGT
>JAZDDE010000221.1:0-3331 GCA_036679495.1 Gemmatimonadota bacterium | reverse complement strand
TGGACCCAGCCGCCCTACACCGAGCCAGGATCCGGCATACATGATCTTGTGCTTCCGGGTGAGGAGCGACACAAGATAAGCGACACCGAGCTCAGCAAGCGCCGTGACGAGTACTCGATGCTGGCCCGGCGAAATCTGCCCAAGCGCTGAAAATTATTCCAAAGTGATTCTGCGGAGCGTAGATTCAAGAACGCCCTGACGCTATCGGAGAACGTCAGGGCGTTGCTTTGTGGCGTTATTCCTGGTGAGGATCCCGAACCACACTCGAATGATACCCCAAGCCGCACCCAGCGCGAAAGAATAAGGCAGAAGCGGACCTGCATGGACAAAACCGCTACCTGGATCTCCTCGGACCGTGCCACCTGTCCGCCAGCTGTAAAGGAACCGACGAGAAAGGGGAAACCAAGTACTCTGCGCGGACCGCCCGCCGAGGAAAGGGGCAGAGTAATATCCATTTTTTAGCGTTACTACTTCTGGCGCCTTTGGGTCGGATCCGGTTCTCTAGTCGGGGAAACTGCAACGGGTCCGGCCCGCTTTTACCGACAGGCCCAGGTAGAGATCTCTAGGGATTTCTCTACCTCCCCACTCCCTCCCACCTAACGGTCGCGCCGCGGCGTGGCTCTAGGCTCCCGCCCTGGTCAAAACGGATTGATCAGTTTATAGGGGCAGGTGGCGCCATACCTTCGCCGCGACACATAATTCGCTAGGCAGCTTCCGGGTCGTCCTCGGGATCGTCCGGCACGCTGGCTTGCAATAGCGCACTGAGCTCCTTGCGACGATTACGCACGGACGCGACCTGGTCCTCGGTCGGATCCTCGCCCTTATCCACCATGGCCTGCAGGTCGGCGGTCAGCTGTTCAAACTCGCCCTGCGCTTGGGCTCCGCGCTGCACGAGACTCGCGGCCAGGCGGGCGTATTGCCCGAGATCGTCTTGGCCCCGAACCTTCAAGATCGAGCCAATCACGTTGAGTAGTGCTACTAGTGTTGCTCCCATTATCCGCCTCCGTCGATGGCGGCCGCGAGGTCAGTGAGTGCCCGCTCCGCCTGATTGATCCAGTTCTCCAGGTTGCGCGAAAACACATCGAGCTTTTGCTGCGTCGTCATGCCCTGGCTAAATTGTGCCCGCGCCACGATGTAGTCCGTGACCGCCGCGCTCAGTGAGTCTACAAGGGGTGTGGTTCTGGTCTCCACTCGCCCGATGGCCCGCTTGAGCGATGCCGGCGTCGAGGAATCTTGCGCGAGCTCCACGGCACCGGCAAGAATGATGTTGTAGCTGCGCTCGATGGCGTAGGCCTTCTGCGCTGGCGTCTCGGCGATGGCAATGGGGTTGCCCGTCGCGCATCCGGCCAGCGCCAGCATGGTGATTAATACGAACCAGTAGTCTCGTACCTGTGCCCATCTTTGTCGGTTGTATTCCATCTACCCGCTCCCTGTTCCGGTGAATTTTTTGATAGCTCTCCTGGTCGAGAGCGCCTGGAAGTCTTTCAGAAAAATCAGCGCACCGCCACCCAAAAGCACCCACCAGGCGGCCTCGGGAATGTCGGCGATGCCGTTGATGCCCTCGGTCTGCAGGAGTGCGAGGAAAGCGGTTACGAGTCCGATGGCGGTAGCGATGAGAGCACCGCCGATGGTTTCTGTGTTCATGTTGATGGCCCTTGGTTAGCGATCAGCCTGGCGAACAGGATCTCGCGTTGCGTGTTCAGGTCCGCGAGCGCTTTCTGCTTGTCTCGCATCTGGTCCTCGTCTCGCTCACTCCACGAGCTCGGCGCCGTTCGCTTGTCGCGATCCATCGCTCGGAGCTCCTCCTCTACCTTGTCGATCTGCAGGTCCATCACCACCAGGGTGAGCCCGTCGACCGAGCCGGCCGTCGCGGTCACGGCCGTGGTGTTCTTGTTGACGGCAACCTCGATGCGTCCCACCTGGGCGGCAACCGTTTCCTGCACCGCCTTGAGATCCGCATCGGTCGCGTACTTGTCGTCGATAACAGCATCGGCGGCGATCAGCGAGATGCTGCCAAAGAGCGCGACCACGAGGGCGACGATACCGAGAATGGAGGCCAACTGCTGGCCGCCGGATTGCTCGCTTATTTTCTTCGTCACGAGTGGAGCTCCTTAGACGTCGCCGGGCGGAGCTCTCGCTCCTGATGCAATCGGCGCATCCCCAGCGCATGTGGCTTGTCACGTTTCGTGTCAAGTGGATTCTAACCGCTATTGGGATCCGATTCGATTATGCGGTCCAGGTCCTCGAGGCCGGCCACGCCTGCCGGGTTTTCGCGTATGTCATTCCACAGCTTTCCCAGGTAGAACCAGTCGAAATTATCGCCCTTGCCGTCCTTTCGGCCGCTCGGGTCGTACTTCGCTCGCTTCTTTGAGCCCGCCTGTATGGCCGCGTGCCGGACAGTGTCGTGGCCCGCCACATTGTCACGCTCGATACTGTATTCGTCCTCCAGCATCACGAGGATCGACACCAGGGCCAAATACTGGGCCTTGCTGAAACCCGATTCGATGCTGCCGACGAGCTCGATTCCGAGCGTCCAGCGATTGCAGCTAGCGCGACCGTTCAAAATGCTGGCGCCGGCGTGGTAGGCCTGTCGGGCGTAGTCCACCAGTTTCCAGACCTCGCCCTCGCGGCCGATCAGCAGGTGCGCAGAGGCATACATTCGCTTGTCTGGCCACTTTTTTTCGCGCATGTAGAACTCGCGCTCGTCCTTCGCGCGGTTCAGATCCAGGAACAGATTGCGGCAGACCTCGAGGTCGAACTGCTTGTCGGGATCTACGTTCCGCCCGGAGAAGTAATGCACGACAACGCCATCGAGTGCCTCGAGCTTCCGCCCGGAGATGCACCAGTCCGGCAAGATAATGGATCTCATTCGCCGACCACCTTCGATCGAATCAGCCGATTTTCAGTCTGCTCGAGGAGCTCCTGGACAAACTCCGGATTGATATTCTGGTAGACCGCTCGGGCAACTTCATTCTTTGCCCGCTCGAGCTCGTCGATCGCCGAGCGCTTATCGTCGCCCGTCATCTCCGGATCCGCCTGGATGATGTCGATGGCGGTCTTGATCTCGCGCATGTCCCGCGACCACCCGAGCAGATCTTGATTCAGCCCGAACAGGAGCTCCTTGCGTGGCTCTGAGACGTATTCCTCGATCCGATCCGGCGAGCGCCGCTCCATGATCCGGACCGTGTTAGCAACGCGCTGCGTCTCCTGCAGCATGTCGTAC
Source organism: Gemmatimonadota bacterium (assembly GCA_036679495.1). Taxonomy (GTDB): domain Bacteria; phylum Gemmatimonadota; class Gemmatimonadetes; order Palauibacterales; family Palauibacteraceae; genus JAZDDE01. The sequence continues at coordinate 108 of JAZDDE010000221.1, read as the reverse complement.
AAATGGTTCTCTGAGTGAGTGCGGCGCAGCGGACCGTCGTTGACGAAAGGCGAGAGCAGAATATTGTCCTTGATGCCCTTGGTCGGCGCCTGCCCGCCGTTGGCAATA
>JAZDDE010000220.1:0-3673 GCA_036679495.1 Gemmatimonadota bacterium | reverse complement strand
CTGGCGACCACCTATGCGATCAGTTTTGGTCTCTTTGCACTGGTTACCGGCCCGATCTCCGACCGCATCGGGCGGCGACGCATCCTCCTGGCGGGGACCTCTCTCCTCTCTCTTGCCCTGGCTTTACACGCCTTCGCAGACAGCTTTGTCTCGCTGCTCCTAGTCCGGAGTCTGGCCGGAGCTGGCGGTGGAGTATTGAGCGGTGCATCGGTGGCGTTCGTCGGGGACTACTTTCCATCGAACCGACGAGGATGGGCCAATTCCTGGATCATGAGTGGCGTTGCGGCCGGCCAGATTGCCGGGATTCCACTGGGCACACTACTCGCGGGACGGCTGGGTTTCCAGGCCCCGTTCCTGCTCTTCGCCGCGATCATGGCCGCGGCAACGGTGCTGGTATGGAAGGCGATCCCGCAGCTCCCGATCGCCGACTCGAGCGAGATACCTGGCGCTGCTTCGCAGGCGCGCCGTTGTTGCGGCGAGCGCCGCCTTTCTTCTGATCTTCCTGGGTATCTCTCTCTACATGATGTATCTGCCCGCCTGGCTCGAGACCTCCCTCGGCTTTACCGCGCTGGCGGTGGCCCTCGTCTTCGTCGTCGGGGGCCTAGCCAATGTGCTCGCAGGATCCAAGGCCGGCCGCCTGGCCGATGATGTGGGACGAAAGCCCGTCATCATCGGTGCCTCTTCCGGCCTCGCCGTGGTGATGTTGGCGACCCCTCTGGCAGCCCTTTGGTCCTGGACGATCTACGTTGTGTTCGCAGCGGTTCAGGCACTGCTCATCGCGCGAGCGAGTTCCTTCCAGAGCCTGCTGAGCGAGTTGGTGCCGAGCGATCAGCGCGGCTCGCTTCTGAACCTGACCTTGGCAATCGGTCAGCTGGGGTTCGGCCTGGGAGGAGCAGTCTCAGGATTCGCCTACTCCGCGGGCGGCTTCGCGGTAAACACCGCCCTGGCCGCACTCTCCGCGCTCTTGGCCGGCCTGCTGATCTGGCGGTATCTCCCCGAAACGCTGGAGCGAGAGACCGAAGCCCGATCCGCCGACGAGGACCCATGCGCGCCTCTCAGGCCGCTGGGCGAACTCTGTGGCCCCTGTCCCGAGGCCGGCCACATGCCTCGACCCTTGCAAGAAGCCTGTGCTCGAAGAAGGGCCGAGCTCGTGAAGTCGGCGTGAGCTAGCTAACCGTCGACTCGCGCCTGAAGTCGAAGAGCTCGAAGGAGCCATGCGGCGGACTCATCGCCCCATGTAGGGAGCCCCCGATGTCGTCGATGGCGACTTCGAATGGAAAGTCGTGATGGGCTCGGGTGACAGGACGCCTAACTGCCTCGCCACGCCACAGTCTGATGTCTACCCGCTCTTGACTGACCTGCTGGAGGTCCTGGAAGCCATGTCAGACAGGAGTTGGGCTCATGCCCAGCCTCGATAGCCTGATCTAGCGGTAAGTTGCTGAATCTATTGGTAGCGCCTACGGGATTCGAACCCGCGTCTACAGCTGCTCGATCATCTCCCGGGCTGCGGTGCGCACAAACGAGTAGGTGCCGCTGAGGCCGTTGAAGTTAGCGGCTTGCTCACAGAAGCTGCGGGCCTCCTCCGCGTTTCCTTGGGCCGCATGGGCCTTCGCCAGGAGGAACAGGACTTTGGGGTTTTGCTGGTTGGCCTGCACCAGGTGCGCGGCCGCGCCGGAGGAATCGCCGTCGGAGAGCGCAATCATCCCCGCGAGTTCATGGTGCTGGCGTAGCTCGAAGGGAATTCCGTGGGCCGCGACCTGCTCCCCGTAGGCGGCCGCCGTCGCGCGAGCGGTCTCCAGATCGTCCTGCGCGAGGGCAACCTGAGCTTGGTCAAAGAGGATGTTGCGCCGGGTGTTCTCCTTGACCTCGTCGGCGACCGAGGCTCGCTCGATGTCTTCGATCGACTTCGCGTAGCTCTCAGCGGCGGCGGTAGGGTCGCCCGCCGCCAAGTAGATGTCGCCTAGGAAGTTCAAATCACCGGCCGACGTAGCGGCATCGTCGCCCGCCAGGAGCATGGCGTTGGCAACTGAAGCGATCGCCGACTCGTAGTTGCCTTCGTGAAGAAAGGAGTGAGCCGTCCAGATGAATGAGGTCCGCTCTTCTCCCACGTTGCGCGCCACCCCGGAAAGCTCTTCCAGCGTCCGGCGTGCCCCTTCCATGTCGGAGGCGAACATCTGATTGTTGGCGATGCCAACGTAAGAGGCGATGAAATTCGGATCTTGGTCGAGAGCCTCTCGGTACTTGGCGGTAGACTCCTCGAATCGCCCCATCTTCATTAGCAGCTCGGCGTAGGAATCGTACGGGTTGGGGTCGTCGGGGATCAGCTCGACGTATTTCTGGAACGAGGCCTCGGCTGCCCCGTAGTCACCGAGGAAGCGGTGGGCGTAGCCCTTTTGGTTGTAGGGCGGCGAGAAGTCCGGGTCGAGCTCGATCGCGTGCTGGTAGTGCTCGATCGCCGACTCGTACTCTTGGCGACCGAAGTACAGCGCTCCGAGCGCGTTGTGCGACCGCGCGTCGTCGGGATGGGCTTCGACGAGCCGGTTCAGATACGACATCTGCCCGTTCGCATTCCCCTTGGCTCCCGCCTCGGCTGCAAGAATCAAGAGACGCTCGCCCTCCGAGACTTCGGCGGACGCCGCCACGGCCATCTCGAGATGGTCGAAGAACTCCTGTCCCGTCGCGCTGGTAAATCCGGCGAGCAGATGAGCGCGGGCGAAGTCTGGGTCGAGTTCGACCGCCTGGGCGAAGTAGTCGTGCGCATCGGTTCCCCGCAACCGATCGTTTACTTCCTGTCCCTCGAGGAAGAGTTCACGCGCCTCCTGGGAGCTCGTGGTGACCGGAATTGGGGCTGTAGCTTGCTCTTCCTCAACGGCGACCGGCGCTTGCTGGCAGGCGGCGACGGTCATCAGTAGCAGAGGTAGGCAGTAGACGGCGAACGAGTAGTGTCTGATTCGGAACATTGGCGAGTTCCTTTCCTGTGGAGCGTCTCCCTGGTCCAGGTCGATTCGCGCAGGCTCGCGTAGCGAGCCGCGCTCAAGGCGCTAGCTGGTTGAAGTAACCGATATCGAGCGAATTGACAGAACGTTTCGTGGCGAGAGGATATTCCTCCCGTCCTTCCGCGCACCCAGGCGAAGCAGAAGGCGTGAGCCTGCCGCTGGGCACGGACGCTTTCGACGTTCCTAGTGACCCTGCATGGCCGTCCGCGGATGTTCCACGGCAGTCCTGGTGTGGGCCGCAAATCTCCGCAAACTCGGTGAGAGCTTCCTCGTGGTACGCAGTGAACTCCTCGATTATGGCGCCCCAGGTCGCCATCACACTGTTGCGGTCGGTACCGCGCATGTTGAGAAGTCGGCGGTACTCTCTCCCGCAGCCGCGGTGTGGACGGCAGCGAGTATGCCGAGGCGCACCTCGTCAGGAGACTCCTGCCTCTCTACTGGACTCCCGTGGACTCCCGTGGACTCCCGTGGACTCCCGGAAGTTTAGCGATGATCCTGAGCCTCCGGGTACTCAAGCCGCGGCGAGTGTCGTCACCCCTCCGAAGGCGCGAATCTTCCGGTCAGCGGTTACGAGAAGAGCCTCGTGTGCGCGAGCGGTCGCAACGAGAAAGCGATCAGCGGGATCAGTCGAAGCCAGGCCGGCCAGGCCTTCGCTGTCGATTGCGATCGCATGCGTC
>JAZDDE010000022.1:0-6543 GCA_036679495.1 Gemmatimonadota bacterium | reverse complement strand
TATCAAGGCCTCACCCGTACCCACGACCTGATTCTGAACCTGGGACGGGAAGCCGCCGGGGATAGCGTCCTGCTCTTTCTGAACGGGTGGCTCTACCCGACCGACGCCAGTATCAACGTGGCCTTGGGCCAGGCTTCCGGGCTAGAAGTATCCTCGCCCGTGCTCCAGGTACCGGACGGAAACGGTGGCTGGGTCACGGTGATGGATGACTTGAGTTTTCCGCAGGGTAAAAACAAGACGATCGTCGCGGACCTGAGCGGCCTGTTCGTGGGCGGCGAGGCTCGAGTCCGAATCCGCACGAACATGGAAATCTACTGGGACCATGTGTTCTGGACGAAAGGTCAGACGCCGGCGGCAGTGAGAAGAACTGACCTGCTGCCCACGAGGGCCCACTTGCATAACCGGGGCTTTTCCCGGGTGTTCCGGAAAGGAGGACGGTACGGTCCTCACTGGTTCGACTACAGCGACGTGTCTGCTGAGGCGCCGTGGCGTCCCATGCCGGGAACCTACACCCGGTACGGAGACGTGCTGCCGCTTCTAATGGCAGCCGACGACATGTACGTGATATTCGGTGCGGGAGATGAGATTACCGTCGAGTTCGAGGCCGAACCTGTGCCTGACCTGAAACCGGGCTGGAGCCGTACCTTCCTGGTCTATAGTGACGGATTCTTGAAAGACGCGGATCTCAATACTCTATCGGGCGACCGGATTGAGCCGCTCCCGTTCCACGCCATGAGCGAGTATCCATACAGCGACGCTGAGCAGTATCCAACTGACGAAGCTCACCGGGCCTTCAAGGCCGAGTACCTGACCCGCGAGGTGCCGACGCGCTGATCTTGGCGGCCGCCGGCCCCCAGACCCGAGCGGCACTCAACCACCGCAGCGCTTGGGGTGTCCTACTACTTTGGAGCGCCCGGCCCACGATCTTCCTGAGAATGAGAAGTCGTGCGCTGACTCGTCTTTGGTTTCAACGGAGGGAAGCATCGTGAATCGTACCACCGCGCTTAGCGCACTCTTGACCGCCGCATTGACCCTGGTTCCCGGGTCACTACTTGCCCAGGAAGCCGACGCCGAGGAAGCGCTTGCACAGCTTCGAGCCTCGGCGACAGTGGAGTCGATCGAGATCGTTCCCGCCACATTTCGTTTGACGCGGGGCGATACGGTCACGATGGAAGGCTTCCTCAAGGATGCGGATGGCAACCGCGTCGAAGGGGCCCGCTGGGGGATCGGCTCCGATGATAGCGTCTTCGACGTAGACGCCATCAAGGACAGCATTCCGGATACGTATCTGGTGTGGGGAACCGGTCCGGGCGAAGCCGTAATGTCGGTGTGGATTCTGAGACCGGATTCCGAAGATCCTGATAATCCGGCGTCGACGAACTGGGAGCGCCAGTTCGACATAGAGGTCGTGGTGGACGAGTGGCCGGCCGCCAGCATAGAGATCGATGCGCCGGAGTATGCGGCCAACGTGGGTGCCACGTTTCCGATACGCGCCGCTGTCCTGACCGACCGTGGAACGAAACACGCCACCGCTGAACTGGCTTGGTCCAGCGATAACCCCGATGTCTTGGCCATCTCGCATGACGGAGTCGCTTCCTTCCGGGCTGTTGGCCGAGCGACGCTGCGAGTCCGATCCGAGGGTCTCGAACAGAGCCGAACCGTCGAAGTCACAGCTTCGCCCGTGCGATCTCTGGCCATGATGCCGACCGGTGCGAGTGTACGTACGGGCGACGTCGTGCAGCTCGAGCCAGCCGTGCTCGACGCCAGCTCGAACGCGGTTCAGGGCGTTCATATTGCTTATCTCGTGAACGCCATTGCCGGCCCCAGCGGCGGCGGAACCGTCTACGATGATGGGGCCTTCGTGGCAGAGATGCCGGGAACGTACCAGGTCGTGGCGATGGTGGACGGACAGTCGGCCAGCACGATCGTCTCGGCCTCTGCGAGGCCTGAAGTGAAGCCGATTACGCTGCTCGGCCGCGGCCCGGTTCCACATGTGGCGACGAGCGATCTGTGGGTGTTTGAAGGCGTGGACGGCCGGGACTACGCGTACACCGGCACGCACGCTCAGGGCGGTGGGGAGCGCATGTTCGTGTGGGACGTCACCGATCCAGCGAGTCCAGTTCTGACCGATTCGGTTGTTGTTGACGCTCGTGTCGTGAACGACGTGAAGGTGACCGACGATGCCATGGTCGCCGTCATTACGCGAGAAGGCGCCAGCGACCGCAAGAACGGCATGGTCCTTCTCGACCTCTCTGATCCTGCACACCCCAAGATCTTGTCAGAATTCAACGAGAATCTGACCGGCGGTGTGCATAACACATGGATCATCGGAGATGTCGTGTACGCGGTTAACGATGGGACAAACGCATTGAACATCGTTGATATTTCCGACCCGGCCAATCCGAAGGATCTCGGCTTCTGGGAGGTCCGGCCGGGCGAGGAGGATAAGAACCTGCACGACGTGTGGGCCGACGATCAGGGCTTGGCCTACCTGTCATACTGGGATGACGGCCTTGTCATCCTGGATGTCGGTAACGGCATCAAGGGCGGCACCGCGCGCGAGCCAAAGTTCGTATCGAGCTACGCGTACCAGACCAGGCACGGGGGCACATACGGAAATACGCATACGGCCTACCGGTGGGAGAATTACGTCTTTCTGGGCGACGAGATCTTCGGCTGCGGAGAGTGCGTGAACGGGCCGCGCGGCTACATCCACGTGATCGACGTCAGCGACCTGGAGAACCCGAAGGAAGTGGCCTTCTACAAGGTTCCGGAGGCGGGAGCACACAACATCTGGGTTGAGAACGGCCGGCTCTATATCGGCTACTATCAGGCCGGCCTGCGAGTCGTCGACGTGACAGGCCAGCTCCGGGGCGACCTCTACGCCCAGGGCCGTCAGATTGGATGGTACGAGACGACTGGAGCGGAAGACGAAGCTATCGTTCCCAACGCGACCAACGCGTGGGGGCCCCATGTATACAAGGGCAACATTTTCGTGGCCGACAACAATAGCGGTCTGTGGGTCGTGAAGCCGGAATGGAACCCAGAGCTCGTTCCATAGGCGCCGCCGGAAGGCCTGGCAGTTCCAGTAGGTCTGCTGGCATGACACTTCGAGCCGTGAGGTTCGGGCTGGTCTCCGCCTTGTTTGCTGCCGCAGCGTGCGGCGGCCGACAGATGGACGTGGGCAGCACGCCAGTCGCGGCAGTAGCGAGGGAAGCCGCTCCAGCGCCCGAGGCGGACTACTGGGTTTTCGTGGCTAACGAGTCGTCGGACCTGGTGAGCCTCGTTCGGTTCGGCCCGGGCGGCGCGGTTCTCGAACGCGATATCAAGGTTGATCTCAAACCTGCCGACCTGGACGGCGTTCACGGAGTCGCCGTCTCGCCGGACGGGAAGCATCTTTACGTGACCGTCGCGCACGGCACACCGTTCGGATATCTGTGGAAGCTGGACCCATGGACGGGCGAGCGCGTCGGTGAAACCACTCTCGGCCGGTTCCCGGCCACGATCGGGATCGTCCCGGATGGCTCGCGCGCATTCATCGTGAACTTCAACCTGCACGGAAGGCCTGTCCCCTCATCCGTTTCTGCTGTCTTTCTCCCCGCCATGAACGAGGAGAAACAGATCGAAACGTGCGTCAAACCGCACGGCAGCCGTCTCAATCTCGCTGGGACACGCGCCTATTCAGTCTGCGTCGGGGATGATCAGCTGGTGGAAATCTCAGTGGACCGCCTGGCGGTCACCCGCCGACTCGATCTGAACAGCGTCACTGAGGGACGGTGCGGCCCGACCTGGATCACACCGAGCGCCGACGACGCGCACCTGTTCGTGGCCTGCAACAAGCTCGGTCAGGTTCTGGAGCTCGACGCCGATTCTTTTGAGGTGGTTCGGCGACTTACGGCCGGAAAAGGTACGTACAATCTGGCTGCCTCCAGAAACGGACGCTTCCTTCTGGCGACCAACAAGGGCGAGCAATCCGTCAGTGTTTTCGACCTGACAGCGGGCAAGGAAGTGGCGAGACTCTCCACAACCAGGCCTGTAACTCATGGTGTCGTCATCAGTCCGGACGACCGCTACGCGTTCGTGTCCAACGAATCGATTGGTGCGGTCCCCGGGACCGTAGACGTCATCGACCTGGGATCACTTGAGCGCGTAGCATCGGTCGAGGTTCGGCTGCAGGCCGGAGGGATCGACTTCTGGCGCATGGAGAATTCGGAGGGACACTAAAAACGGCCTTGTGGACTCGGATGCACGCGTTGTCGTGTGCTGCCGCCAACCCGCTTACACCCGAATCCACTCGGCCTTAACTGTACCGGAACCAGGCAGAGTCATGTCCTGCTGGCTGCCATGTCTTTTCCGCCCCACCCGGCCCGGTACGGTCATCTATCGGTCCAACTCGCCAAACCGGCGGCTGCACCCACTGACCCTAGAAGCAACGACCGTTCCGCAGTGCCACAATCGCGTCAAGTTGTTGTATCATCGCAGCTTGAACGTGAATCTGGAGGGTTACGTCAGCGGAAGAACCGCCCCATAGCAGGGAAGTTTTCCCGGTTCGCGCTAGACGCAGGCAAGGTTACCCGGTAGTCTTCGTGGCCCATGACTATACAGAAACCGCTCGTTCTGATCGTCGAAGACGATGCTGCCATGCGCGAAGTGCTCACGATCCGGGTACGGGGTTGGGGCTATCGCGTGTGTGGGGCAGAGGGCGGAGACGCCGTGGACGCTCTGCTGCAGAATGAGTCACCCGATCTGGTAATCACCGACGTCGTGCTTCCCGGCATGTCCGGCTTCGATCTACTGGACAAACTCAGGGGTCCGGAGAGCAATCGGCCCGTCATCGTGATCACAGCTCACGGCAGTGTGGACTGGGCCGTCAACGCCATGAAGCGAGGCGCGTTCGACTTCGTTACCAAACCGTTGGACTACGAAAATCTCAAGGCCATTTTGACTGCGGCGAAGCAGGGCCTCCGCTCGCGCAATGCGACCCTCGCCCTGGAGAACCGGCTGGAGAGCCAGGACGCTCGGCTTGGCCTGATGATCGGGCCGAGCCCTGCGATGCGTGAGGTGTTTCGCCTGACTGAATTCGTGGCAGACAGTAGCGCTTCGGCCATCATCACCGGCGAGAGCGGCAGTGGGAAGGAGATGGTAGCCCGCACAATTCACGATTTGAGCGATCGCCGCACGGGACCGTACGTCGCCATCAACGCGGCTGCCATTCCGGCTGGATTGATCGAGAGCGAGATTTTCGGACATGAAAAGGGGGCGTTCACGGGTGCCACCACATCACGGCCCGGCTGTTTCGAGCTGGCCCACGGGGGCACTCTCCTCCTGGATGAAATCGCAGAAATGCCCATGGCTCTGCAGCCGAAGCTTCTTCGCATCCTGGAGGAAGGCGCGGCTCGACGGGTCGGTGGCAAGCGCGAGATTCCGTTTGATGTCCGGGTCTTGGCGTCTACAAACAAACCCATCGATAAGGTCACGAAAGAGAATCGTCTGCGTGAGGACCTGCTCTATCGACTAAACGTATTCACTATCGATGTGCCCCCGCTCCGGAAACATCCCGAGGACATCCCGATTCTCGCCCAGCACTTCGTGCAAGGCTTCAACACCAAACACCACCGAACGATAGAGGGCCTGACACAGGCAACGATCGACCTCCTGTTGGGATACTCGTGGCCTGGCAATATCAGGGAACTCCGCAACGTCGTTGAACGCGCCACCATTATTGCCAGTACCGGATGGATCCTGCCGGTCCATCTACCTCCGTACATGGGTGTCGGCGCGGACGGCACGGGGGGCAGCGGCCTCACGCTGCCTGGCAATGTCACGGCTCGCGAAGCCGAGCGCCGGCTCATTCTTCACACGCTGGAGACTACGGGGCAGAACAAGGCCGAGACAGCTCGCCGGCTGGCCGTAGATGTAAAGACGATCCGAAACAAGCTCAAAGGATACGGGGAGGGCACCGAGCAGTGAGGGTTGTCACCAAGTTGGGCATCGGATACGGCGTTTTTCTAGGCCTCCTGATCGTGCTGCTCTCATACCAGTTATCCGTCATTCGAGGTCTGGTAGATTCCAACAGGGCGCTTTCTGAAACGAGTTCGCGGGTGTCCGTAAGCTCCAGTCACATGTTGACACTAGCTGTTGCTGGACGAGGATGAGGGGTATGCGGAGCAGTTTCGCGAGGCCGCACGGTCATTCGCGGATACTCTGCACCATTTTCAGACGCTGCCTCTCACTCCCGGTGAGATCGCTGCTGTGGAAGGGGTCGCCGAGGCGTGGAATGCCTTCCTCGCCAGTCGGCCGCTGGAGGAAGGCACTTCTCCGCTTCTCGTCGCGAACATCAAAGCTGAAACCCAGGCACTTCGAGACGCCTCGGAGGCAGCGATGGTCGCAGAGATTGGAGTCTCGGCAGATCGGGCCCGCACCGCTGACCGGCTGTCGGTGGCGGCGGTTGCCGTCGGATTGGCCCTGAGCTTGTTGCTATCGGCCCTGATCGTTCGGTCCATCTCCGGTTCGCTCCGGCGGCTCACGGCGGGCACGCGGGCG
>JAZDDE010000219.1:0-3906 GCA_036679495.1 Gemmatimonadota bacterium | reverse complement strand
CCTCGACGCCATGCGTCCCGAGACGCCGGGGTCCACTCGGACCGCCGACCCGCGCCCGCCGGATCAGTTTCCCGCAAAGGGCAACTACTTCGGCTACATCGCCTTCGGCCTCGGCAGCTCGTTGATGCTCCTGGTCTCGATGAATCTGCTGCGCTCGGTCTGGGCCCTGATGGAGGGCGAGGCCGCCTTCCGCGCCTTGATGCAGAGCTTCGGCCACCCCCTCTACGTGCTGTTCCACACCCTCGCCTTCCTCTGGTTGGTCTGGGTGGCCCTGCGCTTCTTCTCGTTGTTCCCGAAGACCCAGCCCTTCCGCATGGGACCGTTTCAGCGCCCTTCCGACGGCGTCCTGGTCGGCGGCCTTTACGCGATCTTCGCCTGCGCCACGGGCGTGGTCACCGCGATCCTCGCCGGAGCGATCTTCTAGTGCGCACCTTGATGCTCAAGCTCGAGCCCATCATCTGGAGCCTGTTCGGCGTCGGCATGTTCGTCGGTTCGCTACTCCTCCCTGCCTGGTTGTTAGTCGTCGGGATCCTGGCGCCGATGGGAATCATCTCGGCCAGCGCCGTCAGTTACGATCACGTCTACGCCTTGGCGAGCCATCCCATCGGACGGCTTGTCTTCCTCGCCGCAATCGCGCTGCCACTCTGGGCCGGCGCCCACCAGCTGCGCCACATCTTCCTGGATTTCGGTGGCTTGCACCGGGACGGCCTGATCGGGGGGATCGTCTACGGAGTCGCCCTGGTCGGAAGCGTGCTGGGCATCGTCGCGGTCGTGAATCTCTAGGACTCAACCGACGCCTCGCTGCGCGGTACCAGACTAGTCGCCCGCCGAGTGGCCTGTTGCGGCTTCGCACGTGACGCCTAGAGACTCCGCCAAAGCCCGCATCGAGGTCTCGTCGATCACTATGCTGAGGGCGACGAAGTCGCTGGCTGGCACGGGAGGGCCAATGCCGATGAGCCGACCGTCGACTTCGCTCCTTTTGGTCTTTGTTATGGCGAGTTCTGCGCTGGCGACCTTGGAGTTCGACCGGCATCCGTATGGGCGCCTGACGGTTCGGGAGGACGAAGACCTTGGGCGAATCTTCAGCTGGCAGGAAGACCAAAAAATGCTCAAAGGAACTAACGCTCCACTATCGCGGCAACCAGTACCTGATTGACCCGAGCCCTGAAACGATGAGCCTTCGGGGGCGAACCTGCCGTGTCTACGCCGATGCCGAGGGCCAGGTCGAAATCCGTCGCGGCGACCAGAGCCTCCCGTTCCGAGCCTTCAACAAGCTTCGCTGTGTGACCCAGGCCGACATCGTCTCGAACAAGCGCCTCGGAGCCGTCTTGACCCAAATCCAGGCCGACCAGAGGAAGCGGGACCAGGAAACGCTCTCCAGCCCCAAGGTCAGCTTGCGGCGGAAGCGCCAGATTCAGGCCGCCAGGGCCAAGGCGGATGCTCCCCTCGGGTGCAAGTCTGCAGTCCAAAGATGCCGTCTGTGGTGAAGCTCTGCGCAGTCGTACCACCACCGACAAGCGTGCCGGTGAACGTCCGCGCAACCGGTCCTCGGGTGGGGTCTATTTCAGCCAGATCGATCGACGCGATGTCAAAGGCGCCCCCACTGGTCATCGCGAGGGTCGCGGTGGTGAAGTCACCGAAGAGTCGCCGAAATTTGACGATTAGCGCTGTTTCATGAGCCCGGGCCGACCTCTTGAGGATAGGCCACATAGGCTGCGTTTTCGCTCAATGTCCGGGTATGGACGTTATGTCAAGACCCTGCGGGGAGCCGAGACGGGGCATCGGCGACCGGTGATCGAAACAAGCTGGTTACAGACCTCGAGCATTTCGTTCCAGATTCGATCGCGCTCTTCGCCCTCGGCGACGCGGGCACGTGCTTTGACCGGCTTCGCGCCGACCATCAGCTCGCAGTCCGCGTTGGCTTCGAGGTTGAGGTACCAGATCGGGTGGTTGGGCCGCCCGCCTTTCGAGGCGATGACGACATAGCTATCGCCCGACGTTCCGTAGATCAGCGGGAGATCCCGCGGCTTGCCCGACTTGCGCCCGACGGCGTCAGGAGCAGGGTCGGGAGGAGCCCGGGCCCGCCGAGCGCGGAAGAATCCCACATATGGGCCTTCTCAGGATCGCTCCGGTAGAGCTCGATGTGTTCGGCGATCCACGGAATCTCGGCAAAGTTGGCCATGATCTGTCTCCTTCGTTCGGCGCAGCTGCAGGGAGGGCGAAGTATGGAGCTTCACTGGATTCGACGCGACTTCGCGCCGGGTGCCCCGGGTGACTGGGATCGCATCGTCGGGTTCGCACAACGCGCGACCGCGGCAGTTCGCGGCGCGCAAGATCTTCAACGATCGCCTACCGGTGCGCCGTGTCCGCTTTCCGTCGTCGTCCGTTGAGGGCAAGGCCGCCGCCGCCCAGTGTCAGCAGCATGAGAGTCGAGGGCTCGGGAACGAGCGCGCCGTCGAGCGTCAGCTCGGTGAGCAGGAAGTTGCCGTTGGCGGCGTGGAGGCCGGGACCGTTCCCGCCAGGTAGTGAGGGGTCCTCGATCGCTTCGAGCCGCAGGCCGGTGATGCTATTTACGCCCGTCGAGAAGTTGATCTCGTAGACGCCTTGCGCGGCGACGGTGCCTCCCACGAGGATGGTCCCGTCAAGGAAGCTGGTGAATGTCATGCCGGTTGGGCCGACAACGACGGGGTTCGTGAGTGGGATCCAATTCGCAGTCACGTCGCCGCCGGAGTGAAGGCCATCCGCGAAGGTAGTTCGGTCATCGGTCGTGACGGAGAGGCGAAACCGTCCCAGCAGATGGCCCGGGTTGAAGTGCAAGAAGTGCATCGTGATCGTGAGATCGCCGGCCAGAACGTCCGGAGCGGTTTCCCACACTGCCGTCTGTGCCGCCGCGCCGTCGAAGACCTGCGATGTTGCAACGGCCCAGCCGTTGGGGTCGCCGAAGTCTCCATCGATCGCCTGGGCCGGAGAAAAGGGGCCGCCGTTGATCAACTGCGAGAAGGTGGCTGTCCCATTCTGTAGTTGGATCGGTACCGCGACCGCTCCGAACGGAACGATACTCATGGCACTTGCCAAGAGTCCGGCGAGTGAGACGGTGGACAACGTCAGGCGCATGCTTGACCTCCTGCGAGTGCGCAGGCCCGTTCCTAGCACGGGCACATTGAGCCGATGTGTTGTTGTCACACTAGCATGGGCGGCGGTTCGGGTACGGCCATTTCCTTCGTCTGCGGCTATTGATAATCGGGGATCCGGGAAAGTCCTACCGCCGAGGTAACAGTCGAAGTAAACTTTGGTCGGCTCGCCGTCGGGTTGCGCGGTTGGCGCTGCGGCTCGGGAGCCGAGGGCACCTGTGGCCAGGTAGGGACTACCCAGCGTTCGGGGACGCCCAGGAAGTCCCATGGCGGTCAGGTTCGAGACCCTGGAGGATGGACGCCAAGGTCGTGGGCAGAAGACCCGCGGCGACTTCGCGACCGCAACGGCCCCGTTGGCTGGCCTCGGACGAGGACCCCATGCATCGGAAAACTGAGGTATCGCTCGCTTCGAGGCTGCTCAGAGTCGCCGTTGTGGGGTTGCTTGCTGCAGGCCTGATGGGCGCGACGATGCGCAGTGTGGGTGTGGCAGAACTCGCGCAACGCTCCGAGTTCATCTTCGAAGGCCGCGTCTCCTCACGAAGCGCCGAGCGGGATTCCTCGTCGGGGCTGATCTTCACTCGGGTCCGCTTCGACATCATCGATACGATCAAGGGCCGGGTCGCCAGCAGGAGCCTGGAGCTCCGGTTCCTCGGCGGGAGCCTCGGCACAGAGACACTTTCGATTCCCGGCATGGTGCTGCCGGGAGTCGGCGAGCACGGCGTCTACTTCGTGGAATCGTTGTGGCAGCAACAGATCCATCCCCTGTTCGGCTGGT
>JAZDDE010000218.1:0-2140 GCA_036679495.1 Gemmatimonadota bacterium | reverse complement strand
GTAGTGATGCCCCGAGATGCCTTCAGAAGTCCATCGGCCCGGAGCGTAATCATTCCAGCGTCGATGGCGGCCTGCTTGAGGTCGGTGGCGGGCGCGCCCTGCAACACCAACCGGCGAATCTCGGGCGTCATCACCATCACCTCATAGAGCCCCTGCCGGCCGCTGTACCCCGATTCGCTGCACGAATCGCAGCCGTCGCCCCGGTAGAATGTGGCTTCGGCGAGCTCCTCCGATGACAACCCGGTCGACTGGAGCACTTCGGGCTCGTGGGTCACTTCGGCCCGGCAGTTGTTGCAAATCCTGCGCACGAGTCTCTGGGCCGTGATGATGTTCACAGCCGAGGCGACGTTGAAGGGCTCGATGCCCATATCCACCATTCTGGTGACTGTAGACGCCGCGTCGTTCGTATGTAGAGTCGAGAGAACCAGATGGCCGGTAAGCGCCGCCTTTACCGCGATGCTACCTGTTTCCAGGTCACGAATCTCTCCCACCATGACGATGTTGGGGTCCTGCCGCAGGAACGCCCTCAGGGCAGCGGCGAAGGTCATTCCGATCTGAGTGCGGACCTGAACCTGATTGATACCGTGCAGGTTGTACTCGACCGGATCTTCTGCCGTCATGATGTTGACTTCGTCGGTGTTGATTCGGCTCAGCGCGCTGTACAGAGTCGTCGTCTTTCCGGAGCCGGTAGGCCCGGTCACCAGCACCATCCCATATGGCTGGGCGACGGCGTGGACGAAGTCCTTTTCCGCACTGGGCTCCATCCCAAACTTCTCCAGGTCCAGCGTGAGATTTCCCTTGTCCAGGATTCGAAGCACGATCTTCTCACCGAACAGGACTGGCAGGGTGGAGACACGGAAGTCGATAACCCGGCGGCCGATCTTGAGTTTGATCCTGCCGTCCTGAGGAACGCGGCGTTCCGCGATGTTGAGGTCGGCCAGGATTTTCACGCGAGAGGTGAGTGCGGCTTTCATGCGATACGGAGGCTGCATGATCTCCTGTAGCGCGCCGTCGATGCGGTAGCGAATCCGCATCTCCCGCTCATACGGCTCAATGTGGATATCCGACGCTCCGCGCCGGACCGCGTCGGTAAGCACACCGTTGATGAGGCGGACCACTGGCGCTTCTTCGGCTCCAGCCTGCATCTGGCTGGCCGTGTACTCGTCGTCTTCCTCTTCGACAATCTCTACTTCTTGATCTTCCAGCTCTTCCAGAAGATCTCCGAGACGATCGACGGATATTTCGTAGTACCGCTCGATGGAGGCGCGTAGCGCGAATTCTGTGGCCACGACCGCATCTACATCGAAGCGGGTGATGAATTTGAGATCGTCGATAACGCTGAGATCGGACGGATTCACAAGGGCGACCGTCAGGGTCCGGCCCACCCGCCGAAGCGGCAATACCAGGTGCTTATTGGAGAAATCGGCGGGGACCAGCTTCAGGATCTTGGGATCGACTTCGATCTCTGAGAGCTCAACGCCGGGCACCCGGTAAAGGCGTGACAACAGCTTGAGCATGTCGGCTTCTGCGACCGCTCCGGATGATACAAGCGTATAGCCGAGCCTCGTTCCGCTCTTCGCCTGCTCGTCCAGGGCCTGGTCCAGTTGTTCCTGCGTGATCGTCTTCTCACGCAGCAGCAGCTCGCCGATATGGTCCCGTTCTATGGATGTCGAAGACATGCGTGTCCGCTTGTTTCTGACCCTGCCTAGGCGGGGTGCGCCTGGGTTATGGGCTTCGGATCAACTTCCGAGCCCGCGACCGGCGGTAGGGAGAGCAACAAGCGTGCCCGGTGACGCCACACGGAATGCCTACTCCCCCGTAGGGCATTAAAGCGCCGGAAAACGGTGGATTCTGGCCGAACTCGTCAGTCGAATCGCAGGTATGGCCTTAGCCTGTCAAGCGTGGCCGTTCCAATCCCTGCCACGCGTAGCAGATCCTCCGGACGCTTGAAGCTGCCCAGCCGATCGCGATCGGCTACTATTCTTCGGGCTAAAACCGGACCGATTCGTGGGATTTGCTCCAGATCCTTGATTTCTGCCCGGTTGATGCTCAAGGGGGCGGCGGAAGCGGGCTGTACCGGGGAAAGCGTTAGGTGAACGGCCAGTCGGGCGGCCGTAGCCGGTCCGATTCCCGGAACACG